>CAJWUK010000016.1 GCA_913047365.1 uncultured Alphaproteobacteria bacterium | reverse complement strand
TCGCCGCCGCCCGATTTCGCCGAGACGGTCAGCCGATAGGCGCCGGTCAGACCGTATAGGCCCACTAGGACGCTGCGGACTTCCGACGGGTAAATTTTTACGCCTTTAACCTTCACCATATTATCGGTGCGCCCGAAAACGACCCGAGGCAGGTTAACGGTTCGCCGATGAACCGGATTCGTCGTCTGCCGGATGGTCAGGTCACCGGTTCGATAACGCAGCAGCGGTTGCGCCTCTTTTTTCAGATGGGTTAGGACCAGTTCGCCGCGTTCACCGTCGGCAACGGGTTCGCCCGTGTCGGGATCGACTACTTCGGCATAAACCAGTTCGTCGAAGACGTGCACGCCTTCGCCTCCCGGAAAGGTACGCGCAACCGGCAAAAATTCCGACAGGGAAAAGGAATCCACCAGCACGGTATCCGGCATGGCAGCTTTCACCGCTTTGTATAATGTCGGGTTCCCGGTAAAAGCCTCGCCACCCGCGAAAAACACCTTGGGCGGCATCAAGCCCGCCTCGATCAGTTTCAGCGAAAACGATGGATTGCCGGCGAGCACCGTGACACCGTGCTTGGCGCAGACATCGACGGCGCGTTCCGCCTCGCCCGGCCCGAGGGGAATGCATCCGACGCCATGCGCCTCCATCTGCGACTGATAGAACAGGCCGGCGACGAACATGTGGTAACCGAACGTCACGGCGCACACATCGCCCGGCCCGATCCCACAGGCATCCAGATGAGTGCGCACCGCAGCAATCATGTGTTCCATATCCCCGGCCGTTTGCATCGCGGGTATCAGGGATGGCCCCATCGGGCTGAGATTGATGCGGACCGGATTGGTCCCACTAAACGCGCCGTATCCGGGTTTTTCCATCTCCGCCACCAGATCGGCGCGCGACATCAGGGGCACGGCAGCGGCAAATTCATCGGCATCGGCTACAGAAGCCGGGACCCGATCCTTATAGAAGGGATGACCGGCCAGCCATTCGAGTCGTTCGTTCAGGGTATCGGAGGAAAAGGTCATCAGCGAACGGCATCCGCCTTCGCGGCGGCGTCGTCATAGGTTGTGTTAACATTGATCACCGCCGTACGCTTATCGACATCGACAGCCTTCAGCCCCCGTTCCAGAGCCGCCGGCAGATCTTCCGGCTGCTTCACCTCTTCCCCGTAGCCATCGGAAGCCTCGACGATCTTGTGATATTCGGGTGCCGGATCGAGATACGTGAGCGGCGCCTGATTGGCGCTGGACGCCGCCCCTTCGGGATAGAGACCCAACGTCGCCTTGCGGACCGATCCCCACATCTTGTTATTCATGATCACGGTCAGCACAGGCAAGTCGTATGCAGCCGACACGAAATGTGCGGGTGTCGGGTTGCCGAACATGTAGGAGCCGTCGCCGACCACGCAGAACACACGTTTGTCCTGCTGGCCCAGCTTCACGCCAAGACCCGCGCCAAGACCCCAGCCGAGCCCACCGGAGGGGCTTGTCCCGAAAAACGTGCCTGGCTTACGCAAAGACATATTCGCGAGCGCCAGCTGGGATTCAGACACCAAAATATCGTCTTCTTCTTTTACCTGCGCCAGGCAATGAGCAACCCATGCATTATCCATTGCCGCGGCACCGGACGAGATTTTATCGATCCGCGCTTGATTGGCGGCAGCCTGTTCGCCCTTGATATCGGCAATGCGGCTGCGCCGCGCATCGATCCGCGCCTTTCCGGATGCCTCGCGAACGGCCATCGCCTCTTCCAGTTGGGGCAATGCAGTCGCCGAGCTGCCGCGGATGCCGAGATCACAGGGGAACCCGCGGACCGGGTAGTTTTCGTAAAGCGGATCGGATCCAAGCTGGATGACGTTGGCGTCGGGGTTCAGCTTATGCAGTGACGGAATCCACGGCACGTCGCAATCGATGGTTAGCACCGCGTCCACCTCCGGCAGATAAGCGCCGGGCTCGTACCCCATATGCATGGGATGGTCAGACGCGATGTTCACATAGCGTGGGCGATACGTGATTACCGGCAGGGCAAACCGTTCGGCCAGCGATTCCAAGGCGGGGACCGCCGCCCGGTTCTGGCCCATGCTGGAGGTAATGATCAGCGGGTTTTCCGCCGCAGCAAGAATTTCCGCAGCTTCATCCAGTGCATTGGGATCCGCCGCAGCAGCGCGGGCCGGCACCCGACGGGTGGGAGACTGATAGGTAAAATCGCCGGGCTTTTCGGCCAGTACCTCGCGCGGCAGCGACAAGTAGACTGGCCCCCGGGGTTCGGTCATGGCAACGGTTACCGCGCGATCGACAATGGTTTCGATCTGCTTGCCGTTGCGCAGTTCGTAATCCCATTTGACCATTTCGCGCAGGGTCGATGCCTGGTCGAACATTTCCTGGCCCCAGTGAATGTAAAGCGACCTGGACCCATCGAAACCTTCTTCCGTCAGGGGCGTGCGTCCGGAAGTCATCAGGATTGGCACATTCTCACGCGCGGCGTTCATGACCCCGCAAATCGCATTCGCGGTACCCACGTTCACATGAACCATCACCGCCGCCATTCGGCCGGTGGCAACGTAATACCCATGGGCCATGGCCACACCGAGGTTTTCGTGAGGCACCGTGACCGGTATCGGCGCGCTGCCCTCTCCAGTCAGCGATTTGGACAAGCCTTCGATAATGGATGGAAAATCCGTTCCGGCATTGCCGAAAAGATAATCGACGTCCCGATCTTTCAGAACGGTGAGATAGGCTTCGGCTGCACTGTCGACTTTGATTGTCTTGGCTGGCATGGCTGTCCCTGTATCCCGTTTATTTTTATACCCGATAGCATGGAAACAGGGGTTTATCTAGCAATCCGCCGGATCTTGGATCTCTTAAAAAATATACTGTGTCAGGCGTGGGCGAGATTGTTATGGCGGACAGGCTCCGCGTGCTAAAGCTTGGCGATCATGGTCGCCCGCTTTTCCTTTTATTATGCCGCAATCTTTCTTGCCGTAGGCATACATCTGCCTTTCTGGCCAGCGTGGCTGAAATATCGTGGACTGGATGCCACCGAAATCAGCCTGATTCTATCGGTTGGTGTCTGGATTCGGGCCTTCGCCAATCCCCTGGTTGCCCATTTTGCAGACCGATCGGGCGCACATAAACGCATTATCATGATTTCCGCAGCGGGCGGGGTGGTAACATATGCGCTTTTCGCGTTGGCCAACGGATTCTGGGCGCTGTTCGCCGTTAATATCCTGGCCAGCGCCATGTTCATGGCCCTGATACCACTGGGCGAAAATATGGCATCCCGCGCATCTGTGGACCACGGCTTCGATTACGGCCGGGTCAGGCTTTGGGGCTCGCTGACCTTTATCCTGGCCGCCTATATCGGGGGGTGGGTGATAGACAAGGCAGGCGATGCCTCAATCCTGTGGATGATCGTCGCCGCCATGATCGCCGCTCTCATAGCCGGTTTCGGATTGCCGGAACGGCCCAGCCGGGACGGGCCGGTGGAGAGATTTCCGGCCTTTGCACTGCTGCGGCAGAGGCGCTTCCTGATCTTCATTACCGCGGTCAGCCTGCTGCAATCCAGCCATGCCGTCATATACGTCTTCGGCACCATTCACTGGCGCGATGCTGGCCTGCCGGATCACATCATCGGCGCTCTGTGGGCGGAAGGGGTGATCGCTGAAATCATCCTGTTCGCATTTTCCGGTACCGTGGTCGCGAAGTTTGGACCGATCCGTCTGATGTGGATTGCGGCCGCAGCAGGCATCGTCCGGTGGGGCATCCTTGCCAATTCCACAGATATGATCGTCCTGTTCGGGACGCAATGGCTGCACGGACTGACATTCGGCGCGGCCCACCTGGCCGCCATGCATTACATGCTTCGCACCGTGCCGGAGAATTTGTCAGCATCCGCCCAAAGCCTGTATTCCGGCTTTTCTGTAGGACTGGTGATGGGATTGATGATGCTACTGACCGGCTGGCTATACGAAACTTATGCCGGGTCCGCGTTCTACGCGATGATCGGTTTGTCTGCTCTGGGCGGCGGGGCGGCGATCCTGCTGGCCCGCCATAAATCCAAAGAGGATTAGTGGCCCCGTTCCTCGTGATCCATCGATGTACGGATCAGGAAAAAAACGAAAAACACGGCAAAAAGGAAAATGGCGAGGCCACCATAATAGCCTACGCCGTGTCCGGCATGGGATGCAACGAATAGCCCGCCTAGCCCCATGATGACGCTACAAAATCCGAGAACCCAGTTGGAAACGTTGGTCATTATGCCGGTTCGCTGTCTGTTGATTGGTCCGTCGATGTAATAACCGCTCTGGCCGGCGGGTGCAACGATCTACTCGGCGGCGTTGGCGGGTGATCCGGGGTCCGGTGACGTTCCGACCGGCGGGCGGCGGAACCGCCCACGATCCTGCTTTTTCTCCACCGGTAGACGAAGCAAGAACACTGGTCCTCAACTTATCGTGAACAGTTGCCACCGATTTGTCACAGAGGCGGAACGTCAGGCGAATTTGAGCAAGAAGCGGACGATTGCTCTCATCCGTTCGCTGAAAATCTTGGGTGTGTAATAGCTGCCGGCGGCCCGCTTGTTCACTTCGCCAAGGGTCGGGTAGGGAATGATCAGACCTGCGATAGCGCCAATTTTCATCTTTTTCTGAATAGGCAGTATCCAGCTCTGTATCAGTTCGCCCGCGTGGGGGCCGACAATAGACGCTCCGACGATGACGCCCTTTTTAGTCGTGATGATCTTTGCGAGGCCGTCCGCCTGGCGTTCGGCCAGCGCCCGGTCATTCTCGGCAAACGGGTGCCGCAGAACACGGACGTCACCATACTTTTCGCGCGCCTGCACCTCAGTCATCCCGACATGGGCGAGCTCCGGATCAGTATAGGTAACCCAGGACAGCGCCGAATAGTCGACCTTGGCCGGCATGCGGAACAGAATGTTCCGGATGACGATACCGGCGTGATACCCGGCAACGTGGGTAAATTGAAAACTTCCCGCGGCATCCCCGATGGCGAACACCTTTTTGTTAGTGGTCCGCAGTCGGCGGTCAACTTTAATCCCGCTTTTGTCGTAGTCGATGCCTGCAGCTTCGAGATCGAGACCTTCCAGGTTGGGGACCCGGCCGGCGGCTACCAAAAGATCTGACCCGGTAACACTTTCCTCCTTGCCGCCGTCCCGGAAATTTACCGTCACGCCATCGCCGTCCTTTTCGATGCTCAGAATTTTGATCTCCTGCCGGATAGTCACACCCTCTTTCAGCATACGGGTACACACAACTTCCGCCAGTTCAGGGTCGTCTTTGGATAGCGTTTTTGCGGTCTCTAGGATTGTGACTTCGCATCCTAGCCGGCGATGGGCCTGCGAGAGTTCGCTGGCGATAGGCCCGCCGCCGATCACCAGCAGATGCTCGGGCGCTTCGGTCCGATCAAACACCGTTTCGTTGGTAAGATAAGGAACAGTCCCCAGGCCCGGGATCGGCGGCGCGCACGAATGCGATCCCGTGGAAATTACAACTCTCTTTGCGTTCACGACGGTATCGCCCGCCTGAATGCTGGTCGGGCCAACAAACTTTCCCTTTGCTTGAATGACCCTGACGCCGAGACCTTCGAAGCGTTCGACAGAATCATGCGGCGCGATGGCGCCGATGACGCCGTGGACGTGATCGTGAACCTTTTGGAAGTCAACGACCGGTTCCGCGGCGCCTATGCCGAACTTGTCGGCGGAGCGGATGGCTTGGGCAGCACGAGCGGCGGCGATCATCGATTTTGACGGAACGCAGCCATAGTTCAGGCAATCGCCACCCATCTTGCCGGGTTCGAACAGGACAACCTCTGCACCCATCTGCGAAGCCCCAGCGGCAACCAACAACCCGCCGGAACCGCCACCGATGACACAGATATCAGCGGAAATTTCGTTTGCCATTGAGAAGACCTTCGATCATTTGGCCGCGCCGTCTTTACGAGCCTTTAGGCGTTTATAGACGATGGGAATGCAGGTAAGCGCCGCCAGCCCCATTATGGGCGCAAGAAAGCGCGGCTCAAAGATGATTCCAAAATTCAGATCGCCGCCAGCATCGAGAACCGCCCCGGCCCCATCGCCCACCAAGGCATAGACAAAGGTGCCGGGGATGATGCCCAGCAGCGTACCGATCGTGTAGGTGCGCAGGCTGACACCCAGAAACGCGGATACCAAATTAACCAGCCAGAACGGGAATAGCGGCACTAGGCGCAGGATAAGCAAATAGCTCATCTCATTTTCGCGAAATCCGGCTTCCATCCGCTTTATGGCTGGTCCCGCTTTCGCACGTAGGGTTTCGCCGAGGGCGTATCTGGCGACGAGAAAAACCCCGACGGCCCCGATGGTCGCACCCACGACTACGTATACTGTTCCGAGGTAGGGGCCGAACATGAATCCGCCGGCGATGGTAATAAACACGGCTCCGGGTAACGAAAACGCCACGGCCAGTGCGTAAATAGCGGCAAAAGCTATGGCAGTGAGCACCCAGTGGTTGGCAACCCAACCCTGCAGGGTTTCCCGGTGTTCCTTTAACGCGTTTAGCGACAAAAATTTGTCGAGACCGAAGACGAAAAACACCACCAGACCGATTGCAAGCAACGCCAGCGCAACGATCCTGCCGGCGGAGACTGACAATTTACTGTCAGCAGACGACTTCCCCTGTTCGTTAGACGTATCTATTTTTGGGCCTTTATTCGTTAAACGGCGTTCAGAACCGATAGTAATCTGGGAGGATTAGGACTGAGTTACCATAATTATTCCGGTCCATAGAAATTGTGCAAAACATGGCAAGCTGTTGTACTCACCGAATACCTTTATTGATCGATCGCGATACACTAATCAATATTCCCTCAACAAAGCGTGAAATAGCGAAAAACGCCGTCAGGAGAGCGAGGTTCTGTTTCGTTGACTTGGACCGGCCAAATCACTATACAGCGGCCCTGAATTTCGACCAGATTCCCGTGGGAGCGAGCCCGTGAAACGTACATTTCAGCCGAGCGTCCTAGTGCGCAAACGTAGGCATGGCTTCCGTGCGCGCAAACAGACCGTGGGTGGCCGCCGGGTTTTGTCCCGCCGCCGTTCCAAGGGCCGTAAGCGCCTGTCAGCCTGATAGCCGGGGCGCTAATGCTTGAGCGCCTGAAAACCCGCCGTCAATTTCTCAGAATTGCGGCAGAAAACCGGAAGTGGGCCGCGCCAGGCCTAGTTCTCCAGGCAGCGCCCCGTCCGGCCTCCGATGCCTGTGAAACAACAGGCCCTCGATACGGTTTGACGGTAACCAAACGCGTCGGGAACGCGGTTGTTCGGAACCGAATCCGAAGACGCTTGAGAGCGGCAGCGGAAGACGTTCTGCCGCATTGCGCCGCGCCGTCTTATGACTATGTTCTTATCGGTCGGGCGGTGACACCCAACAGGAGTTTTTCGGACCTGAAGGAAGACCTTCGGATAGGTCTCGGAAAACTAGGGGTTATGAACGATAACGGCTGACCGCCGAGAAAACATAGGCGTAGCCGTCAGGGAAGCATTCGACTGGATGAAGACAATAAGCAAAATATCGGGATGGCTGATCATGGGACTTGCCCGCGGATACCAGCTTTTCCTATCCCCGGTCCTACCGCAAACCTGCCGCTTCCATCCCACCTGTTCGGGATATGCGATCGAGGCGGTGAAAACCCATGGCTCCACTCGCGGAGCGTTGCTCGCGCTAAGGCGGATAGCCCGCTGTCACCCGTGGGGAGGCAATGGCGGGTTCGACCCGGTCCCGAAATCGGATAGGCGATAGATCATGGAACAACGCAATCTGATCATGGCGATCGTCATGTCGGTATCGATCCTGCTGGGTTGGCAGATTTTGATCGAAGCACCACGCATGGACCAAGAGCGGGCACGTCTGGAAGCCGAGAAAGCGCAAAAAGCAAAGGAAAGCGCCCAGCAGACACAGCCCGGCGCGCCGCCTGTCAGTGCCCCCGGGTCGGCCCCGCCGCCAGCCACGGCGCTTCCGCCGGGCACTGCACCCTTAGCCCCGGGCGTAATGGTTCCAGGTACCACGGCGCCGGTCGCAGGCCAGCCTGCCAAGGTCTCCCGAGACGCGGTTATCAATGCGGCGCCGCGGGTCAAAATTACGACGGGCCGCGTTGTGGGATCGGTCCGCCTGAAGGGGGCGGTGATCGACGACCTGACCCTGCTGGATTACCGGCAGACGTTAAAAAAAGACAGCAAGGAAATCGTTCTGCTGGCGCCACAGGGAACCGAGAATCCCTATTTCGCCCGGTTCGGCTGGGTGTCGCAGACTCAGGGTATCGCCGTACCGGGGCCGAACACCGTCTGGACGGCGGATCGGGAATCCCTCTCGGTGGACACTCCGGTAACGCTAAGCTGGACCAACCCGGACGGCATCGTCTTCCGCCAGACGATCGCCATCGACGAGAACTATATGTTCACGGTCCGGCAGCGTATCGAGAACCAGGGCAACAAGTCTGCCTCCATTCATCCATTCGGTTTGATCTCTCTTTCCGGCACACCTGAGGTAACGGAATTTTTCATCCTGCATGAAGGATTGATAGGCGCCTTTGGTGAAACCCTTACCGAAATTGACTATGACGACCTGCAGGATGAAACCAATGGCATTCGGTCGCAGGCCACGACAGGTGGATGGATTGGGATAACCAGCCAGTACTTCGCGACCTCACTTGCCCCCGATCAAAAGACGCGGAACACCAGCCGCTTCGTCCACACCGCGCCAAACGGCAAGGACAAGTACCAGGTCGACTACCTCGCCGCCGCACAGGCAGTAAACCCTGGGCAAACGGTAGAGTTCACCACGCGCCTGTTCGCCGGCGCCAAAGAGGTCCGGTTGCTCGATTCCTATCGCGACAATCTGGGGCTGCCGATATTCGACAAGCTGGTCGATTTTGGCTGGTTCTATTATCTGACCAAGCCGATTTTCTATGCGATAGATTACTTCAACCGATTGCTCGGCAATTTTGGGCTCGCGATCCTGTTGCTAACGGTTCTGATCAAGATCGCGTTCTTCCCGTTGGCCAACAAATCCTACCGGTCAATGAGCCGGCTGAAAAAACTTCAGCCGAAGATGGTGGAAGTCCGGGAGCGTTATAAGGACGACAAGCAGCGCCAAAACCAGGCGATGATGGAAATGTACAAGAAGGAAGGCGCCAACCCGATGTCGGGCTGCTTTCCGATCCTGATCCAGATCCCGGTCTTCTTCGCCCTTTATAAGGTTCTGTTTGTTACCATCGAAATGCGCCACGCGCCGTTTTTCGGCTGGATTCAGGATCTGTCAGCCCCCGATCCACTAGGCTTGCTGACGGCGTTCGGCATCTTCTCGTGGGACGTGCCGGGCAGCCTGCAGATTGTGAACATCGGTATCTGGCCGATCATCATGGGCCTAACCATGTTCCTGCAGCAGAAGTTGAACCCGCAGCCCGCGGACCCGATGCAGCAGAAAATTTTCATGTTCCTGCCGTTCGTGTTTACTTTCCTGCTAGGGCAGTTCCCAGCCGGGCTGGTGATTTACTGGGCCTGGAACAACCTGCTGTCTATTGCGCAGCAATGGCTGATCATGCGGCAGATGGGCATTTCGGCATCGGGTGAAGCGATAAACGAAGAACCGCCCAAAGCTCCGCCGCGAGGTAACAAGAATAAGAAAAAGGCGGAAGAAGCTACAGAAGAAAAATCCGCACCGGCATCCAAAGCGAAGGCAAAGACCAAAAAGTCCCGCCGACAGCGCAAGAAACGTTGAACCTAACCGGAGGGACCGGACATGACCGGCAACCCCGAGCAGCTTGATACATCGGCCACAGACGACCTGGAGCGTGGGCGGTGGCTGTTCGCGCAGGAGTGCCAGTTCATTTCTAGTGCCGCCACCTATGACGGGGTTCCAGATGCTCACCTTCCTGAAATCGCTTTTGTCGGCCGGTCGAATGTAGGCAAATCCACCCTGATCAATGCACTGACCAGCCGGAAGACCCTGGCACGGACATCGAATACACCTGGGCGGACACAGATGATCAATTTTTTTCAACTGGCGGACGCGCTGATGCTAGCCGACCTCCCGGGGTATGGGTATGCCCGTGCCTCCAAATCGGAAATCAAGCGATGGACCGCCCTGATTTTCGACTATCTGCGCGGGCGCCCGTCACTGCGCCGAGTATGCTTGTTGATCGATGCCCGCCACGGGCTGAAAGATAACGATATCGGCGTGATGAAGGATCTGGACGAAGCCGCCGTGTCCTATCAGATGGTCCTGACCAAATGCGACAAGGTAAAGCCCGGTCCTCTGACGTGCCTGGTTGAAGAGACCTCCGGTCGCGTCTCAAAACATGTCGCCGCCCATCCGGAACTGATCGTCACCAGTTCGGCCAAGGGTACCGGGATCAAACATTTACGCTCGGAACTGGCCAAAATCGCTGAATTCCGTTAAACGCGGGTCGAATTTCGGCGTTCCGCCCTTCAATCCGCCAGTGAGTGCCCGATGGCAGACAGCACCAAGAACGAGTCGCGCAACATTTCGGAAATAAAATCCCTGCTGCGCACCGCAGAAACCCTGACTGAAGCCCTGCCCTATCTGCAGGAATTCGGCGGCAAGACATTTGTCATCAAATATGGCGGTCACGCCATGGGCGACGACAAGCTGGCAGCCCAGTTCGCGCAGGATATCGTACTGCTGAAACAGGTGGGCATAAACCCCGTCATCGTGCACGGGGGCGGACCACAGATCGGCGCGATGCTGAAGCAGATGAAAATCGAAAGCGAATTCATTGACGGACTGCGTGTAACTGACCAGCGCACCGTCGAGATCGTCGAAATGGTTCTGGCCGGATCCATCAATAAGGAAGTGGTGACTGCTATCAACGATGCGGGCGGCACCGCCGTCGGTATATCGGGCAAGGACGGAAATCTGATCCAGGCCCGCAAACTGAAACATAAACGCAAGACGGATTCCCGCATCGAAAAAGTTGTCGACCTGGGTTTCGTCGGCGAACCCATGGAAGTGAATACCAAGGTGCTTGATACACTCGCGGGATCTCACATGATCCCGGTTATCGCGCCGCTGGGAATCGGGGAAAAAGGCACAACTTACAACATCAATGCCGACACCGCGGCGGGGGCAATTGCCGGCGCCATTGGGGCAACGCGTCTACTGATGCTGACCGACGTTGCTGGCGTTCTGGATAAAAATGACAAATTGATCACCAACGCTTCCCCCCGGCAGGCGCAATCCCTGATAAAGAACGGCACCATATCGGGCGGGATGATTCCCAAGATCGAGACCTGTCTGAACGCAGTGAAGCAGGGCGTCGACGCCGCTGTCATCATGGACGGCCGAGTACCGCACGCGTTGCTACTGGAAATTTTTACTGAGCATGGCGCGGGCACGATGATCCGGGGCACCGGTAAGTAGCCGTTACCCGCCTAGGAAATCCAACAAATCGAGGAAATTGCGGCCGATGGCTTCCTGGGGTTCGTAACTCGTCAGATTCTGGCTAGCGCCGTCGGCATAGATGATTTTCCAGCTTTCATCGACTTCGAACAGAATTTCTGCGGCACAGAACGCTAGCGGAATTAAGCGGTGGCGCTCTTTTTTCAACGTTTTGACATATTCTGGTTTAGCCTGCGCTATGACGATCGATCAACCGGTCCGAGTGTCAGGTATCTGGAAATATAACGCTGCCGGTCAGAACGATTACTTGCGTCGCGCCCCGGCGGAAGCCAGATTGAAGTCATGAACCCACGATTAGAAAAAGAAAAAAATTCCCTGCCACTGGTGGATGTAGAATCCTGGATATTTGATCTCGATAACACACTTTATCGCACGTCCCCGGGAATGTTGGCCCAAATCGACGATCTGATGGGATCATTCATTAGCGATTTTCTCAATGTCGATCGCGTGGAAGCCCGGCGCATTCAAAAGGGGTATTTCCGAAGCCACGGCCTGACATTGCGCGGCCTGATGGTGGAACACGATCTCGACCCCCAGGATTACATCGATCATCTGTCAGTGCTGGATTTATCGGACGTAAAGCCGGATCCCGAATTGGCGGATAGGCTAGCCCGTCTGCCCGGACGCAAGATCATCTACACCAACGCGTTCACCGAACATACGCGCGAGGTGATGGAGAGAATTGGCATAACAGATCACTTCAATGCCGTATACGATATCAGCGACGCAGATTTCGTGCCAAAACCCGCCATCGATTCATATCGCCGCCTTTGCGATCTTCACGATATTGATTCCTCGCGATCAGTGATGGTCGAAGACATCGCCAGAAACCTTAAACCAGCAGCCGAACTGGGTATGACCACCGTCTGGGTGCGCACCAATACAAGCTGGGCAAAGGACGTGAAGGAGACGGATCATATCCATCACATTACGGATGACCTGAAATCCTGGCTGGACGACGCAATTATTCGCTCCTGATCCGTTTTTACACTGGCGAATAATGCTCTATATTCCGCCCGGATTTTCAGGGACAGAGCAACAGGAACATGAGCAGCACCGATCTCGAACAGGCGATAAACCAGGCGTGGGAAGACCGCGATGGAATTACACCGGACACCAAGGGCGAAACCCGCGACGCAATCGATGCGGCGCTGGAAGGCTTGGATTTCGGCGATTTGCGTGTCGCCGAAAAAGGCGCCGATAGGTGGACCGTCAATCAGTGGCTGAAAAAAGCCGTTTTGCTGTCCTTCCGGATTTTCGACATGACACCCCTACCGGGCGGACCGGGCTTCCCGGGCATCGGCGACAGCCCCTGGTTTGACAAGGTACCGTCCAAATTCGCCGGCTGGGATGAAGCGAAGTTCCGCGCCGCTGGTTTCCGCGCAGTGCCCAACTGCACGGTGCGGCGCTCAGCTTATTTGGGTCCGGGAGTCGTACTTATGCCCAGCTTCGTCAATCTGGGCGCCTATGTGGATTCAGGCACCATGGTCGATACATGGGCGACCGTAGGTTCCTGTGCGCAGATCGGCAAGAATTGCCATATTTCGGGCGGCGTGGGTATCGGTGGCGTGTTAGAACCGCTTCAGGCCGATCCTGTGATTATCGAAGACAACTGCTTTATTGGCGCCCGATCCGAAGTGGCTGAAGGCGTAATTGTCGAAGAAGGCGCCGTGCTTTCCATGGGGGTCTTCCTAGGCCAATCGACCAAGATCGTCGACCGGGAAACAGGAGAAGTTCACAGCGGGCGGGTGCCCGCCTATTCAGTGGTAGTCCCCGGTACCATGCCGGGAAAGAAACTGCCCGATGGCAGCGACGGACCCAGCCTTTACTGTGCCGTGATCGTAAAACGGGTGGACGAACAGACGCGGTCGAAAACATCCATAAACGATCTTTTGCGGGACTGATCCCATCGTCGACGCGGTAGACCTTGCCCGGAACCTGATCCGCTGCGCTAGCATCACGCCGGACGATGCCGGTGCGTTGGACGTACTGCAATCGGCCCTGGAAGATCTGAGTTTCGTCTGTCACCGTTTGCCATTTTCGGATGAAGACACGCCGGATGTCGACAATCTGTACGCCCGACTGGGAACGGACAGCCCCAATTTCTGCTTCGCCGGCCATACGGATGTGGTGCCGCTGGGTAATCCGGATTCGTGGTCGGTAGACCCGTTCGGCGGGGAAATTATCGACGGTGTCCTTTACGGACGCGGCGCGACCGATATGAAGAGCGCCATCGCCGCATTCGTCGAAGCGGTCGACCGAGTTAAATCTTCCAACGGGCTGAAAGGGTCGGTCAGCCTGCTCATCACGGGCGATGAAGAGGGCCCTGCCATCAACGGTACCACCAAGGTCCTGGACTGGCTGGCGGAAAAGGGTGAGACCATCGATGTCTGCCTGGTTGGAGAACCGACCAATCCCAACAAGCTGGGCGATATGGTGAAGATCGGCCGACGCGGAAGCCTGACCGGGCGAATTACGGTAACCGGCGTTCAGGGACACACCGCCTATCCCCATCTGGCGGATAATCCCCTGCCCCGGCTGATCCGGATACTCGATGCGATTTCGAGCAGGGAATTGGATACCGGCACGGATCATTTCCAGCCGTCGAACTTGCAACTAACGACCATCGATACCGGCAATCCGGCTACAAACGTTATTCCGGCGGAGGCAAGCGCCGGGCTGAATATCCGGTTCAACGACCTACACACGGGCGTAAGCCTGACCGACTGGCTGCGAGATGAATGCGAGGCGGTCGGCGGCGAATACAGCCTGGATGTGAAGGTTTCGGGCGAAGCCTTCCTGACTCCGCCGGGCGACTTCAGCACCCTGATTTCGGAGGCGGTCGAAAAGGCGACGGGCCAAAAACCGGAACTGAGCACATCAGGCGGGACCTCCGACGCGCGGTTCATAAAGAATTACTGTCCGGTGGCGGAATTCGGTCTGATCGGCCAGACCATGCACAAGGTCGATGAAAGAATTGCCGTCGCCGACATCTGCGCGCTAACGGACATATATGCGGATATTCTTAGCGGATATTTTTCCGACAAAAGCTAGGCGCTGCCATGCTGAACTTGAGGGACATCGTCGTCGGTCTCTATGGCGCGATGCAGTTCGCCAAACTTGACCGGGGCGCCATTCAATACTTCGGAAACACGCCGGAGGCATTCTGGCGATCCTTTCAGGCGGCCATTGTTACCCTGCCCGCCTATATACTGTTGCAGTTGATCAATATTGCGGATGTGCCGATCAATGCTGGGCCGATGCGCATTCTTTTCGTGGAAATCTGCGCTTATGTCGTTGCCTGGGTACTCTTTCCCCTGATCATGACTACGATCAGCGATACTTTGCAGCGCGGCGACAAATATTACCGGTTTATCGTGGCCTGGAACTGGGCGATCGTTCCGCAGGTTTTTCTGTATCTCGCCGTGACAACACTAGCTAGCAGCGGCACTTTGCCGGCTTCAATGGCAGCGTTGCTGGGAATTTGCGTTCTGGCCGCGGTGCTTTTCTATCAGGGTTTTATTGCGACTTGCATGTTGGACATCCGCCCGCCTGCCGCCGCAATGATCGTGGTGGTGGATTTCGCAATTGCCCTGTTGCTGAATCAGGTGACCCGTAGTTTTTATGCGGGTGGCTAGCCTACCCGTATCCCACCGATACCAGATAAAGACCGTCAGAAGGCGCCGTCGGTCCTGCGGCGGATCGGTCCTTCGCCTCCAGGGCAGCCAATATGTCATCGCCGGTCCACTTCCCTGCCCCCACCCGCTCGAGCGTTCCGACGATATTTCTGACCTGATGATGCAGGAACGACCTGGCGCGGGCGTAAATGTGAATTTCTTCACCACTCCGCTCCACGGACAGCGCATCCAGCGTTTTCACTGGCGATTTCGCCTGGCACATGCTAGCCCGAAAGCTGGTAAAATCGTGTTTCCCAACCAGCCGCTGGGCTGCTTCATGCATCGCTTCCGCATCCAGCGGTATACCGACATGCCAGACACGGGCATTTTCAAGCGCAGGCTGAGGGCGGCGATTCAGAATGCGGTAAAGATAGACGCGCTCCCTCGCGGATGTTCGCGCGTTGAATACGGCTGACGCTTCCTCAACGGCCAATACCGAGATGAGTTGTTCACGCAGATGCGCGTTCAGGGCATCCCGAACTGTATCGGGACGCGTTTCGCGATCGATGTCGAAATGGGCGACCTGACCCAGCGCATGAACGCCGGCATCGGTTCGCCCGGCACCGAAAACGCGCACAGTCTCTCCACAGAATTTGTAAACCGCTTCTTCCAGCGATTGCTGGATCGACGGACCGTTGTCCTGGCGCTGCCAGCCGACATAGCCGGTACCGTCGTATTCGACCGTGATCCGCCACCGAGTCATTCGAGAAGCGTCCCCAATGACACAGGGTTTCCGCGAACGTATTCTTCTGCCGACATAGCCGATTTTCCGGCGCGCTGAACCCGGTCAAGGCGCAAGGCGCCATTCCCGCAGGCCACGACCAAGGGCCCCCCGATCACTTCGCCCGGATTTCCCTTTCCTTCGGCTGGTACCGCCGAAAGAATGCGAAGACGGTCTCCGGCCTTTTCGCACCACACACCGGGCCAGGGGTTGAGGGCGCGAACCCGGCGATCAAGCGCATGTGCATCGTCCGTCCAGTTCACGCGTCCCTCCTCCCGATCCAGCTTTAACGCATAAGTAACGCCATATTCCGGCTGCGGAATGGCTGGCGGAATGTCGCCTGAAAGAGCTTCGACAATTAGCTCAGCACCTGCGTCGGCAAGGATATTGTGAAGATCCGCCGCGGTCGTATCCTGTTCAATCGGCACCGCCTGCGACAAAAGTATGTCGCCTGTATCAAGACCCTTATCCATCTGCATGATGGTAACACCAGTTTCGATATCACCGGCCAGAATAGCGCGTTGGATCGGGGCCGCCCCGCGCCATCTCGGCAGCAGAGAGGCGTGAATGTTAAGGCACCCCAGCCGGGGCGCCTCCAGAATCTCTTGGGGTAAGATCAGGCCGTAGGCCGCGACCACGACTACATCGACGTTCAGATTCGCAAATGCGGCACGGACGTCTTCATCTTTTAGAGATGTCGGATGCCGAACCTCAAGGGATTTGCTCTCCGCGAAGGCGTGAACCGCGGATGGTTGGTATTTGTGACCACGCCCGGAAGGCCTTGGCGGTTGGGAATATACGCAGACAACATCGTGACCGACGTCGGTCAGCGCCGACAATGCCGGCACGGCAAAATCCGGGGTTCCCATGAAGACGACTCTCACAGCCGCTTCTCCTAAACCTTGGCTTCCGCTTTTTTTAGCTTGCTGAGTTTGCGCAGTATCATACTGCGCTTCAGGTTCGAAATATGATCCACAAACAGCACCCCATCCAGATGATCGATTTCGTGCTGAACGCAGGTCGCGAGAAACCCGTCCATTTTCTGTTCGCGGATTTCGTTCTCGTAGTCGAGATACCGGATCGTCACCCGCTCGGGCCTCTTCACTTCGGCGAAATATTCCGGTACCGACAAACAGCCTTCTTCGAAGATCGAAAGTTCGTTGGATGAGGCGATAATTTCGGGATTGGCCATCATCATCGGTGCCGGGTCTTCTCCCGCACGGGCCACATCGACCACAATCACACGCCGCAAAACCCCGACCTGCGGCCCGGCGAGCCCGACACCCGGCGCGTCGTACATGGTCTCCAGCATATTATGCATCAGCACCCTCACACCGTCGTCCACGGTGTCTACGGAAGCGGCTTTCTTCTTCAGCCGCAGATCGGGGGCAGTGATGATTGGCAGTATCGCCATTGGGAATAATACCTTTTCATTTGAACGGCTTAGGTATGCTCTTGGCGGGGTCTGGTCAAGCAAAGCTTATGAGGTGCAGTGCGACTGCGATTCGGTAAGTTCGTGTTATGTTCCGATTGTGTATGCCCTGATCACCATCGCCCTTGTGGTTGCCGTTCTCGCCACCGGCTTAGCCGTTTATGCCGTCCGCAACCGGAATTCGGGGGCGGCGGAAGAACTGGCCCGTAACACCAAGCGCCTTGTGGAAACGCAGGCGGAACTGGCCGGACGTCTGACCCAGATCGCAGAGGCCGACGCCGCCAGCCAGAAGGCCCTTTCCGAGCGGCTACAGAATCAGGAAATCGCCATCACGAAAACGCTGGAAGAACGCCTAACGGACGTCACAAAAAAGGTCGGCGATTCGCTGCAGCAATCGGGCACAAAATCTGCAGAAACTATGACCAAGCTCCAGGAACGGCTGGCCGTAATCGACGCGGCACAGAAAAACATCACTGAATTGTCTGCCCAGGTCGTCCAGTTGCAGGATGTGCTATCCAACAGACACGCCCGTGGCGCGTTCGGCGAAATTCAGCTTCAGGATCTCGTCCAGGCTGCCCTACCGCCCTCGGCATATGAATTCCAGAAGACCCTCGGCAACGGCAAACGGGCCGATTGCATACTGAACCTGCCGAACCCACCGGGCGCGATCGCCATCGACGCCAAGTTTCCGCTGGAAAGCTATCACGCGCTGCGCGATGCGACAGACGATGCTGCGAAAATACAATATACGCGCGCCTTCGCGGCAGACGTTCTGAAACATGTGCGGGATATAGCCGACAGATATATTGTACCGGGGGAAACGGCCGAATCCGCGTTGATGTTCCTGCCGTCGGAAGCCGTATACGCGGAGTTGTACGCAAATCATCCGGATACGGTCGAAAAATCCTATCGTGCGAGGGTCTGGATTGTATCGCCGACGACCCTTATGGCGACCCTGAACACGGTTCGAGCCGTTCTCAAGGATGCGACCATGCGAGAACAGGCGGGGGTTATTCAAACCGAAGTCCGTCGCATGCTGGAAGATGTGGATCGCCTGGATGATCGCGTCGACAAACTGCAGAAGCATTTCGGCCAGGCCGAAAAGGACCTTCGCGATATCAGAATATCGACTGAAAAAATTTCCAAGCGCGGTGATCGCATCGAAGAAATCGAACTGGGTGAAGGCGCAGATACCGAAGAAATCGCTCCCAGCGCAGAAATCTCCGCGCTCGAACCGGGCGGTAGCCACCAAGCCTAACATACCCGTTGTTTGATTATATCGCGGAATCGGCCTATCCCAAGCCACAGGCTGTGAAGGACGTTCAGACATGAAGGCTTTTTGGCGATCACCCGTTTACATCTTATTTGCCGCGACCGCCGTCGTGTTGATCGCCAACGGGTCGCGTCAAAGTTTCGGGCTGTTTCTCGAGCCCATTACCACCGACCTGGACTGGGGTGTCAGCGAATTCGCAACGGCCCTTGCCGTGCAAAATCTGGTGATGGGGATTGCTGCACCGTTTGCCGGCGCACTAGCCGACCGTTGGCGTCCTACCACGGTGATCGCCCTATCTGCGGCGCTATATACGGTGGGGCTCGCTCTGATTTCCGTGTCGGTAACACCGGAAACGATGTTCCTTTCCGCAGGCCTGGTCGTTGGCATTGGGGCGTCTGGCGTCGGTCTAACTCTGCCCCTCGGTATTGTAGGCCGGGTCGCGCCCGAAAAATCACGGACGCTTTGGCTGGGGATTGTTACTGCCGGGGGTTCTGCGGGCCAATTCACCTTTGCGCTGACGAGCCGGGGTCTGCTCGACGGGTTCGGCTGGTCCGGCGGAATGGTGGCAATGGCCATCATCGTCATCATTTCAGTACCACTTGCCCTTTCCATGAAATGGGCCAGCGAGGGGGAACTCTCGAAGCCGGATCGGGATACACTGGGCAATGCCCTCAAAAGAGCCAGCCATCATCGTGGATACTGGTTGCTAGTCATCGGTTTTTTCGTCTGCGGTTTTCAGGTCCAGTTCGTTGGCACCCATCTACCCAAGTTTCTCACCGATTCCGGCGCCGGTGCCTGGTTAGCGGCGACCGCACTCAGCGTTATCGGCCTTTTCAACCTGTTCGGAACGATCGCCGCAGGATGGATGGGTAGCCACTGGCGTAAGAAAAATCTGTTGAGCCTGCTCTACCTGTCGCGGGGACTACTGTTCCTGGTGTTCCTGTATCTGCCAGTAAACGAAATCACGGTAATCGGTTTCAGCGCCATCCTGGGGTTGCTGTGGCTGTCGACCGTGCCGCTGACCAGCGGCATCGTCGCACAGGTATTTGGGCCCCGATACATGAGCACGCTTTTCGCAATCGTTTTCCTCAGCCATCAGCTTGGCGCGTTCGCAGGCGTCTCCCTCGGCGGGCTGTTTTACGACATATATGGCACCTATGACGCCGCTTGGTGGCTGGCAATTGCCCTTTCTGCAGCGGCCGCACTGATACATTGGGGTATAGACGACCAACCGGTCCAAAATCCAGCCGCCAGCCCGGCCGACTGACACGCTTCATTCGGTTCCGGTGTGATGACGGGTGTTTTCATGTATGTCGACAGCACGACCTCCACGTTAAGAGGCATCTACTCTCTGGCCTGAATTTCCCCCCGCCCGCGGGCTTGCGTAGGTGCGCCGCACCTGAAAAACTTGGCCATAAATTCCGCTTGGGAGGAGCTAAGATGGCCGAAACGGCTGAATACCTGAAACTGACTCACGAAGGCGCACTAGCCGCATTGAATGCGGGCACTGCCAAGGCAACGGCAATGGAACAGCCGCAATGCATTTCGGTCGTGGATAACGGCGGCCATCTTCTGGCGTTCGTCCGTATGGATGGTGCCTTTCATATGTCTCAGGAAACGTCTTTGCGGAAAGCCAGAACCGCCGCCTGCTATGCAGACCCGACAGGGGGCCTGGCGGAAGGTATCGACATGAAGCTGGCGATCGGGACCGATGGACAGCGGATCAATCTTTTCGGTGGGCTGCCAATCATCGTTAATGGCCACTGCATCGGCGGTGTGGGAGTTGGTTCCGGTACCGGCGAGCAAGACCGCGAAGTGGCCGCCGCCGCCATAGCCGCAATTCCAGGCAGCCTTAGTTTCGACTAATAAAATCCGTTAGAACTGTGTCAAACTCGCAAAATTCCTGCTTTCTTCACGATCTGCAATCCAGGTACATTTTAAAAATTTGACTGGAATCGCCCTTTCTGGCTCCGCGGGTGGTGCAACAGGGGCCTGAAACGAAACAAAAATTTCCCGTTCGGAGTCGTTTTTCTCACCGTTAGGGGACTCTTTTGGCTATAATGACTTCAACGCTGCAATCGGCCAGAAACTGGACCGGTAAAGAGTCAGAAGAACTTGCAGCGATGGAGGTTAAACGCCAGAGAGCGAAATAAAATCTAAAAGCCGTCGCCAAGACGGTGGGGACAATTGCGACCAACTAACGACGAAAAGAGGGAACCCGTAAATGAGCGAATCGAACAGTGCGCTGGAAGCCGAAGAACTGGTGATGGATCACCGCGCCGTCAACGACGTACCGACCGAACGTGCCTGCATGTCCTGCGGTGAGTCTTTTGCCAGCGAAGGATGGCACAACAGGCTTTGCCTTCGCTGCCGCAAACGTAGCGAGCCCGATTTCGTCTGATTGCTCGATACTAATCACCGAAAAAGCCCGGCGGCTATCCACCGGGCTTTTTCTTTATCGGCCACGGATGGTCCCGGCATACCTGGAATGATAAAATGCCATCGTTCGAACCAATCAACGGAGAGACTTGAATGGCAGTGATCGCCGCCGGTGCAGATGCGCCGGATTTCAGCCTACCGAATCAGGATGGTGCAGCCGTGAAAAAAGACGATTTCACCGGCCGTTATGTCCTGCTCTGGTGGTATCCCAAAGCCGACACACCCGGCTGAACCATCGAAGGCAACGGGTTCCGTGATCGAATCCAGGACTTTGAAGACAGAAACGCGTCCATCGTGGGACTTTCCTACGACAGCCCCGCCGACAACGGCGCTTTTCGCGATAAATTCTCTTTTCCCTATGACCTGCTCAGTGACGAGGACGGAGCGGTTTCCATCGCCTATGGCGTTTCCGAATCGGACAGCCTGCGATCGCCGCGAAAGTCTGTGCTGATTGGACCGGACGGTAAGGTTGCCGCGTCGTATGACGAGGTAACGCCCGCCGATCATCCCGGTCAGGTCATCGCCGATCTCGACGCGATGAAATAGGGAATTCGATATCGACCAAAAAGGCGGGTTTCTGACCCGCCTTTTTTCCTGTCGGTTACCTCTCCCGGCCCAAGTCGGAGGTAAAACAATTCACGAGTGAAATTTATGACTCGCTACTGAAGAACCAGATGTTTTGGTTCAAGCACACCCATAGCTGAAAGCAATGCTAATGCCGTCGATACCCGAGCTCCGTCCGCCTCAGCTGCATCGGATCGGGAATTAATTTCGGCCGTTTCTCCGGACAATATCTCTAGGAGTGAACGCTTACCCAATTTTCTCTCTTTTCGAGCAAGCTCGAGAAACGCTTTTGATAAAGTGGCCTGCTCTTTCAATAACACCGCATTCTCTAGAGCCTGTTTATAGGCGGTAAATGAATTACGAACCGCCTCCTCAATTAAACGCCTCGCATCATCGAGTTGTTTTTGGGCTGCGACATAATTTGCCCTAGCCGCGTCAGTATTATTTACGGCCGAGAAACCAAGGTTAAAGTTGTAAGTAAATTGTAATTTTGCAACCAACTCCTGAGCTTTTCCACGCGTCCCGCCAACATTTTCTTTGAAACTTTTATCCATAGTAAAATCAATTTTTGGCCAGAATTGATCAGCTTTCACCTGCGACAAAGATGCCTTGCTCAGCGATACCGCATCTTCGAGTGTTTGGAGTTGAAAATTGTTTTTCCTAGCAGTTTCCAGTGCCTGCTCAACAGTCTCCGGGAGCCCTTCAACCGGCAATCTAAGCTTTCGGGATTTGAGGAATTCGTTCTGTAATTTTCCAAACACCGCAAGGTATCGGTTTTCCTGTGTTTTAAGTTGTCCCTCCGCAGCTAAAAGTCGGGCCTTGGCACCAGCCAATTGAACTTTGGCCTGAAGCACATCTGTTGAAACGCCGGCGCCACTCTTTACTCTTATATTTTCCAACTTTGTTTGTTTTTGAAGGTTAGAGAGAGATCTTTTTGAATATCTCAATTTTTCTATCGCAGTAGCGACACCCATTTGAGCGACACCGATTTCGAGAATGAGTGACTGCCGGGTGAGTTCCAGTGTTTTTTCTGATTGTTCCAGCTGCAATCTCGCAATCGCTGTTGCTGCCGATTTAGAACCAAAGTGATAGACAGGTTGCGTCAGTGTAAGCTTCAGTTCATTCGATCTCATAATGGTATCGCCGGTACCACTGACGTTGTTTCGGTTTTCTTTAGCTTTGTTTCCCGTAACCGTTAAAGCGGGAAACCAAGATTTTTGCGAGATTCTTAATCCCTCCTGCAGGGACTTTATTGTTTGTTTTGCAGCTTCAATTCTTGGGTGATTTTTTAAGATTTCTGCAACCTGATCATCAAAAGACAGGCTTTGCGCCAGCACGCCGGACTTGGGCAGAAAACAAACAAGGCAAACCACAAGGGAAAAAATGCCTATAACTTTATAGCCGCCTCTGACATAGGGTACAAAATTAAGCATTTTTTTATTCACTGCACCCTATCTTCACTGTGTAGAGAGACAATACCGGTCTCCCAAGTGAATTATCTCTCACGGAGAGCCATAGAAGCTCCGCGCCAAAACGGCTCCACAAAATAATCAATAATTCGGCGTTTTCCTATTAAAATCCTGCACTCAACGCCTTCACCGGCGCCCAGTTCGTACGAAACCCCTTTATGGGAGATACTATCTCCATCAACGGTTATCCTTATAACGAAGAATTTTGCCCCGTTCTGATCGGCGATACTGTCGGCGCTGATATAATCCACCCTACCGTCCAACTGACCAAAGCCTGCCGGACCGGGAGCAGACAGGCGTATTTTTGCCGCCTGACCCAATTTGACGTAGGCTTTTTCATTTACCGGCAACTTAGACTCGATAATCAATTTTCCAGCATTTGGAACGACCTCGAGCACTACGGCTCCAGGAGAAATAACGCCGCCTACCGTCGAGTAGTAAAGATATTTCACTCGACCATCGGCCGGCGATCTAATCAACGTCCTCGAACGATTATCTAGAAGCCTCTCCTTTCGAAACCTGAGTTCCTCGTAGGCGTTGTTTTTCTCGTTATACTCCGTAAGGGCGTTTTCTTTATGGGCATCTTTTAGAGAACGAATCCTTAATTCTGCTTCCCTAATGGCAGTATTCGATTTTTCCAGGGACCAAAAATCTTCATTTATCTTTCCTTCTATCCCTATCTTCTGCTCCAGGTACTTCAGATGATCTAATCGATTAGATAAATCGTCTTTCAAAAGGCCTTCACTAATTTCAATTTTTTCTTCCAGAATATTGAGGTATTTTTTATTTTTTTGAACCCGTTGTTGTATTTCCCTCATGTCTTGAATTTTTTGTTCGACAATATTTTTTTGCACCGAGACCCTATTTTCTAGAGCAATCTTCCGTATCCGAAACAGTTCGATCGCTTTTTTTACCTTACTCGGGTGCCGCATCTTTATATCTGCGGGATATGCAACCAGTGGCATGAAATTCTGTTCTGCCTCCAATCTCCTTAAGTCTATTTGAAGAGCCCCCAACCTTGTTTCTAATTCATTGAACTCGGTTTCCGATTTTGTAGCCTCGAGCTCGATCATGGGTTCTCCCGCCTTCACCTCTTGCCCCTCGGAAACGCGAATAGATCGAATGATACCGCCCTCTAGGTGCTGTATTTTTTTAATTTTATTAGATGGCGTAACCACACCTTGTGTGACCGTTACATAATCTAACGTGCCGAGGTAAGACCAAATTCCTGCAGCAGAAAATAATAAAAATGTGGCTAGACCGAGGGCATAGTTTTTCAACATTTTCCGGCCTTAGTGTGTGACGGTGCGCATGGTTGGCCTTTCACCATCGTCTAGATCTAGAACATGATGAGCGCCATTCAAAACATCGTTGTCATGTGAGCAAATGATCAGAGTTATCCCCTCCTTGGATAAATTACTCATGACGTTATAGACGTGACTTGCCCCCTTAGCGTCAATTCCCTCAGTAGGCTCATCCAGTATCGCGATTTTGCCCTTATGAATAAGTGCCCTCGCCAATGCCAGCCGCCTGCGAACGCCCAGCGATAGGCTTGAACCCGACGTATTTAGACCTTGATCCAATCCCCCAACTGACTTGTCAATTTCCTCGTCCAGGCCAACATCGGCCAACAATTCTCTGATTTGAGCATCCGAAATTCCATCATTGACCGCCTGAAAATTCTCTCGAACGCTCCCCTCGAGAAATTTCGGCTCCTGAGGAAGATAGATTATCTGTTTTCGCCACCATTCGAGAGAGAGCTGTTTAAGGTTCACTCCATCAACCGAGATATACCCTTCAGTGGGCTCAAGTAATCCAGTGACCAGTTTAGTAAGGGTAGTTTTTCCAGCGCCATTCGCCCCCGTGACACAGAGCACTTCGCCTGATCCAAGGGATAAGGAAAGTTTCTCAATCACCGGAGTTTCTCGTGCCAAATAGTTGAAAGTTACGTCTCTGAATTCAAGGTTCCCGCGATAATTTTCAAAGGCACTGCCATCCATTTTCTCGAATGAAATTCGCTCAAAATCGTCGATCGTCTGTTTCGCCTGATCGGCCCGCTTCCATATTTCGGTTTGCTGACATAGGGCGACGACCGGCGTTAATGCGCGAGCAGCGAGAATGTTCGCACCGATCATTTCTCCAATATCCAAATGCCCATCAACAACAAGTACCGCTCCTACAGTAATTACAGCGACGGTAAGGATCCCCGTAAATGCCTTGATGGTTGTCTGAGTAAGATCCTGGCGATTTAAAAGCCGTGACTGCAGTGCGTCGAGCGCCGTAGAAACCTTCTCTGATTTTTTCTGAACAAAACCCGCCAAATCGAAAACCCGAAGCGTCTCAGGTGTCTCGATGGCATTACTCGCGAGCTGCCCTTTTACGGTGCTCACTTTATTAATATTTCGACCTAGCTCGCTGAGCCCGTTGAGTTGCAGGAGAATTAATAATACGAGGGCGCTTATTACGAGCGCGGTAACCAAACAGAGCGGAGGGGAAATAAGGTAAAGCACAAAAAGAAATAGGAGGGCGAATGGGGCATCTAGAAAAGAGCAGATACTGGCTGGGGAATAGGCCGCGCGTAACTGCTCAACACCCCCGAAAAGACCCCTTAGTGTGCCGGCCGGTATCTGGCCTAGAAGGCCAAGCTTCGAGCGGGTCACTCTAACAAAGATACGGTTATTCAGTTGCTTCTGCCCATCGAAATCAATTTCGGCTGCGGTGCTGTAGCGTAATCGACGGAACACAAATTCAAATACGATAGACAACAATGCGGCGCTAGCGAGCGTAACTAGCGTGGCGTCAACGCCATAGGTTACGTACCTATTTAATACAAGAATGACGAAGATTGCGGGTACTAGCGCCAGAATATTGGCGGCAAACGATGAAAATAGAAGCGCAACCGTTGTCGAAGGTTTTAGCGCCAGTTGTCGAAGCAGTCTTTTCATCGGTGCAAACTAACCGATTTTTTACTCAGACCACTACTCAGATTATATCTAAATAATATTGGCGTTATCGAAGGTTGAAACACTACCGGGATTATCGAAAATAGCGACGACGCTGAGTTCCCCACTGA
>CAJWUK010000015.1 GCA_913047365.1 uncultured Alphaproteobacteria bacterium | reverse complement strand
CCTCTTCTAATCCCTCTTCTAATCCCTCTTCTAATCCCTCTTCTAATCCCTCTTCTAATCCCTCTTCTAATCCCTCTTCTAATCCCTCTTCTAATCCCTCTTCCTCTAAATTCTCTTCTTCCCCTGAAGTTTCCAGACCCTCTTCCTGGGCCTCGCTGTCTTCTTCGGATCGATCATCTGAACGACGAGCGGTGTCCTCATTACTGTCCGCTTCAATCTGAGGACCCGCGGCTGCCTGCGTACTCACAATGTCGATAACACCAGTGCCATAAAGGTTTTGAACGGCACTTTCTGGTATCACTTGCGGGAAGGATGGCGCATTAAACGCGCTTTGAAGCGAGGTTGTCTGGAATGGCTGATTTAGAACTTGGAAGCCTTCAGTGTTCTGCACGCTTATTTCTCCAACCGTACCATCTTGATCAGGAAGAAGAGTTATCGTGTTGACTTCGCCCTCTGATGCCGCCTTTCCAGCTACCTTGGTCCCGCGAACGCCAATAGTTGCAACCGGCGTCTTGACCAGCATTGCATTACTACCCGTCTTCGCAATCTCACCAGATACAAAACTAAAAACGCCCTGAACCACACTAAAGGCCATAGATCCTTCATTCTCCGACGGAGAATAAATCAATTCATCAAGGACTATGCGGCCACTCTCACCAAGCACAAAGCTGGTATCATCTACAAAGACAATTCCGATGGTCCCACCTTCATTGGTCTCAACAATGTCGTCCTGAAAGACTCCGAGACCTGATTCAACCGAGACCTTTGTTCCATCAGCCCGCGTGATGGAAACCTGACCCTCCAATGTTGTAATTATTCCTATCGACTTCCCGCTAACAGAAGTGTCGCTTGTGCCTCCCGAAAGCTGCGCAAACTGCCCTGGCGTAGGTGGCCCAGCCAACTTATTTGCAAGCTCACTGTTTATCACCGAACCACCACTCGACAATAAGTCGGGTGGATCCTCGAAACGGAAATAATTTTTGAGGAGAAAAACCTGACCTTCGTGACTTAAAACAAGGTCCGGGCCTAACCGGTCAAAAGACGCACGCAACAAAAAAGTGTCGCCCGGAATGTCCACATAACCCCCACCAGAAGATATGCCGACACCATCAATACCGGCCAGCCTCTGTTCACCCGGGTCAAAACCAAAGCGCTGCATGTTCTAACTTTAATATGTTTACGTGATTCTTTGGATCACTCCAAATAATAGGACAACTGCCCCATTAAATCCAAAAGCGTATATCCTGCTAACTTGTGGATTGATTCTGCCAAATAATAATCTGAAGCAGCATTTATTTCGGAGGTTTCTCCTATCAATACGTCAAGTAAACTACGCTTACCGAGAGATTGCTCACGCTTAGCTAACTCTAAAAATTGTCTAGATAACTCCAGTTGACTATATAAAAATTCCATATTTTCCCTGGAAAAATTATACTGATTCCAGGCATTTCTTATGCTTCGCTCTAAATCAATCTTTGCCTGAATATCATTAAAAACGGTTGCTTCCGTATTCTTCTTAGCCGCCCCGTATAAATAAATACCAGACCCAACGACATTAAATTGATAGGTCAATTGCAATTTAGCGGAAAGATCTCTCTCAAATCCTTTTGTTCCCGAAAAATCATACTTCCATTTACCATTAAGAATTAAATTTAATTTTGGTATGAATTGAGTGTTTCTCTGAAGGTATTCTTGAGATTTTATAATTTCATAAGTTTTACGCTGAATGGCGTAGCTACCATTGTTTTTAAAGGCAAATTTTATACATTCCTCGACGCTTTCGGGCAGCCAATTTGGATCAAAATGCACTTCCTCCAAGGATGTCTCTGGAATCCTGCCAAATAAACTCTCATAAACCACTTTTGCCTGATTATAGGCCAATTCAGTTTGTGATTTTCTTGCTTCAGCAGCAGCCAATTGCGTCTTCGCCTGTAGAAGGTTAGATGTCAGGCCAGTGCCAATTGCAATTTTAGCATCCTGTAGTTCTGTCTGCTCTTTAATATTTTCTACAGATTTAATTGAGTAACTTAATAAATTCTCAGATGAAATTAGGTTAGTATACGCAGTAATTGCTTCCAAAAGAATTCCATTCACCACTGTAGCTTTAGAAAGATTAGACAAGTCAGCAGATAATTCAGCTGTATTGACTGATTCGTCCAAAGATTTGTCAATAATAGGAAAAGTTAGTGTTGCATCAATATCGCGACCAGTCAGAAGAGTCGCTTCAGCCGCATTGTTTGTCAGTTTTTCTCGATTTAAATTGGTAGTCAGAGACAATGTCGGAAATTTAGTAAGACGGGTCGCAGTGAATGTTAAATCACTTACATCCACAATCTTTTCTTGTTCTTTTATACGGTGATCATACTTTAGAAGGTGTGCTACTTCAGATTGTAAAGTTGCAGATAATGACGGGAACGGAAAAAGTAAATAACACACCACCAATGTAGATAAGATCACTCCTTTTTTTCTATCCAGAGTGGAAATCCCAATCTCATGTTTCGAGAAATTATTTACGTTAATTAACAAAATATCTTTTATCACCTCAATAAAACGCACCCTTAGAAAATTATTATCAACCATACGGTAGATAAAACTTACAGTTGATATATTTGTGGACATAATGCGGGGCCGCAGCGTTACAACCGTGAAGAGAATTTGGGCTCATAGCATCGAGAGTGGGAAGGCATGTATATGTAGGCTCCATAAGACTGAACGCTAGGTAACTACTTAAAACCAATCAAGATTTTTTATATTTAGAACATTATACACTCAGTTAAAAAGAATGATCCATCCAAATGTCATATAGACATAGAGATGAATGCATACCGCCAAAATGAAGGATTTTCTTAAAGAATAACGTCTGTATGAGGCCTTAAAACATTGCAACTGGCTAATATCTTGACTAGTCATGTCCAGAGATTAAATTTCAGACAAGGGAAATTTTCCCAACGAAAAGAATGGACTGAGAAGATACTCAAAAATCCTTCTCTCTCCTAAATTAATATAAGAAACGACCTCAATTCCTGGAAAAAGAGGGTAAGATTTTTTATTATTCTCAAACTTATTATTAGTTAATTCAATGTAGACTTCATAGACAGGCTGTCCGTATTCTTGTTTTGTCGTATTTTGTTTTATGTCAATAACTTTTCCAACCAAGTTCGGAAACTCTCTTGAAATATCACTTATCAACCCAACAGCAACTTCACTTCCCTTCTGGAGATAACCACGATCATTTGTTCCCACATGAGCTTTAACCAATAATTTCGCATTAGTGGGAATTATCTCCACCAAAGTAGCCCCAGGTGGAATAACGCCCCCTTTCGTCGGATAGTTCACATTTTGAACCTTCCCCGTAATTGGTGCTTTAATGTTCATGCGATCCAAAGACTCTAAACTTTTGGCCAATCTTTCACTGGCCCGCTTTTCCGCGGCCACTGCATCAGCTAATTCCACTCTAATTTCATCTCTATAGTTCCGTCTTATGGTTTTAATACGCTCTCGAGCCTCTTTAACCGCAAGATTAAGCCGGAGAATCCTTTTCTCATCTTCCTCAATCAAACCACGTATATAAACCTCTTCCCTTAGTAGTTCTAAGTGATTGTACCTTGTCGATATTTTTTCTTTAAGTAAATCATCGCTTATTTTTAATTGTTCTTGCAGTATTTTTAGAATTTTCATATTAGAATCTACACTTATTATACTTTCCTCTACCTCCATCTTTCTTTGATCTAAAATAGACAATTGTACGGTCACCAATTGTTCAATTTTATTCTTACGACTTTTTAATCTCTCAATAGCATCTTGAACCAAGTCACTGAATTCTAGTTTTTGTTTATCGGTGAATACCAATTCATTTGAACCTGTGAGCTCTGTTCGTAAACGGATACAATCAATCTGATAACCATATAGCAGACCCTCTAATTCATTCACGTCCGCCTGTATACCCGCAGTATTCAGCACAACAAGTGTTTGTCCTGCCTCTACATAATCCCCGATTTTTACATTACTGGATTCAACAATCCCTCCCTCCAGATGCTGTACATTGGCTATATCAATATCTGTAATAATAATACCTTTTCCCTCAACGACTACATCGAGTCGGCCAAAATATATTAATATTATTAAGCCCAAGAAAATAATTAAGGAGTATGTTTTAAAGTATTTAAGCTTCTTGTTCATATTTTAATTATTTACTTATATTTTTTTACAAAGAATTATTTATATTTTCTTTGTTGGATAAATCCAAAAAATATGTCCCTCCACGGATTATCTGAGGGTCTTCGGTTACGCAGATAATAGTTTTATTGTTGGTTGCTAGATTATTTAACAATTTATAAATGTAATTTTTACTATCGGAATTTAAGTTTTTGGTAGGATTATCTAACATTATTATTGGGCCTCTGTTAGATAAAGCGATAGCAACTCGCATTAAGCCATGTAAAGAATGATTTCCAGAATTTATCAGATAATTAGATGGTCTATCTAAGATATCTGGTATGGATGAAAGCACAGATTTCATGCCAACATCGCAGATACAACTTATAATTTCTTCATCATTTATATTGTAATGCCGCGCCTTAAATTCATCTCGTAATGTACCTGGGTAAAAACCCTCGGCTTCATTCTGATACGAGATATGGTTCTGCCACCAATCTATTTCAATTTCCTGAAGGGGTATGCCATTAACATATATATCCCCCGCCGATGGCGTTAAATCCGCATACATTAAATTAAGAAGAACGCTTTTCCCAGATCCAGATTCGCCGCGGATAATTAAGATATCACTGGATGCAAGATCAATATTTATAGGACCAAATAATAATTCTCTATTTCCAGGAAATGCAAAGGATAAATTTTTAATTTCAATTTTCTCAATACTTATATTTGGTGTTAATAGATCATCTCTCGGATCTCTAAGCTGTTTAAATAAATAATACGCGTTGAAGAATTGAGAACTAGAAACCAGACCATCATATACATTAGCTATGGCAGTAATTGGCGCAATTGTCCGCACTGCTAGTATGTTTATTCCAATTAACTCCCCTATATTCATGTCTCCTTGCACAACAATGTAGGAACCGATTGCTATCGTCACCACTGTAATTAATGATGAGGCAGTTCTAGAATTAATCCGACCGATATGCTTCTGCCATGAAATTTCTGATCGGGAGTCGGCTTCCGCGGCATATCTTTGCTCAAATTTCTTTTGTTGGGCCTTTGCACTCCCCGCCAATCGGGAAAAGCTTGTGAATTGAGAAAAATACCTAATGAATGGAGAAGTATTCTCTATTGAGCCGGTATTGACTGACGAAATACTTTTCAACTTTCGTTGATAAAGTGTCATAACGAGAACGAAAAAAAGACAATATATAAAAATACAGAAGGCTAAGAAATCATTAATTAAATAAATGCTTAATAAGAAAATTATACAAAACGGGAGATCTAGAACAAGACTTATGTTCTCCGAAGAAAATCTCGACATAATGTCGTTTGTTCCACGTAATAATTTTTCTTTTTCGGATTGTTTAATAGTATAAATTCTATTATCTTTACTGGATAAAAATTTTGTTATTATATTTGAATTTATATCCTTAAAGAGATTTATTGAAAATTTATTTGAATATATGAACCTAATATGTCTAAGTAAAACTTCCAATAATATGAAAATACAAATTCCAATAGTAAGTGAAAATAATGTACTATAATTCCCATAATTTATGTATTTTGTGAATATTAAAATAACATAAAGTGGTATTGATATAGTTAAAATATTAATAAGAAGAGACGTTAAAATAAGAGGTGTTAGCACACCGGAGCGTGTTGCATACTCCAGTATCTGTTTGCAAAATTCTCTTAGTGTCACCTGTGCCACGAGCAACTTCTAATAGCCTAACTTCCCAAGGTATTATTTTCTTATGAAAATGTAATTTAATGTAAATATCAATACTTATTTAACAATATTTTACTATCCATTAAAATCATGATTAAAGGTCACGAAGTAGGTATTCATATGGCCTCGCCCTTTAATCTCAGTGTCTATACGCGACTCAAATTTAAACTTTGGAGGAACCTGAGGACGCGTTGATCGTTCCCGTGGCGTGGAAAATCAATGAGATTGTCGACTTCATTGTCAGCGAACTTCCGAAGCGCCAAATACATTTTGCAAGTGAGCGCGTGTGTGTTCAAAATCGCTCCGACTGTGCCGTAAGGAATTGATCTCAGTAAATTGCGGGTGGGCGCAATCATTCGTGGCCAGGGCCAATCGAATTTCAATTTGGAGGAGTTAGCAAAACCGTGACCCACATCCCTCTCCTACGTAACCTCTTCAAATCTGGGACAAAATTCCTGTCCGTCGCATCGCTCCTGATGCTGGCGGCCTGCTCGTTCTCGCTGGGTTCATCGGACGAAGATGACGAAATGGCCATGAAGGTCGAACAGGCCGAGGAGCGAGTCGCTGAGGCCAAAGCGGAAGAAGCGCGATACGAGGCCGAGGAGAATCGCGAGTTCGAGCAGGAAGACAAGGATTTCGCCGCGATGAAAAAGGAATTGGAGGAGAACATGGCTGATCCTTCGGCTTCAATCACCCGAAAATTCTTCGATGAAGAAATGCTGGCGATAAACGAGGGTGTCCATCACCTTTCGGAGCGACTCGAACTCATCTCGGAACGAATCCATTCTCTTGCCGGGCTGTCCGAGCATCTGCCAACGTAGATTGCCGAACTCGAAGCAATGATACTGAGAACCGAGCAAATGGTTCGCAACCTACGTTCGGGATCCGGCGGCTCAGCGTCCGGGGGCGCGCCCTCTTCCGACTCGTTTTGGGGTATTCAGGTGGCCGCCTACAAGACCAGGACAGGCGCGAAAGAAGGTTGGTCTGACCTCTTAAAGACGCATCCCGTACCCGAACTGCTTGATGCCAAGGTCCAGTATTTTCTCTCGAGGCCATTGAAAAGCGGGAATCGCCTAAACCTCGTCGTCCTCAATAGCTACGACAACTTCAAGGACGCCGATGGTGCTTGCAAAGTGTTGAAAGAAGTCGGCGTCGATTGTGTCGCCGTGCGCATAAATCCGTAGCCAGGCGAACCCAGATGTCGATAAAGCGGATTCCAATGCGCGGGACTCTAATCGGAGGTTGCCGCCGACGCACTATTGCCGCTGTGGCACTGTTGATCCTGATGTTGCAGACCGCGTCACCTGCACTGGCGGACGGAGAGTTGGTGCCGGTTTACCCTCTCCCGTCGCATTCGGGTTCCAGTGCAAGCCCGTCCTACAACTGGGCTCTCCCGGCACATGACGGAGGCGAAGCCGCCGTGCAGCCGTTCGAACGTGTTCCACTGGGAGCGGCCTCGGGCACCGGGATTGGTGCGGCATCCGGCAGGGATGGAGCCGAAAACAAGTTCGATTTCCTCTCCCTGGGGCTGGGCGTGGTCGTCATCGGGATCATCGGATGGGCGATTCTGAACGCCAGTGACAGCAGTAGCATTGCCGGCGACTAGTCCGTTCTGGCCTTCTGAGTCGCGCGCGGAACTCCAATCCTTCGCGACCCTTGCAGCGGCGCTAATCGGTTCGCCCGAACCGGGAATCCTCTAGTCGCCGCCGAACAGTTTGGACAGTGGTTGCTCTGCCACGCACTTGCTGTGCTCCGGCAGATCGCAATCAAGCTGGACCAGGCCGACCCACACCAGGGTCTGCGGATTCATGATCGCGATAACGATGAAAATCCCTACGCTGAACAGGAATATCACGATCAGGTGGATATACCGCTCGAGGAGGTTCTTTGCCTTGTCTGACAGATTCGTGGTCGCCATGGATGTGTTCATGCCGGAAATACTCCCGCCACGCGAATCAGGATATTGAACATCCATAACATCTCGCGGCGCGTCGAAACTTGATTTAGCGCAATTTCGGACCCACGTCACATATCTCGCACCAAGGGCAGTAATTCGTCTGCGTGCCGTTCCATCCGTTCGACGGTATCCTCGACGGTCGGACCGATCACCCGGAACATGAGAAGGCTGCCGCCAAGATCACGAAAATACTCGATGTCGCCCGCGATCTCGTCCGCGCTCTTCGGCGACGATGTGGAGTCTTTCCAAATTTGTCCGATAGCGCTGCCGCGTGTCCATCCTGTTGCTCGGATTGCGTCCGATCGGGAACCAGCCATCGCCATGGTTGACGACCCGGCGAAACGCGGGAGCGCTTTCAGCACCAATGAATATCGGTGAATGGGGTTTCTGCACGGGTTTGGGCTCGAAAATGATGTCCGAGAAGCGCACGAAGTCGCCGGTCGTGGAAGGATTGTCGCTGGTCCACAACTCCTTGAACGCGCATATGTATTCGTCTGTCACCCGCCCTCGTTCGGCAGACGGTGGCGCGCCGAGCGCCTCGAATTCCTCTTTCAGCCAACCGGCGCCACAGGGGACGGAAACTCGCCCTTTTGAGAGCACGTCCATCGTCGCCAGCATTCTTGCCTTCATGACCGCAGGTCGGTGGTGAACCACGATGATCGACGTCATGAGGCGCGCCCGGTTCGTGACCGCCGTGACAAAAGTCATGGCCGTCAGTTGATCGAGAAAGTCTCCTTCTTCACCGCGGGGGAGTCGGCCAAGTTCCGAGTATGGGTGCCGCGACGCGTAATCCTTGGGCATGATGATGTGGTCGGGAAACGCCAGGTAGTCGAAGCCCAATTCCTCACCTCGGACGGCGACGGTTCGAATGGCCTCCCGGGTATCGAGTGGTGCTTGGACGTGCAACCCAAATCCGAATTCCATGATCTGCCCTCTTTCCAAGCCTTCGGGCGCCCCACGGCCGCGCCTCGGTTGGATTCCCTGAATGTACTGCTATGATCCGCCGCCCAACAACATAGCGTGCGGAGGACAAACGGACGATGGCCACAGAGAAACGGCTTGAAGGCAAAGTTGCATTGGTAACCGGAGGGGCATCGGGTATCGGTGCGGAGACTGCGCGCGTGTTCGGGGAGCATGGTGCCGCGGTCATCGTGACGGACGTCAACGACGAGCTCGGTGAGAATGTGGCGAAGGAGATCTCTGATGCCGGCGCCAACGCTGCGTACCACCATCTCGATACAAGCCAAGAGCACGAGTGGGAGAAGGTTCTCCCAGACGTAGTCTCTCAATTTGGCCGTCTCGATGTCCTCGTAAACGCAGCGGGCCGGTCCGGCCGGATGGCCGACGGCACTGCGCCTCCGCTTGTCCAAGGCCTGCCTCTCGATAACTGGGAATCAGTCATGTCGGTCAATGCCACTGGGGTCTTCCTGGGCACTAAGCACGCTGTCGCTCCCATGCGGGAGGCCGGCGGTGGCTCCATCATAAATATCGTTTCGATCTACAGCATTCTCGGTTCGGATTCGAATGCGAGCTACCATGCCTCGAAAGGTGCCGCACGTGCTTTCACGAAGGCCGCGGCAGTGCACTGTGCGCATTACAAAATCAGGGTTAACGGCGTGTATCCCGGGTTCATCACGACCGCAATGACAAAGGAGGTTCATGCCCATCCTCTGTATGGCGGTGCCCGACTGGAGGCAACGCCGATGGCCGAGTTCGGCATGCCCCGCGATATCGCATTGGGGTGCCTCTATCTGGCATCGGATGATTCACGATTCGTCACGGGTTCCGAACTCGTAATCGATGGCGGCGTTACCGCCACGGCCCTCAAGACCAGCCTTCTTCAGCAAGACATCTAGAGGTCTATCGCACCAGGTGACTATCATAAGAGTCTGAAAATAGGCTTTTCTTTCCTGGCCAGGAATTATAAATACGGCGGAATTCACGTGATCACGAGACCAAGACATGACGGAAAAGACGACTGAAACCAAAAAATCCGAAAGCACGAGCGACAGTGGGCCCAGCTCCAGTTCGGGCAGCGATTCCTCGTCCGATAGTTCGAGTTCAAGCGGTGCGTCCAAGAACTACAGCCGCGGCGAAAATCAGAAGCTGGTGACTGACGCCTATCGCGACAACTGGAATCATATTTTCAAGCGCAAGAAGACCCGTAAGCGTTAAAGCCAGCGCTTAACTTCGGGAGCATCTTCGTTGGCCCGAAGGGCCTCGACGCGAGACCTATAGGTCGCGATGCACGACTTTGCCGCCGGCGATGGTCAGATGGCAGCGCAGATCTCTGAGTTTCTCGGGGTCCATCGATGTGGGGTCGTCTGATAGAACGGCAATGTCTGCGTAGTAACCGGAGGCCAAGATCCCTTTGCGGTCTTCCTCGAAGGTGAGCCGTGCGCCTTGGCGGGTCAGCAGATCGAGGGATTCTGCGCCTGAGATCCGCTGATTGGGCCCCAGGACGCGGTTTTCGTGCCGCTCGTGGCGCGTCGACATGACCCACAAGGTAAAGAACGGATCGTAGGGGATGTTGTCGGTTCCTGCGGCAACGGGAATGCCGAGATCCAGCATGGCACGGTGGGCGACGACGGATTCGCCGAAATCCGGATCGTCCGCGTACCATCCGCCCCCCTTCCAAACGAAGTACGCGGGGATTGTGGTGACCTGAACGCCCAGCTTCCTGAGCGTTTCGAGATCCTCCTGGCGCGCGCGTCCGATATGCTCCACGACCCATCGGCGTTCGCCGATTGGATAGCGTTCCCCGACCTCGACCAGTGCCGGCACCAGGTCCTGCAGATCGTCACCCACGATGGTATGTACCCGCAAATCGTATTCGGCTGCGGTCAGGCAATAGTCTCGGAAATCCTTTTGTGAGACTGCCTGCTCGACAAATCCTGACCAGCCCGTATTGGGCAAGTCCTCGCGGGCGAGGTCGGCCACGGCGCTCTCACCGCCGTAAGCAATGTGAACGCCGGTGATCCAGAACCAGGGATCCCCCATACCCCTGCCTCTCGCATGGCCGAGCCAGTCGCGCATGATGGTCCGGGCCTCCGCAATGTCGCGCCAGGCGGGACTGAGGGTCAGTGCCACCCGCACTGAAAGATCGCCCTTCTCCCACAGATCACGGTAAGCGGCTACGGTCTGGGCACTCAGTCCGTGGCCTTCGTAAACGCTTGTGGTTCCGACCGCGTTGTAAACCTGCATCGAGTGCCGGATGCCATCGATGCGTTCCTGCAAACCGAACCGCGGGACAGCCGGTAGAAGATCAAACTCAATGAACGGCCGCTGGTTAGTTTCGATGATCACGCCCGTCGGTTCGCCGGATTCGTCCCGATCGATTTCAATGCCGGAGCACCGCGGCTCCGTGTCACGACGGATACCGTTGAGCTCAAGCGCCCGGCTGTTGAGAGCGGTATAGCCGGGCGGTGCGCCCCAGTTGGCGAATACGCCGGCGATACAGACCGGGTGATCGGGTGCGACCGAATCGAGTTCCTGCCGGGTCGGCATCCGATTCTCAGCCAGTGTCTCCGGTCCGCCGAAATAGCAAGGTGGCGTGCCGACTGGCATCGTCACGATCCACTCGCCGGGCGGCGTATTCGCCGCAACGTCGGAAACGCGTTGCAGGATATCGGCGATCGATTGCGCGCCTTCCAACGAAGGTCGCTGCGCCTTGAGGCCTTCCCGGTCCATGTGGGCGTGGGTATCGTTGAAGCCGGGGATGACCGTAAGGCCGTCAAGATCAACTATTTCCGTATCCGGACCTGCGAGCTTGCCGATCTCGTCGGATGTTCCCACCGCCACGATACGACCGTTGTTCGTGGCCACAGCGTCTGCCGCGGGCGCGGTCGGGTTCATGGTTATGACGCGCGCGCCACGCAAAACGAGATCTGCGCCGCCCTCCGCCTGCGACTTGCCGGTCATGTCAAAGGCCTCCCCAATTATCGTGCCCAGTATGCGCTATGCGCGGGTGAAACTGGTCCTGTCAGCAGGAATTTGCGGCCCCGGGGCCAGATGGTCGAGGCCGGCATTCTATTGAATGGTGAAGTCCGTTGTTGAGGGACGGCCTGGAATATCGAGATTGACCTCTGACTCCTCGCTCCGTGCGATGATCCGGCCGCGCCTGATCACGAACAGACGTGTCGGTCGGAGGCGGATCGCTTCCACCGGGTCACTCGCCTGCAACACGACTAAGTCCGCATGGCAACCGGGCTCGAGGCCATAACCGTCCAGACCGAGCGTCCGGGCCGGACTTTCTGTGACGGCGTTGAAACAGGCGCGTATCTCGTCCCGTCCCGACAGATGCCCGGCATGCACGGCCATATGCGCAACATCCAGCATGTCGGCGGCATTGAGCGGTCCCCAGGGATCCATCACCGAATCCTGTCCGAGAGATACGTTGAGACCGGCTGCTATCAACTCTGGCACGCGCGTCATGCCGCGCCGTTTGGGATACGTGTCACGACGCCCCATCAGGAGCAGGTTCGCAGTCGGGTTGGCGACCACGTGAAGGTCCGCTTCAACCATCAGGTCGATGAGTTTCCCCGCGTAGTAATTGTCCATGGAATGCATTGACGTCAGGTGCGATCCCGCCACCCTGCCCTGCAGGCCCAGGCGCGTGGTCTCACTGACCAGAGTTTCCACATGGCGGGAAGACGGGTCGTCCGTCTCGTCGCAGTGCATGTCGACCCTGAGGCCCCGTTCCGCGGCAATCTTGCAGAGCAGTTGTACAGACTCTGTGCCCTCAGCTTGTGTTCGTTCGAAATGGGGTATACCGCCGACCACGTCGACACCCATATCCAGAGCCTTGTTCAGGTTGCCAATGCCGATCGGCGAACGCAGATAGCCGTCCTGGGGAAACGCCACGAGCTGAAGGTCGAGATAGTCCTTAACCTGCTCGCGAACCTCAAGGAGTGCAGTAACCCCCGTCAGTTCCGGGTCCGTGGTGTCGACGTGACTGCGGATGGCCAGCAGTCCCCGGGCTACGGCCCAATCACAATAGCGAAGGGCCCGCGCGACATAGTCGTCGTGTCTGAGGCTAGGCTTCAATTCCTCCCAGATCGCAATACCTTCGAGGAGTGTCCCGGTCGCGTTGTGGCGTGGCCGCCCAGCCGTGAGAGTGGCATCCATGTGAAAGTGGGCATCCACGAAGGGAGGCGTGATCAAGCGACCGTGGGTAGGTATTTCCTCGGGCGCGCTGGCCGGGAGATCGACCTCCACAGCAGCGATCCGGGTCCCTTCGATGCCGATATCGATGTCTTTGCGCCCGTCGGGGAGCGTGCCACCGCGGAGGATCAGATCCATGGTGCCAACCGAGCCCCTACATCACCAGGCTGAGGCCGTCGTCCGCCTCGATAACGGTACCAGTGACGAAATCGGAGGTACCCGAGGCCAGCAACAGCAGGACGCCGTCGAGATCAGCGGGCTTTCCGACCCGCTTGCGCAAGAATCGACTGACGAACTGCTGACCCTTCTCGCTCGCGAAGAAATCGGCGTTGAGCTCGGTTTCAATGTATCCCGGCGCGATCGCGTTGACGCGGATATCGTGGCGTGCCCATTCCTGGGCCATGAAGCGCGTCATGTGCACGACGCCGGCCTTCGACATGCCATAGATGCTGAGCAACGGAACCGTGTGAATTCCGGCCATCGACGCGATATTCACGATGGAACCACCGTGTCCATGCGCGATCATCTTTCGTCCAACCTCCTGACCCACCAGCCACGCGCCCTTAAGATTGGTGTCCATGACGAAGTCGTAGTCTTCCACGGTGAAATCAAGGATCTTCTTCGTCACCGTCGTTCCGGCGTTATTGATCAGGACATGAATAGCGCCGAGTTCGGTTTCCGCCCCGTCCACGGCGGCCACAATGCTGTCGTGATCCGTAACGTCCATGGAGAAAGCCATCGCGCGGCCGTCGAAGGCCTCGATTTCCTGGACAAGGTCTTTCAACCTGTCTGCCCGGCGGGCGCAGACGGCCACTCGCGCCCCCGCCTTGGCCAGTGTCAACGCGAAGTGGCGCCCGAGGCCGCTGGAGGCACCGGTTATCACGGCTGTCTGACCGTCCAGGGAAAACAGATTGCTCACTGATCACGTCTCCTGTTGCTTTGTTGAATCACGCGCCTCGACCTTAGTGTTACGCCAAAAACCGGGCAACCGTTGTTCCGGGGCTCAGAGGTTCAGCAAACTCTTGGCGTTCAGACCCAAGGCCTTTTCCAGAGATGTGGAGGAAAACGGGAGCTTCTTGAAGTCTTCAACGGCCTGGTCCAACGGTAAAACCGGATAAGCGCTGCCGAACAGGAACTGATCCGCCATGAAACCGTTGGCAGCCTCAACATAGCGGCTCGCCGCGCCGGGCATGAAAAGGTAGCAATCCGGCGATACGTAGACGTTGGTATGCTTGAAGGCCACCGCGATCATCTCGTCGACGCGGGGCCAGCAGCCGTGTCCGCAGATGATCTTGAGGTCTGGGAATTGACCGGGAACGCGATCGATGGGTGCCGGGTCGGCAAACCCGACGTGAGACCCCGAGACCGGTCCGGTCATGATGTTCACCGGTACGCTTTCAGCCTCGCAGAGTTCGTAGAGCAGGAATATGCGGGCGTCATCGGGGTTGCCCCCGAACGCGCGCTGCGGCTCGATAAAGATGCCGTGCAGATCACCATCCACAACGAAGCTTTGAGTTTCCGCCATGGGGTTGTGGATTTCGCCAGCCACGTCGATTCCGGCAAAACCGATGATGCGGCCGGGGAACTCCAACTGCAGGTCGACGATGTGCTGATTTGGAATGACACCCGCTGGCGCCACGATTTTTCCTGATTTCATGGCCGGACTGTTGCGGCCCAACGCGATCGCGACGTCGACATTCGCCGCGTCCATTTCGTCGACAAAATCGTGGACAGACTCATCGCAGAACGCCTGCGACAGCCGCTTTGCACCCACTCGAGTGGCCAGACCTTCAAGAAAATCACGCTGGAAGAAGCTGTTGAATTGTGGCGATGGGGGCCGAGCACGCATGTCGATGATCACGATTCAAACTCCTGTCCAGGTGGGATCGCGAAATGCGAAGGCAGAAAAGTGGGTCAATTGATCGTGTGTGACACCATATTTTGTGGGAAACTGTTTCGATAGTGCGATCTAACCCGATATGGTCCAGCCATGTTCATGAACGTCGACATCATCTCCGACACGATCTGTCCCTGGTGTTTCGTAGGCAAGCGCCGCTTCGAGCGCGCCCTGCGTGAACGACCGGATGTTCAGGCAGAGGTTCGCTGGCGGACCTTTCAACTCAATCCGGAAATGCCCGCAGAGGGTATGGATCGCAGCGACTATGTGAATCAGAAGTTCGGTGGCGAAGAGCAGGCCCACGCGGTCTACGGCAATATCCGCGGTGTGGGCCAGGTCGAGGGCATTCCATTCGATTTTTCCGCGATTCGCCGGACGCCGAATACCGTTGATTCCCATCGCTTGATCCGGTGGGCCGGTTCCGCCGGCCTCCAGGATGCTGTCGTCGAGCGCTTGTTCGAGCGCTATTTCACCCAGGGCGCGGACATCGGCAGCCAAGAGGAGTTGATCGATGTCGCGCGGCACGTGGGTATGGATGCGGATCTGGTCTCGGATCTGTTCGAACGCGGCGAGGACATCGAGCTGGTGCGAAAAGAGGATGAAGCCGCACGCGCCATGGGCGTCAATGCCGTTCCGTGCTTCGTTTTCGCCAAAAAATACGTCGTATTCGGCGCCCAGGAAGCTGATGCCTTCAACGAGCTGTTCGATCACATGGCGCGCGAAGCCCAATCAGAAGCCGGCGAGTTCGAAGCGGCCAACTCCGAAGCCTGAGCGGCAATTTCAGCCAGATTTCTCATAAGGTGCATAACACCTGACAGTCGCGAATCCGCGTCGTCCCATTCACGCATATAAACGAGCCGGTGATCGGGTCGCAGCTTCGCGGTCCCGACCTGGCTTGAAATGAATTCAACCAACCCTGCCGGATTCGCATATTGGTCGTTGTGGAACGAGATGGTGGCACCTTTTGGACCCGCTTCGACTCGCTCCACTCCCGCATGTCGGCAGAACTGCTTTATGGCGACGATTCGTAACAAGTTGTCGACCTCTTCGGGTAGAGGTCCGAACCGGTCGATCAGTTCGGCCGCATAGGCATCGATTTCTGCCCGGTCTTCGAGTCTGGCCAGGCGTCGATATAAGCCGAGCCTGACGTCTAGGTCGGACACATAGCGTTCCGGAATCAGGACAGAGGTGCCGATACTGATCTGCGGGGACCATTTGTCCTCTGCAATATCGTCGCCGTCCGATCCTCGAGCTGCCGCGACGGCTTCTTCCAGCATCTCCTGATACAGCTCCAGTCCGACTTCGCGGATATGTCCCGACTGTTCCTCGCCCAACAGGTTTCCAGCGCCCCTGATATCGAGGTCGTGGCTGGCCAGGGAAAATCCTGCACCCAGCCCATCAAGCGCCTGCATTACCTTGAGGCGTTTTTCGGCGCCTTCCGTCGGGACACGACGTGGGGGCAACGTGAGATAGGCGTAACCCCGCATTTTGGATCGACCGATCCGGCCGCGCAACTGATAGAGTTGGGCGAGCCCGTACATGTCTGAACGATGAACGATCATCGTATTTGCCGTTGGGATATCGAGACCTGACTCGATGATGTTCGTGCACAGCAACACGTCGATACTGCCTTCGTAAAAGGCGTGCATCACCTGGTCCAGCTCCTTCACGGGCATTTGCCCGTGGGCGCTGCCAAAACGGACTTCCGGCACGTGTTCCTGGAGAAACGCCTGTATGTCAGGAATGTCCATTATTCGCGGGCACACGTAAAAACTTTGACCGCCCCGATAGTGCTCTCGCATCAATGCTTCGCGAACGACAACTGGATCGAAGGGCATGATGAAGGTTTTCACGGCCAATCGGTCAACCGGCGGTGTCGCTATCAGACTCAGTTCCCGCACGCCCGACATCGCCAGGTGCATCGTTCGCGGGATCGGTGTCGCGGTCAGGGTCAAGACATGGGCGACGGCGCGCAAGTTCTTCAATCGTTCCTTCTGCGCGACACCGAAGTGTTGTTCCTCATCAACAATAATCAAACCAAGATCCCGGAACTTGATGCTTTTGGAGAGCAAGGCATGGGTGCCGATGACGATGTCGATATCACCTGACTCCAGTCCCTCCTTGGTCTCCGCTGTCTCCTTTGGTCCGACCATCCTTGAAAGGCGTCCAACCTTCACAGGCCAGGCCGAGAATCGATCGCAGAATGTTGCGTAGTGCTGGCGCACCAGCAACGTGGTTGGCGCGACGATAGCGACCTGCTTTCCTGCCATGACGGAAATGAAGGCCGAGCGCAGGGCCACTTCCGTCTTGCCGAAGCCGACATCACCGCACACCAAGCGATCCATGGGACGCCCGGCGGCCAGGTCCCGCAGGACGTCTTCGATGGCGCGTTGCTGATCTTCCGTCTCGTGATAGGGGAAATGAGCGCAGAACTCGTCATACAGCCCTGCCGGCGGGGCAAGTACCTCGCCTTTCTGCAGTTCCCGGGCAGCTGCAATCTTGATCAATTGATCGGCGATGCTGCGAATGCGTTCCTTGGCGCGCGCCTTTCGTGCCTGCCATCCGTTGCCGCCGAGTCGATCGAGTTGAACTTCCGAATCTTCCGAACCGTACCGGGATATGACTTCGATATTCTCCACCGGGATGTAGAGTTTGTCGTCTCCGTCATAAAGAATCAGCAGGCAGTCGTGCGGCGCTCCCGCGACATCAATGGTCAGCAAATCCGCATACCGCCCAATACCGTGTTCGACGTGCACCACGATATCGCCGGGAGACAGCGATGACGCTTCGACGATGTATTCTTCGGCGCGGCGGGTTCTTCGCGCCGGCCTTGCCAGGCGCTCACCAAGAATGTCCTGCTCGGTTATGACAGCAAGGTTGTCAGTCTCGAAGCCGTGCTCAATCGCCAGGACCGCCAATCCGACGCTTCCGTTCAAGGATGCTCCTGATGCCGACCACTCCTCAATATTCAGGCAGTTGTCGATGCCGTGGTCGGATAGAAGACCGGCGAGCCGCTCGCGCGTGCCAATCGAGTACGCAGCTATGACTACGCCTCTACCAGTCGACTGAAGCTCATTGATGTAGTCGCGAACCGCGTCGAACAGGTTGAGATCCTGCTGGGCGCGCTCGGGAGCGAAGTCGCGTGCCCTCTGGCCGCCGAGGTCGCGGACGCTTTTCGACTCAGGCTGGCGAAAAGACGAAAATATCAGGCATGGCCGATGGGAGACGCGTGACAACCACTCGCTGCGTTCGAGATAGAGTTCCTTGGGTAGCAACGGACGGTAGACAGCCGCATCCTGGTCGCTTCCGCCGCGTTCTCCGGTCTGGCGGGCTTCATAGTAGTCCGTAATCGTTTCAAGCCGCTTTTCCAGGGCATCTTCAACGAGGTTGTCGAGCGTGATGGTTGCATCGGGAGCGTAATCGAAAAGGGACTCCAGTCTGTCATGGAACAGCGGAAGCCAATGCTCCATCCCCATATATCGCCTTCCCGACGTTATGGCCTGGTAGAGCGGATCAGATTGTCCGGCCACCGCACCAAACCGGCTGCCATAACCTCCGCGAAAACGGTTTATTGACTCGTTGTCAAGGAACACCTCGCTGACGGGTTCCAATTTCAGCGCATCTATTCGTGCAACGGCGCGTTGAGACAGCGGATCAAACGTTCTGACGCCTTCCAGCTCATCACCGAACAGGTCGAGGCGCACGGGCAGCTCAGCGCCAGGCGGGAATATGTCTATGATTCCGCCGCGCACCGCGAACTCTCCCGGCTCTCTGACGGTTCCGGAGCGTTGATAGCCGTCACGTGCGAGAAAGTTCAGCAGACTCTCGAGCTCGATGTTCTCGCCGACGCGTACGGTATAGATGGCGGATCCAACGATGTCGCGCGCGGGAACCCTTTGTAGGCTCGCGTTCAGGGTGGTGATGACCACTCGAGGCGAAGCATCGATCGGGTCTGCGACAAGCCTGCAAAGGCCATCCAGTCGCATGCTGGATGTTTCGGGATTGGGTGAAATGCGGTCGTAGGGAAGGCAGTCCCACGCGGGGATCCTGATGACGTTAAGATCCGGAGCAAAGAACTCGAGCATCTGGGACGCTGCATCCATCCGGCCTTCATCGAGGGCAATGTGCATCACGCCGCTCTGACTGCCACGAGCGACTTCCGCCAATGCCAGCGCATCCATACCGTCGGGTGTTCCAGACAGAATGGTTCGTCCCGGAGTGATGTCGGAAATATTATTTAAATTCAATGCATTATTCATAAAACTTGAATTTTAGAAGAAGCTTGGACACATCATTATTGTGTTTGGCTGGCAGATCTTCACGACCCGCGATCCAACTCAGTATTTCTGGATCGTTTTCACTCAAAATGGCTTCGTACAGGGCAAGTTGCCGAGAATCAAAGGATTGCAGGTGCTTATCCGCGAATCTGCCGAGCAGGAGATCAGTTTCCTTCATACCTCTGTTCCAACTGCGAAAACGCAACCGCTTTCGGATCGTTTCGAGGTCTTCGGGTGGTGATTTATCGCTTGTCACCCTGCATCCTGACGGGCATTTGGACAGACTCCAGCCCCCTTCCCGCTCTTTCGGCGGTAGGCGGCTGCATAACCCGATATAGTCGTTGAGGCGCGCGCTGTCACTGTCGATGTTCCGCATTGTCCAGACGGCAATAGTGTGGCCAGACGGTGACAATTTGGAATGCGGTTCGGCCATGCGATAATGTGACAATATCAAGACCGCCTGCCGTGGTTCCCACCCGCACCAGCCCATGCGTCCGGAAATTCTGTTCTCTGCGTTCGCTCCTGTCAGCAGTCTGCCGGGTGTCGGGCCTCGAATTGCGAAACTCATTGAAAAAGTGGTGGGACCGCGGCTTGTCGATCTCTATTGGCATTTGCCGGTTCAGATTGTCGACCGCCGTTACTCACCTCCCCTCTCAAGTGCGCCCGACGGCGTGATTGCAACGGTAACCATTACGGTGGACCGTCACGCGCCATCTCCCAACAGGCGCCTTCCTTACAAAGTGTTCTGCAGCAACGACACTGGTGAGCTGACGCTGGTATTCTTTCACGCCCGCGCCGATTATCTGCAGCGCGTACTGCCGGAGGGGGAGACGCGGGTTGTCAGCGGCCGGATCCAGCACTACGGCGATGATCTGCAGATTACTCATCCTGACCATATTGGAACGGCAGAGGAACTTGCTTCCCTGAAAGCCATTGAACCTGTTTACGGGTTGACCGCGGGGTTAACTGCTCGACCCTTGGTGCGAGCTATTCGATCAGCGCTGGATGAAGCACCGGATCTGCCCGAATGGCTAACTCCAGATTTTCTGGCGCAGCAGCACTGGTCGAATTGGCGAGACTCCCTTCAAACCGTTCATGCGCCAGAATCTGCGTCAGACCTTGATCCCAAGAGCCCCGCACGCGAGAGGCTGGCTTACGATGAATTGCTGGCAAACCAGCTTGCACTCGCCCTCGTCAGGGAGAGCGTGCGCCGGGGTAGCGGACGCGCCGTCGCCGGTGACAATTCACTTCGTGAGAAAGCAGTTGCCAACCTGCCCTATTCGTTGACCGGGGCTCAGGAAACCTCGCTGAGAGAGATTTACGAGGACATGGCTTCGCCCGCTCGAATGCTTCGATTGCTTCAGGGTGATGTGGGTTCAGGGAAAACGATTGTTGCGTTTCTTGCCATGCTGAATGCGGTTGAAGCAGGCGCCCAGGCGGGATTGATGGCACCTACCGAGATTCTGGCGCAACAACACTTTGAGGTCCTTTCCCCTTTTTGCGAGCGGCTTGGTGTTCGGATCGGGTTGCTGACCGGACGCGAGAAAGGCAAGAACCGTGACGCCACGTTCGCTGACTTGGCGGACGGTGAAATCAACATACTCGTTGGTACGCACGCGATATTTCAGGAAGGCGTCGCATTCAAGGATTTGGCGTTTGCGGTAATCGACGAGCAGCACCGCTTTGGTGTCCATCAACGTCTTGCCTTGACCGCCAAGGCCGCGGGAGGGCGGGCCAATCTCCTCGTCATGACAGCGACTCCCATTCCCCGTACGTTGACCATGACCGCCTACGGCGACATGGATGTATCAAGACTTGACGAGAAACCGCCGGGCCGCATGCCTGTTGATACCCGTGCCATGCCTCTTGAGCGGTTGGATGAAGTGGTGCAGGCAGTGCGCCGGGCAGTCGCCGACGGTGAGCGCGTCTATTGGGTTTGTCCCTTGGTCGAGGAATCAGACGTCCTTGATGTCGCGGCGGTTGAGGACCGCTTTGCCTTCCTGACGGAGACTCTGGGAGAGCAGGTGACATTGCTCCACGGCCGCATGAAAGGTCCGCAAAAAGACGCCGAAATGAGCAGATTTGCTAGCGGCGAGGTCTCGGTACTCGTGGCGACGACGGTTATTGAGGTCGGGGTCGATGTCCCGGAAGCGTCGATCATGGTCGTCGAACATGCCGAACGATTCGGACTGGCTCAGCTCCATCAACTGCGCGGGCGTATTGGTCGCGGTGCGCGCCAGGGCCGCTGCCTCCTCCTCTATGCCGCCCCATTGGGTGATACGGCGCGTGCGCGAATCCGCATTATGCGGGATACCCATGATGGTTTTCGCATTGCAGAAGAAGATCTTCGGCTTCGAGGCGCGGGTGAGGTTTTGGGTACCCGACAGAGCGGCCTGCCCGATTTTCGTCTTGCCGATATTGGTGCGCATGACGAACTCATGCTCGTGGCGCGAGACGATGCCAAACTCGTCTTGGAACAGGATCCGGATCTAACCGGAGAGCGCGGGAAGGCGCTGCGAGTATTGCTTTACCTGTTCGAACGGGACGCGGCCGTCACCTATCTCAGGTCGGGCTAGTGAGCGACTAGGTATCTCCCACGGCACGGGCAGGCGTATCGAATTGCGCTCTCTCCGCGTCGGCTTCGCCTTCTCGTGAGGTGATTTGGGGAACGTCTTGGAGCGCCTGGGGACGCGGGTCCGGCGGAGTCACAATTCCACCAGAGATCACCAGTTTGATGCCCTCTTCCACCGTCATGTTAAGGGTGACCAAGGCGCGGCGAGGTACGAACAGGAGAAATCCGGAAGTTGGATTCGGGGTCGTAGGCAGGAAAACATTGACCAGATCGTCCTCAGTCAAATTCTGAACTTCGCCCTCCGTGTGTCCGGTCACGAAGGCGATGGCCCAGATGCCTCGACGCGGATACTCTACCAGGACGACTTCCCGAAACGATTTCGAGGACTGGGCGAGGACAGTTTCAAAGATTTGCTTCAGTGCCCCGTACACGGCTCTGATCACCGGCATCCGGGCGACCAGCCGTTCGCCAAACCTGACAAGAATTCTGCCGGTGAAACTTGCGGTCAGGGCGCCGATCAAAGTTAGGACAACGATCGAAAACAGGAGGCCCAAACCTGGAAGGTCAAATGGCAGGTAGGTTTCAGGGTTGTAAGTGGCCGGAATGAATGGGGTCACCCAACTGTCGATCAGGCCGATAAACTTCCAGGCAATAAAGATCGTAATTCCCAGCGGCGCTGTGATGATGATGCCTGTGAGGAAGTAATTCCGTAACCGATGGAGTACACCCGTTTTCGCGGGCACGATGAGATGAGGCGTCTCGTCCTCTGAACTCTCGCCGTTGTGTTCGGGATTGTTGGGTTCAGTCATTTCCGGTCTCGGCTGCACTCGCGGCCCACATATGGGCGTAATTCCCCCAGATGTCCAGGAGATTGCCTATCCTGAGAAGAATTCACGCAATGCCTGGCATGTTTGCTCAGGTTCTTCCTCTGCCAGGAAATGACCGCATTCGATTGCCCATCCCGACACGTCCTCGGCATAGTCCTGCCACACTTCCAGCGGGTCGAAGAGTTTCGTCATGATGCCGCCCGCACCCCATAACACCAGCAAGGGGCAGGTTAACTTTCGGCCAAAATCCGCTTCGTCATGGACGAGGTCGATGGTGGCTCCCGCTCTGTAGTCCTCGCAAGCGGCATGGATGGTCTCAGGCTGGTTAAAGCATCGGATGTATTCGTGCATGACAGCATCCGGGAATACCGACATGTCACGGCTCCATTTCGACATCTGCGAACGCAGAAAAAATTCGGGATCGTGGCCGATCATTCGTTCGGGAAACTCGTCGGGCTGGATCAGAAAGAACCAGTGAAATGACGTCGTAGCCACATTCCTGTCCACCGCATTGAATGCGGCCCGCGTCGGGATAATGTCGAGCAATGCCAGACGTTGGACACAGTCAGTCTGATCGAGAGCCAAGCGATGGGCGACCCGCCCTCCCCGGTCATGACCCGCCAGATTGAATCGATCGAAACCAAGGGACTTCATGACCTCCGTTTGATCCCGGGCCATGCTGCGCTTGCTGTAGGGAGTGTGACTGGAATCCGTGGGCGGTTTGCTGCTGTCTCCGTAACCGCGTAAATCGGTCGCCACAACCGTGAAATCTTCCGCAAGTTGAGGAGCGATCTTGTGCCATTTGAGATGGGTTTGTGGGTATCCGTGCAGCAATAGCAGGGGCGGTCCTGACCCGCCCACAACGAGATTAATAGACGCCTCACTGGTCTCAATGCGCTGATGGTCGAAACCGTCGAACATCCTACCTCCTCCCAAAGTCTTGAGTGTTCCAGCGGAACCGGACCATGTAAAGTCGCGGGCGCGGCAACAAAACCTTTAGACTCAATACATTAGATTCCTGCGATGAATGAGTACGCGCGCCTGAATTCGCTGGCGACAGCCACGCCGCAACACAAACTTATCCAAACGGAAGTTGCAAAAGCGGCGGCCGATCTGTTTTCCAGGGAATTCTCGGATTTTGACCGTTTGTTGCCCGTCTACACCAATGCGCAAATTGACACGCGATCGTCGTGTGTTCCGCTTGACTGGTACCTGAAACCACACACCTTCTCTGAGCGCAACGATCTCTACATCGATAGCGCACTCGATTTGATCGAGGAGGCTGCACTGGCGTGCCTTGAGCGTGCGGACCTGGAGACCGGCGATATCGGCGGTCTGGTCGTTGTGTCGAGTACGGGTGTCGCAACACCGAGCCTGGATGCGCTCTTGATGGAGCGGATGCAGTTGCGCCGCGACGTTCGCCGACTGCCGGTTTTCGGATTGGGTTGTGTGGGTGGCGTGTTGGGCCTGGCTCGAGCCGCGGCAATGGCGCAGGCTGAACCGGGCATGAGGGTGTTGTTTCTGGTCGTTGAGCTTTGTGGTCTGACATTCCAGAAGTCAGACCTGTCGAAGAGCAATGTCATTGCCACGGCGCTGTTTGGGGATGGGGCGGCAGGCGCGATTGTCAGTTGCCTGGGGTCGGGTCCCGCAATCACCGGCTGGGGAGAATATACGTGGCCGGACTCGCTGGATGTTATGGGATGGAACGTCTCAGACGATGGCCTCAACGTTCTGTTCTCGAGAGACATTCCGACCCTGGTTCGAAATGAGATGAAATCGGCTGTCGGCCAGTTCTTGGATGCCCAGAACATGTGTGCGGGCGATATCGATGCTTATGTCACGCATCCGGGTGGCGCCAAGGTTCTCGATGCGCTCGAGGAAGTATTCGACCTTGGCCCCGGCACTCTTGTACATGCCCGAGAGGTGCTGCGACGGTATGGCAATATGTCCGCCGCAACCGTCCTGTTTGTACTTGAAAAAGCGCTTGGGGATCAGTCCGGCAAATTTCTCATGTCGTCACTGGGGCCAGGATTCACCGCGGGTTTTCTGACCCTCGAAACATGAGCGTGCTGTACATCATCATTGGGTTGGTCGCTGCACAGCGGTTGGCGGAGTTGGTTCTGTCGCGTCGGAACACCGAGAAACTGCTGGCGCGTGGTGGTCATGAGGTCGGCCGTCGCCATTACCCGCTATTCGTTGCTCTCCATTCGATCTGGCTGCTGGCGATACTCGTGCTGGTTGACGGAAATGCGTCCGTCAATCTGGTGGGGCTGATAATGTTTCTGATTTTGCAAGGCGCGAGAGTTTGGGTCATAGCAAGCCTGGGTGAGTATTGGACAACCCGGATTATCACTTTACCAGGCGAGCCATTGATCCAGCGGGGACCCTATCGATTCTGTCGCCATCCCAATTACATGATCGTGATCGGTGAGATTGCGTTGTTGCCGCTGGCCTTCGGAGCCTGGGAAATCGCGATCGTATTTTCGATTCTGAACGGGTTTCTCCTAGTGTACCGCATCAAGGTTGAGGAACAGGCGCTCCACGATCGACGATCAAAGCTGAACCCGTCACATCAGCATTCTGGTGAAAACTCAGGGTATGCAGTATCTTCAGAGAATCCAGAGGTACGATGACTTTGCGATTCCTGATTGCGATTGCTGTCTTCTGCATCATGTCTGGCATTGCGCGCGCAGACTATGATGCGGCCGTGCTTTCATATGAATCTGGCCGATATGATGTCGCACTCGATGCATTCACCTTGTTGAGCGAACGTGGCGACCCGCGTGCCGAATTTATGCTTGGCGCCATGTACTTCCAGGGCAAAGGCGTGCCACAGAATGATGCATTCGCAGCGATCTGGTTTCATAAATCCGCGATACAAGGTCATTCTGGTGCTCAACTCGCATACGGATCTCTACACATCCGTGGCGTGGGAGTAACGCAGGACCTTGTCCGCGCATACATGTGGCTCAGCTTGGCCGCTGACAGTGACGTTGCTGGTCTGAGCCAGCAGGCAATCCTGCTTCGGGACGACGCAGCCAGGCTCATGAGTCCGGAACAGATTCGGGATGCGAGAACCGAAGCCGGCAAATGGGAACCGATCCCGGCTCGCCTCTGGATAAGTCGCTAGTTGACGAAACGCGGATCAGGTCGCTGTCGTCAATTCCTGAAGCCGGTGTCGATCAAGAATGTGCAGAGTCTTGTTTCGGCGCTTGACGACTTCTGCTTTCAGCAGCTGGCCGATTGCGTGCGCGACCGTCTCGGGCGCCTGATCGTGAAACAGGAAATTTGCCTTCAGGGTTTTTTCAGTCCCTTCGGGCAGTTCGGGGCGAAGCGCACCCTCTCAGTCCATGAAATTTTCTCTGCTCCCGGAGGACTCATGTGTTGCGAATGCAAAAAATCAGACAAAACATACAATGCGCCTCAGGGTAAGGCGTATGACCAATAGTATGCCCGCATGATACAACTCATTTCATCTACGGGTACAGAAACGCTCTAATAATGGAACCTCCCAGATATGGCGATGTACGGAGTCCCAGCCTAATTCAACTTCGTGATAGGAGTGTTAATCCATGTATCTCGCGGATTTACTTCTTGCTGTGTCTGATTGGTCTAACATTCGTCAGTTATGGGGCCCTGGAAACTGCCGCTGCAGAGGAAGTGGGGGGTGCGACCACCGTCATTGACGGACGGACTCTCAACGTGGCGGGACGAACGGTCAGGCTCTGGGGCATGGATGCCCCGGATTTGGATCAAACCTGCATCTGGGGTCAGAAGGAAATCCCGTGCGGGCGTCTCGCTCATGGTGCCATGAAGGACCTGATCATCGGCACCTCCATTCGATGTCAACGTAAATCAACGGAGAGTGGCGCAGAGTTCATTGCCGTATGTTTTGGGGATTCGTACGACATAGGCGTCAACATGATTCATACAGGGTGGGCTGTGGCGGAAGCGCCTACAAGCAACGTGTACCGCGAGACCGAAAAGAAAGCCCGGTCCGGAAAGCGCGGTTTGTGGCGAGGTGAATTCGAGCGCCCTGCGCAATGGCGACAACGGAATAAGGCCTCGAATTAGAGAGACCAGGCGCTTGATCCGAGTTTGCGGCGTTACACGGGTACGACCGGGTTTAGAGGTGTGTAGGTCGCTGTCTGAAACAGCTTAGAAATTCATCTGCTTGGGGCAGCCAGGTACAAATCTTTCGAGTTCCTCGATGAGAGCTCTGATTTTCGACACAGAGTTCTCCACGTCCTGGATGCGCAACGTCAGGTTCTTCTCGACGTCTTTCTTTTCAGCCTTTTCAAGACGATCGATCTTGTCCGTCGCTTCTACCGAGTTCCGGGCCAGATCTTCCAGTGTCTGGACCATTCCTTTGACGTTGGCTTCGTAGAATTTCTGGTTGGAGGAATTAGCCTTCTTGATGGTTTCACTGGTGAACCAAACCGACGCCAGTGCAGCCACCATTGCCAGCACAGAAAGCACCAAAGAAATCATCCCCATCGCGTCTATTAAGCTTCCCTCAGACTACACGTGAACTTGGGCTGGAGAACGTGCATGTTTTGCGGCGGAATGAGGTCGATCAACCTTCCCGACCGTCACGGGTTGCAATTATTGACTGGTAAATTCCAGGACGGCCCTCGCCCA
>CAJWUK010000014.1 GCA_913047365.1 uncultured Alphaproteobacteria bacterium | reverse complement strand
CATATCGCTGTGGAACCACATTTCGCCGTCATGCGGCAGACCAAGCGGTTTTCCGCCTATCCGAACGTTTGATACGACCATAATTTCCGGCGGCAGGTCGGGAATGATTTCCCGAACGGCCTGGGACGGCATGCGGGGGCGACCGGGTTCGCCAAGCTGAGAAGTAAAAAAAACCATCTGTGACGGCGTTAGGTCCTGATCGCGGATAACCAAGACCTGATTTTCGTACCAGGCCTGGAGTAATTTTTCCGCCACACCGTCTGGCAACTTTTTGCTGAGATCCAGACCCCGAACTTCCGCACCCAGCGGGGCATCCAGTTTCACGATGTCGAGCACGGCCGTATCGGTCATTGTTCTCTCCGTTCTAGTCTCCGCGGATCATGGCGATCATCGCCCGGTGTAGATCACTGTCCGGATCGCCGAAATGTCCGACTATCGTGTAATGATGGCAGCCGGGCGCAGCCACTTCTTCAATCCCCAGTCCTTTCGCCGTCCAGGCGGCGAAGAGTTCGTTTTGATGGCGCTTGAATTCATCGGTTTCAAGATCGCCGACAGATAGAATAAACGGAATATCGGCTTTCGGATCAAGATAGAGCGGGCTGTTTCGTTCGACGTCTTCCGGCCGTAAACCCAGCGCATCGTTAACCCGGCACAATCGGATCGGTTCCATATCGTAAAGGCCAGACAATGCGCAGGCGCCACTAAGCAAATTGCGTGGCAGGGCGGCGTCGACGGCGGGCCAGTCAGTGGTCAGCATCATTGCCGTCAGATGGCCGCCGGCAGAATGTCCAGTCAGAAACAGCCGGTCCCGGTCAACACCGATTTCGTCTGCGTTCCGCCACAACCAGGCGAGGGCGTCGCGGCATTCCTCGACCATTTGATCCAAAGGTGCATCCGGCGCCAGGGTGTAGTTGAGCGTTATGAAGGCGATCCCCGCATCCAGAAACGCCGGCGCGATATAGGTTGTGTCGTCCTTGTCGGAGACCTGCCAGTACCCACCATGGATATAGATCAGCGCGGGTGACCCCGCCCGGCCATCCGTCGGCGGGAAAACGTCTAGGCGCCGTTTGGGTGCATCGCCATAGGGGATATCCAGCCGGCCAGGAATACGGTCCCGGACGCGGGCACTTTCGTTTTCCCGATGGGCGACGACGTTAGGTACATCGGGCCAAAGGGGACGCAGATCGTATTGAGCCTCCAGTCCCTGCTGGTCGTACTTGCCATAGACAATTGTCACGCGGGTATCCTTATTTTTTGCCGGTAGACAACCGGCCATCAGTCCGTATGTTCGTCGCGCCATGACGTTGTCGCTATACAATACGCTTTCCCGCGCCAAGGAGAAATTTGTTCCGGCCGATCCCGGGCGGGTGACGATGTATGTTTGTGGCCCGACCGTCTATTCATACGCTCATATCGGCAACGCCCGGCCCGCCGTGGTGTTCGATGTTCTGGTCCGGTTGTTGCGCCATCAATGGCCAAACGTGGTGTTCGCGCGCAACATTACCGACATCGACGACAAGATAAACGCAGCCGCCGCGGATCAAGGCGTTCCCATCGGCACGATCACCGAGAAGTTCGAAAAAATTTATCTCGATGATATGGAAGCGCTGGGAGTTCTGCCGCCGGACATTGATCCCCATGCAACCGATCACATTCCGGAAATGATCGCCATGATGGAGAAGCTGATCGCCGACGGTCATGCCTACGCCGCCGAAGGACATGTGCTGTTCAACGTGCCGAGTTATGCGGAATATGGTCAATTGTCGCGGAGGGACCGGGATGAAATGATCGCCGGCGCCCGGGTTGAAGTAGCGCCCTACAAGAAAGATCCCTCGGATTTCGTGCTTTGGAAACCGTCGACACCGGACCTCCCCGGATGGGACAGTCCTTGGGGTGTCGGACGCCCCGGCTGGCATCTGGAATGTTCGAGCATGATCGAGAAACATCTGGGGCGCTCCATCGATATCCACGGCGGAGGGGTCGATCTGGTGTTTCCGCACCATGAAAATGAGATCGCTCAATCTACCTGCGCCCACGGAGGCGATACCTTCGTGAAGTACTGGCTTCACAACGGTTTTGTCAATGTCGACCAGGAAAAGATGTCGAAATCCATCGGCAACGTGCTTCTAGTTCACGACCTGCTTAAAGACGCCCCTGGCGAGGCGATCCGTCTAGCCCTGCTGAATGCCCATTACCGCCAACCGCTGGACTGGACTGATGATGGGCTGGCGCAGGCAAAACGCATGCTCGACCGTCTCTACGGCGCGTTGCGGGGACTGGCCGACCTCGACCCGGCGGGGGACACAGCGCCCGATCCTGAATTTCTGGCAGCCCTGAACGACGATCTGAATACCCCAAAGGCACTGGCCGCCCTGTTCGATCTGTCACGTCAGGCAAATTCAGCAACTGACCCGGAAGAAAAATCCCGGCTGAAGGGAGTACTGCTTGCCTCGTCAAACCTGATGGGCATCCTGCAACAGGATACCGAAGCTTGGTTCGCTGGAGGTGATATTGATCAAGACGGTCTGTCGGCAGACCAGATTGATGATTTGATTGAGGCCCGGAATACCGCCCGCGCGGAAAAGAACTTCGCCGAAGCGGATCACATTCGTGACGAACTTGCCGGTCAGGGAATTACCCTGGAAGACGGCGCCGACGGCACGAAGTGGCGGCGTGGCTGACCATCGCCGAGCTGCGTCGCCTGCTTGTCGTCTTCGCCCATCCGCTGGCTGACAGCCTGTCGGGTACCCTGAAATCCGCGGTGATCGATGGTATTGAAGAGGGTGGCGGCATCGCGGATCTGATCGATTTGTATGCCGACGATTTCGACCCCCGGCTTTCGAAAGATGAACGTACCCGGTTCGTCCAGCCCGGCTACACACCGCCGGAGGACGCCGCGGATTACTGCAATCGCCTGTCCGTGGCAGACGGACTGGTGTTTGTCTTTCCCCAGTGGTGGTTCGGGATGCCGGCGATCCTGAAAGGTTTCGTAGACCGGGTGTTCGTGCCTGGTGTCGCGTTCGATCCCGATCCGGCTGGCGGGCAGCTGATACCACGGTTGAGCAATATCAAAACCTTCGATGTGATCACCACGACCGGATCGCCCTGGTGGATCACGGAACTATACATGCGCAACCCCGTCAGGCGCCAAATCAAGAACGGGATCGGCAAGTTCTGCGGTAACGGTGTCAAATTCCGAATGCATTCCCTGTACAACCTAGACAAGGCAACCCGGAGCGACTGCGAAAAGTTCATCGTCCGCGTCCGCGCTTCCTTCCGGTCTTCCTGAAACTTCAAATCCGAGATTGCCTCCGCCAGAATTGGGCACTACGAATCTACCTAACGGTTGTTAGAGAACCGGAAAACAGGAGAAAACCGGTGGATACATACGAAGTCCTGGTCGAACAGGAGAACGAGGAAAGGGTCGAAAATCAAATTCGGATCGATTCCCTGCCCGCGATCGAGGTGAACAAAATCAGCGTCGAAGACCCGCCGGACGATGTGGAAATTCTAGCTGGACCCCGGCAGTTTAACGAAGGTGACGAGCTGCCCGATGAGTACCAGGAGCTGCTGATCAAGCTGATATACAACCACGCCGAAATCCTGGATTCGAAACCCTACGCGGCCATGATAGAATCCCAGTGGCAACTGGCGCAGAAAATGGCGCCGACCCAGCTGGACCTGATGATGATGGCCCGGTTCCACTACGAAGAACTGAACCACGGCTTCATCTTTTCGAAAATCCTCCGCGGCCTGGGCGTCGATTTCGAAAACTTCGAGCTGCGCCAGTATCTGTTCGAATACGACCGGCAAGACTGGCTCGATCTCGCTTTTCATCATTTCTTGGCATCCAAGGTCGGCGTGATGCAGATCGCGGAATGGAACGACATGTCCTACGGCCCCGTCGCCAACGTCGTCCCCCGTGTCTTTCGGGAAGAAAGGGGGCATGCCGGCATGGGGTATCGCCACCTACGCGAAATGTGCGCCGATGAAAAGACCCGTAAAGAGGCGAACGAGCGTATAAAAACCTGGTGGCCCATGACGCTGGACATGTTTGGCCGATCGGATTCTACCCGGAACAAGCGGTATCGCGCCTGGGGTCTGAAAAAACACACGAACGCGCAGCTGCGCGACGCTTTTATCAAGGACACCATCCCCCAGATCGAGGCCCTCGGTCTTGATGTGCCGGATCATCTCGAAAACAGGCGTTTTCTCTAGGCTACCACATGGCGAAACCTCGGGCCCTTCCGATTGACGGTTTCTGCGTAACCCGGGTCGCCGTCGATGACTCCCTGACCCTTTTCTGCCGTACGGCGGACGGACAGGAAGCGGAAATCAGGATCGACGGTGCGTTTGTGTTGTCGGATTCCGGCGGAAATATGTCAACCGGGTGCGTTGAAGACTGCCCCGCCAGCGCCGGACCGGTCCTCGGTCTGGTTCTTTGCAATATTACCGCGGCCCGCATAACGGAAACGGGCACCTTGGAAATACAGTTTCTTGACGGTCATCAAATGTTCGCGGAAGCGGAAGACCACTTTGTCTCCTGGGAGATCAAGTCGTCGGACGGGTTCCACGCCGTCTGTCTGGCCGATAAGGATGTCCTCGTGAAGGACGGCGCCTGACCATGCCAGATACGGGCGTTCAGCGGGACAATCCGCCCCGAATGGAGGAGTTGCTCAATGTCGCGGCACGCCTGTTCCACGAAAAAGGCGTGAAAGCGACATCCCTGGCCGAAATTGGCGACGAACTTGGGATGAACAAGGCATCGCTGTATTACTACATCAAATCAAAGGAGGATTTACTGACGCGGGTCATTTTCCGCGCGTCGCAGCGGCTCCGTGACCTCGCCGAAGGGATTGCCGCGGACACCGCCGCCCCTGATCAAGCGTTGGAACGTCTGGTCCGCACCCACTGTGAAACGATCCTGGAACACCCCGACGAATTCGGCACCGTCATTTGTCAGCGCCGCTATATTTCCGATAACGTGCACTCTGCGATATCCGATCGGGAGCGGGCCTATACCGACGGCCTAAAGTCGCTGATAACACGGGGCATTGACGCCGGTCTTTTCAGGCCGATGCAGGCCAGCGTCGCCACACAGCTTGTTCTCGATTCCATAAACGGCGTCCTGCGCTGGTACCGGCCGGCCGGTACCCTCAACCGAAATCAGGCGATTGACGAAATCGTCTCCTTCATTCGAAATGCGCTAGCAGTGGACAGGTCATGACTGATCGGCTGCCGCCCTTTTCCATTGATGTTTCTGTTGAATCTGTCGCCCGATGGATGATGGGCAGGGATGATCGTCTGCCCGATCCTTTGCCGGAAATCGGTGATCTCGTCCCCCTGTCCTATCTGTTCTTTTTAAGAAGCCAGCCTGTCGCCAGCATTTCGATCCACGAAGAACTAGACCGTGACCCCGACCGGGGGTTGTTCGGCGGCGTTCGCTACGAGCGGCACAGGGCGGTGAGAATTGGAGACCGACTATCCGGCGACGCAATCGTCACTGACCGAAAAGCGGTGGAATCGCCCAAGGGCAAGATGCTGGTGACGACGCTTGAAAACATCTGGTCGGCCGGCGACGGAAAAGCCGTCACTGAAACGGTTCGGATGGTCGATCTGCCGCCCGAATTGCCGACTGCGCCGGCTGCCGGTCCGGCTGCCGATACGACGCTGACACTGATGGGAGAACCGGTCGCCTTTACGCGGAGACAAATAGCCTGGTTGACCGTGGAAACCGGAGATCTAAACCCCCTGCATGTGGATGCAGATTACGCAAAATCACGCGAATTTCCGGATGTCGTGGTACCCGGAACACTGATCGTTCCCCAGGTCGAGAAGGTACTTTCTGAAAGCTGGGACGATGCGCTGAAAATACTCGATGTCCGGTTTCGGGCGCCAACGTTTCCGGGCGAGGCTATCTCCTTCCATGCGGCAGATGATGATTACGGTGGTATAAAATTCGAAGTCTGCGGCGGCGGCACTGTTCGCGCTGCCGGACGCGCCGTATTCGGAGTAACGTCCGCGTGAACGACAATTCCTTTGAAAAGCTTAAAACCGCCATTGAACGGTGCTGGAAGGTCAGCGATTTTCACCGGAATCACTGGCATGCCCATGACGTGGCCGACGGCTGGGTTCCAGCAGCACCGGAAGAACTAACCGGGTTGCCGGTTGTCACCAAACAGGACCTTCTGGACGCGCAGACCAGCACCCCGCCCTGGGGCGGCAATTTGTGCATCGATCCGGTGGATATCGCGCAGGTCCACCTGACCAGCGGCACGTCCGGCATCGGCAGGGAACGCTACGCCTGCTCAGCTTCGGACGTTAACGTCATGGGCGAAAGCTGGGGTCCGCAGTTTGACGCGATCGGGCTCAAACCCGGCGATGTTGCTGTCTTCACGATACCGGTTTCATTCATGTGTGCAGGCTTGTCGGCACTGGAAGGTGCGCGAATTCACAAGCTGGTACCACTGGCGACGGGCATTGCGTCCAAACGCATGATCCTTGATTTTCTGACCGATCAGCAAGCCGCCTATCTTTACGGCATTGAAAGTTTTCTCCTGCAACTAGCGGCGGAAGCCAGAGACGCGGGTTTGGCCGGCAGATTCGGTAGCCACCTGAAGGGCATTCAATCGGTCGGATCCTCTCCATATTTGATCGATACTATGCGCGAAGTGTTCGGTGTTTCCGTGTTCGAGGTCTATGGCTGCACCCAGGCAGCAGCCAAGATTGCCACCACCTGCCATCTTGGCGTGGAAAGCGGCACGGTACATTTCCACGACGAACACCTGTATATCGAAACCCGTGATCCGGAGACAGGAATGACTGTGTCGGAAGGCCGGGCAAACATCATAATTTCAACCACTTACCGGGAAGCCAGCCCGGTCATTCGATACGATATGAAAGACTCCATAGAAGTCGTTCCGGCGGGTACCTGCTCGTGCGGCGACCTCCGTCCGGGATACAAGCCCGGCTCCGTCGCCCGCATGGATTCAATGATGAAAATTCGCGGCATGAATGTATGGCCGCAGGCGATCGAACAGATTCTGTTATCCACTCCCGGCGTCTCGGAATTCCGGGGCGAGGCAGTGCGCAAAGAGGATGGCTCCGACGATCTGATCATCCGCATTCGCCCCAATGAAGCCACCGAAGCGCTGGATGACATGACCGCGGCATTGACCGACACAATCCGCAAGCAGACGATGGTTCGCCCCCGGATAGAGATCGACCGATCAATTCCGGATTCGGATGGCGACTACAAGGTTCGACGCTGGCAAGACCGGCGCAAAGAGGAAGCGGTTTGACGGAAAAACCGATTATCGCTGGCGTGGGAAGCACGCGCTTTGGAAACCACCTGGAAACATCATTGGGTGATCTCGCCTCTGAGGCGATCGAGGCCGCGTTATCCGATGCCGGACTGGAGGCGAACGACCTCGACTGTGCTTTTGCGTCCAATTCCGTCGCCGGGGTGATAACCGGGCAGGAAGCCGTCCGAGGACAGGTATCTTTCAAAAAACTGCCGCTGGGCGGCATTCCGGTTTTCAATGTAGAGAATGCCTGTGCATCGGGCTCTACGGCGGTCCACCTGGCCACCAATTATTTGCGTGGCGGTGCGGCAGACGTTGCGCTGGTCGTCGGATACGAAAAGATGGTGCACGAAGACAAATCTGTTTCCTTCCATGCCCTGGAAACCTGTTCGGACATTCAAGAAATGGCCGAAATAAAGGCCGGTTTGGGCCCCGTTGCGGCAAAGCGATCTGTCTTTATGGATCTCTATGCCCAGAAGGTGCAGAAATACCTGGATTCCACCGGTGCGACCCAACGGCATCTGGCACAGATCGCGGCGAAAAACAGCGCGAACGGCACACGTAACCCCCTCGCCCAATTTCAGAAGGCCAACGACACCGAGGCGGTTTTGGAATCGCGGGAAATCGTTGCCCCGCTGACGTTGCTGATGTGTTCCGGCCTGTCCGACGGCGCGGCGGCACTTATTCTTTTGTCGCAAAAATTTGCAAAAAGCCGAAAGATTTCTGGCCCCGTAATCGCAGGGTCGGCCATCGCTTCGGAATCATTCGAAACGGACGGGTCGCAGATGCGGCGGGTATCGGAAGCGGCCTACGCCGAGGCAGGCATAACACCGCAGGATATCGACCTCGCCGAAGTTCATGACGCGACCTCTCCCGGTGAACTGTTCGCCTATGAGGACCTAGGGCTCGCCGGAGAGGGCGAAGGCTGGAAACTGGTGGAAGACGGAACGGTCTTCACGGGCGGCAGATGCCCGGTGAACCCTTCCGGCGGACTGCTTTCCCGCGGCCATCCCATTGGTGCGACGGGCGTCGCTCAGGTTTGCGAAATTGCCCAGCACCTGCGGGGTATTGCCGGCGAACGCCAGGTCGAAGGCGCCCAGATCGGCATCGCCCATTGCCTGGGCGGTCAGGCCTCCTTCGGAACCACGTCCGGCGCTGCCGCAATGGCTGCGACCGTCGTGACAGCATAGGATCGTATCAATGAGAGAAGCCGTCATCGTTTCTACGGCGCGGACGCCCATCGGCCGTGCCTTTCGAGGTGCCTTCAACGATACCCACGGCGCGGTTCTTGCCGGCCATGCCATTGAGCACGCGGTTCAGCGGTCCGGCCTTGATCCCGCGGAAATCGAAGACATCACGATGGGCTGCGGCCTACCCGAAGGCGCGACCGGCAATAACGTCGCCCGGGCCAGCGCCATACGTGCCGGTCTGCCTGAAAGTTCCAGTGCGGTGACGGTGAACCGCTTCTGCGCATCCGGATTGCAGGCGGTGGCGATGGCGGCCCAACGCATCGTTGTCGATCAGGTACCCGCTACCCTTGCCGGCGGCGTGGAATCGATCAGCTTGGTGCAGAACGTCTTGAACCAGGAACGGTTTCAGGAACCGGGTTTGATGGAATCAAAACCGGCGTTGTGGATGAGTATGCTGGAAACGGCAGAAGTGGTTGCCGAACGCTATGGCATCGACCGCGACACCCAGGATGAATACGGACTTGAAAGCCAGAAGCGAACGACCGCTGCCCAGGAGGCGGGCAGGTTCGATGCGGAAATCGTTCCTCTGCCCTCCTCCATGCTGAAAACCGACCGGGAAACCGGCGAAACCAGCCGGATCTATATCACCCTAGAAAATGACGAAGGCAACCGACCGGAGACGACGCTGGAAGGTCTAAGCGGACTAAATCCGGTTCTGGGCGACGACAAGACGATCACCGCCGGCAATGCCAGCCAGCTATCCGACGGCGCCTCCGCCTGCGTGCTGATGGAAGCCAAAGACGCCGAGAAGCGGGGTATCGATCCACTGGGCATATTCCGGGGCTTCGCAACCCACGGGTGCGAACCGGATGAAATGGGGATCGGGCCGGTTTTTGCGGTTCCGCGCCTGCTTGAGCGGGCCGGGCTCAAAATGGATGATATCGGTCTTTGGGAACTAAACGAAGCGTTTGCCGTTCAGGTAATTTATTGCCGGGACCGTCTGGGTATTCCGTCCGAACGTCTAAATGTGAACGGCGGATCGATCTCTATCGGCCACCCATACGGCATGACCGGCGCGCGGCTGACAGGACACGCGCTGATCGAGGCCAAACGGCGGGGCGAAAAATATGCCGCCGTGACCATGTGCGTGGCGGGCGGTATGGGTGCCGCGGGATTGTTCGAAATCTGCTGACTGGAAGGCCTCCCGGTATTTTGATTGCCTTTGCCTCCCTTGCAATCCGCAAAAAAAACGTTTTGCTAACGCCATGACAATTGGCGCAACCCTTGCAACGGCGGCTGCTGCATATCCGCAAAAAACCGCATTCGCGATGGGCAGCCGGTCTTTCAGCTTCTCGGAAGCAGATGACCTGGCGAACAGGTTTGCGAATGCGCTGATAGATGCGGGTGTCGAACCGGGATCAAACGTTGCGGTCATCGGGCAAAACAGCCTTGAATACGCGATTGCCTATTTCGGAATCGCCCGCGCGGGTGCGGCCTCTTTACATCTCTCCACCCGTATGACCGTAGACGAAATTCTTCACTGTCTTGATGCAGGTAAGGCAACCTTTGCTGTCTGTGATCCATCCGTTGGTGATATTCAGATCACAAACCGACTATCGCTTGATCCGGGAGAATTCACCACCCGATGCGACGAGATGTCGGATAGCGATCCCATGAAGGAAGCACCCCTCGATACTCCCTCTTCCGCGAGCTATACCGGCGGCACAACCGGCTTTCCGAAAGGCGGCATGCACAGCGCGCGATCCCGCCTAACCTGGGCAACTATCGCGCTGGAATTTTTCGACCTGGGGCCGGATGAAGTAATGGCGCTCGCTGCGCCCATGGGCCATGCTGCCGGCGGCTTCATTTGGTTTCAGCCTGGCGTCTGTGCCGCAGCAACACAGGTGATCCTGCCCCATTGGGACGTTCCCGCGTTCATGGATGCCGCCGAACGGCACGGTGTAACCTCGACATTTCTGGTGCCCGCCCAGGTCCGCATGCTGATTGATCATCCGGAATTCGATCCAGGCCGGTTGGCGTCCCTGCGCAAAATAGTCTATGGCGGCGCACCGTCACCGGAGGGCCTGATCGAAGAAGCCGACGCAAGATTGCCCGACTGCGAGTTCATCCAGAATTACGGAATGACCGAAATCGGCCCGCTGGTCACCCTGTATAAGAAAGACCGGGATAAATACCCGGCCGCGATCGGTAGACCCACAGAAAGGACGGAATGCGAAATTTTCCTGGAATCGGGCGCACCGGCATCGATCGGAGAGGTTGGCGAATTGTGCTTTCGCGGTAATACGCTGATGCAGGAGTACCTCGGTGACCCCGAACAGACGGCGGCTTTTTTTCGCAATGGCGATGGCTGGGGGTGGACGGGTGATCTGGCGGTTCGAAACGAAGACGACATCATTTCACTTGTCGGCCGCTCCAAGGATATGATCATCTCCGGTGGATTGAACGTCTACCCGGAAGAAATCGAACGCATACTAGCCGAACTGCCGGCGGTACAGGATTGCGCAGTCTTTGGCCTGCCTGACGACACCTTTGGCGAACTCCCCGCCGCGGTGATCGTCGCGGCGGACGGTACAACGGCGCAGGATATTGAATCCGCCTGTGAAGGCCTTATTGCAAGACACAAGCGTCCTCGCCGGATCAGGCTTGTAGCCGAAATCCCGAAATCTCCCGCTGGTAAAGTGCTTCGAACGGTACTGCGCGAGAAATACGCTGACGAATAGTGCTAATTCACGGATTCGTCAGTCAACGTTACCACTCGCCCGGCCATATCTGGTGGGATGTAACTGTGATACCTGAACATGTCCTACTCTCTGGTGGCTGCGTTTGGCGTGATTGCCTTTGGTTCTTACTGGGCGGGCTGTTCTTCACCTTCGTCCGATAGAAGGATCTTTTAAGTACTGTTTCGGTCAGCGGAACCGCGTCCATGTTCTTGGCGCCGTTCCTCTTCTTCTCGACCTGAGGGTCTGCACGCGAGCGCTGTGGCATTACCTCATAGTCTTTATTTCGGCAATGGCAGGGGCGGTGCTCTATTTATTTGGAGCCGGCGGAACATTTTCCCGGATCAAACCGATCACGAACGTCACCCACAAATATTCCGAACTTCTGATGACCTGCGTCGTCATACTGGTTAACGGATGCCAGGCATTCTGGCTGGGTCTGATTACCGGAAAGGCTTGCCCCTAAACGCTATTCCGCGTGGAAATGAAAAACGTGCCATCCGCGCGCCACACGGTATCTCCGGCGCTGTCCGCACCGCTGAATTCAAACCGCACGAGGCCGAGGTCGGGTTTTGATTTCGACCGTCGGGAATCGAGCACTTTGATCATCGGGGTTACGGGTTCCTCCGGCCGCACCGGTTTCAGCCATTGAAAGGTCTCGAAACCCGGCGACGCCAGCCCTGCTGTGTGCTTCATAACCTCCTCCAGAAACGGCTGGATACAGTGCAGCGCGGTCTGCCAGCCGCTGGCGATCAGACCACCATAGGGTCCATCCAAAGCACCGACCGGATCGGTATGCATCGGTTGCGGGTCATACCTTTTGGCGAACTCTACCAGTTCGTGATGATCCAGCGTCCACGCGGGATAAACCCATTCTTCCCCGATTTCGAAATCCTCGAAATATCTGTCTGGCATTTTTTCCGCTTCATTCTTTGTGTTCCCCCATCTTGGGTGAGTGTATATCGCACTGCAACCCGATTATTGCGACGCACAATCGAACTTGACCCACGCGCCCGAGCAGATAGGTTGGCAGGGCAACCAGACAGACAGAAAAGATGGCGGAAACAGAGCAAATCCTGCACAGCGTGGACGGTCCGGTCGGGCGCATACGACTAAATAACCCGAAGGCCTTGAACTCCCTGACCGAGGCAATGTGCAAGAAGATTCATGAATTGCTAACGGACTGGGCCGATGACGAAGCAATTCACGCCGTCATAGTCACCGGCGAAGGGGACCGAGCCTTCTGCGCAGGCGGCGATGTTCGCCAAGTGTGCAATGCGGGATACGAAGATCCGGTCGCAGCGCGGCACTTTTTCCAGGTCGAATACGCCATGGATTTGGCGATCGCCCAATTTCCCAAGCCCTATATCTGCATGATCGACGGCATCGTGATGGGCGGCGGCCTTGGAATATCTGTCAACGGCCGGTACCGGGTTCTGGGTACAAATATAATGGCGGCCATGCCAGAAACCGGCATCGGGCTGCTGCCGGATGTCGGCGCGACGCGTTTCCTTAATGCCTGCCCGGGTCGGATCGGGATGTATCTCGGCCTGACCGGCGCGCGGATGGATACGGCGGATGCCCTGTTCGTCGGGTTCGGCACCCACCACGTGCCATCGGGCAAATTCGACGAATTGCTCAACGCATTTACCAACGCGACATACGACGGAGAGGGTTTCAGCACGGTCGATGACGTTCTCTCTAAATTTGCGGTCTCTCCTGGAGAGTCCAAATTGGCGGCACGGCAAGCGGCAATCGATGGGCTGTTCGCGAGCGACGACGTCGAAGCAATCATGACAGAATTAGAAAACGACGGATCAGACCTGGCCGCGGAGGCGATCCTTTCCCTTCAAGGCATGTCACCCACCAGCCTCAAGATCACGGCAAAACAGTTGGCCGATCATCCTAATTTCTCCGTCCGGGATTCCCTGATCCTGGAATACCGCATGGTCGCAAATGTCCTGCAACGGCATGACTTCTACGAAGGTATTCGGGCGGCCCTCATCGACAAGGACAGACAACCGAAATGGAACCCGGCGACGTTGCCGGAAGTATCGGCGGACGAGGTATCGGCGCATTTCGAAACACTCGGGGCCCAGGAACTGGCGCTGGTCTGAACAAAGCACCCCAATCGTAAACAGGAGGCATTCATGGCTTATGAAAATATCATCGTCGAAACCCACGGGGCCGTTGGCCTTATTACTTTGAACCGGCCGGAAGCACTGAATGCGCTCTCCTCTCCGCTTATGACGGAGCTGACCGACGCATTGGACAAATTCGAAGAGGACAACAGCATCGGTGCAATGGTGCTGACCGGATCCGAAAAGGCCTTTGCGGCAGGTGCGGACATCAAGGAAATGCAGAACAAGACCTGGTCCGAAGCCTACCGGGAAGATTTCATCACGGCCGGGTGGGAACGGCTTACCCGCTGCCGCAAGCCTGTGGTCGCCGCGGTCGCTGGTTTCGCGCTAGGCGGTGGTTGCGAGGTCGCCATGATGTGTGATTTCATCATTGCCGCCGATTCCGCAAAATTCGGTCAGCCGGAAGTAAACCTCGGCATTCCGCCGGGAGCCGGTGGTTCCCAGCGGCTGACGCGTTTTGTCGGTAAGTCAAAAGCGATGGAAATGTGCCTTACCGGCCGTTTCATGGACGCTGACGAAGCCGAACGGTCCGGCCTGGTTTCGCGGGTCGTACCGGCGGACGAATTGATAGAGGATGCCCTAAAGACAGCCGAAGCCATCGCCGCCAAATCGCTGAACGCCAACATGATCGTTAAGGAATGCGTCAATCGCGCCTATGAGACCACCTTGTCCGAAGGTGTCCGGTTCGAGCGCCGCATGTTCCACGCCTGTTTCGGCACCGATCATCAGAAAGAAGGTATGGCTGCGTTCGTCGAAAAGCGGAAGCCGGAATTCAACAACGGTTAGTGCCTCACTAAACCGCGAAGCGAATTCTTTCAATACGGGCGAAATATAGGCTTTAATTCCCCTGGCAGGGGGAGGCGCCTCTATAGATTTTACAGCCTATGCGGCATCAGTGGGCCATTCCGTTTGGTTTTCCCATGACAACGGGGAAAGCTGGAACCGCGCCCATACCGTCACAGGCGGCAAATACAACGAATCCCGGTGCTGGTGCGTATGATAGCGTGGGCTCCGAACCAGACGTTGAAAGAGAAGGCGGTCTGAACGCCGGGAGTAAAAGAATATGAGAAATTTTGAAATGCCCCAGCACGTAATCGACCGGGTAATGGAAAAACGTGGCCGATTAAATGTATTCGATTCCTTCGACCCGAAGAAAACCGCATTCCTTATCATCGACATGCAGAATTTCTTCGTCTCGGGCGTACAGCCCTGCCTGAACATTATGCCGAATATCAACCGCCTGGCTGGTGCCGTGAGAGATTCCGGGGGTTTGGTGGCCTGGGTCGTCTTGACCGTTGCGGAAACGGAAGACGGACCCAGCCTGTGGCCCATATATCACGATAATTTTTTTACAGAAGAGAAGATGAAAGCACACAAGAACGGTCTGACGCGGGGAACCGAAGGCCATGCCATTCACAAAAACCTAGATGTGCGTCCCAAAGATCTGATATCAGAAAAAACCCGCTTCAGCGCCCTGATTCAGGGTTCATCCGACCTCCACGAACACTTGCAAGCACGCGGCATTGAAAACGTACTGGTCGGCGGCACGCTGACTAATATGTGCTGCGAATCGACGGCGCGCGACGCCATGATGATCGGCTATCGGGCCATTATGGTAGAAGACTGCAGCGCGTCGCGGAACGACGAGGACCACGCGGTCGGCCTGACTTCCGTCTATCAAAGTTTTGGCGACGTTCGATCGACGGACGAAGTCATCGCCGAAGTTCTGGGCGTAAAGGACGTATTCGCCACAGAATAGAAATAGCACCTTAAAATCGGGTTAAGGCCCCGCCTACATACGAAAATTTTACTTCGGGAGCGAGAGTTCCAGCGTATTGGGGGAGTTGGTTTGGAAAATTGTCCGGTTCGCCTCTTATCCAAAATTAGGAAATACCCGGCTTCGTTTCCTTTTCACCGGACTTTTGCATGCGCCCTTCGAACATTCCCAAACGATATTCGATGTAACTCCGGTTCTGGAACTGGGCATCGATCAGGCCATCCTTTTCGCCGACCGGGTGCTGCAAATATTCTGGGCGACAGAAGACGGCCAAAGGGCGGCGGCTACAGGTTAACTCCGCCTTGATAAAATGGTTACGTTTTAGTTCACGCCTCATCATCGTATGATTTACGTGGAACAGCTTGTGGACGGTACATGACCAGACAAACCCGTATTCCCTGTGTTATCCAGCGAGGTGGAACTTCCAAGGGCCCCTATTTCCTCGCAAGCGACCTGCCGGCGAACCCGGCACTTCGCGATAGGGTGCTACTTTCCGTCATGGGTTCGCCCGACGCGCGCCAAATTGACGGTCTCGGCGGCGCCGATCCACTAACTAGCAAAGTTGCCATCGTGAGCAAGTCGTCGATTGACGGTGTCGACCTCGACTATCTTTTCTGCCAGGTGAAGGTGGATGAGCCATTGGTAGATGTCACCCCGAATTGCGGCAACATGCTTGCAGGGGTTGCGCCGTTCGCACTGGAACACGGGCTGGTTTCGGCGGATGACGGCCGCACCACGGTCCGCATTCACATGGTTAATTCGGGAAATCTTTGCGACGTCCATATCCAGACACCCCGGGGCATTGTTTCATACGATGGCGATGCCCGCATTGACGGCACGCCGGGCACGTCGGCTCCTGTCATGATCGATTTCCTGAATACGGCAGGGTCTGCCTGCGGCACCCTGTTGCCTACGGGAAACGTTATCGATGACGTGGACAGCGTGAAGATCACCTGTATCGATAACGGCATGCCTGTCGTTTTGCTGCGCGCAGAAGATGTCGGTGCAACGGGAACGGAAACCCGAGACGAACTCAATGCCGCTGACAGGATCAAAGCTCGGATCGAATCCATTCGGCTGCAGATTGGTGAGGCCATGAACCTTGGCGATGTTGCCCAAAAAGTGGTGCCCAAAATGTGCCTAATATCCCCTCCCGCGCATGGCGGGACAATAAATACCCGGTGCTTTATCCCGCATATGTGCCACGCCTCGATCGGCGTACTGGCAGCGGTAACGGTGGGAACTGCGTGTGTCATGCCGGGATCGGTCGCTTACGATATAGCGGACGTGCCGGACGGCAATCCCAAACTGATTTCGGTCGAACATCCGTCTGGCGAGTTTTCGGTGGAGCTGGAAACCGGAGAACCGGTCGATGGTATACCGCAGATATCTCGGGCCGCCCTTCTCCGCACCACACGGAGGATCATGGAAGGCGAAGTACTGGTGCCGGCCAACATCTGGGGCGGGCATGCCGGTCTAATTGCTAAAGCGGAAATTTAATCGAGCCATGGCCTCTGCCGACCAAGATATCGTGGAACGCCTCAAACAGCTCGACACACCTTCGGTGTCGGATGCGCTGGATAGCCTGGATCTCTCCGGCCGGGTAACGCATCTGAAGCGTCTTGCAACCGAACAGCGCATCGCTGGAAGAGTGCTAACAACGAAGCTTGGCACCGCAGAAGTCTTGGACGGTCCAGTGCGCCATTTGTGCACAGCGGCAGTCGAAGCGGCAGAACCCGGCGATATCATCGTCATTGAACAGCGCAGCGGTTTAGAAGCTGCGGGCTGGGGCGGTATTCTGAGCAACGGTGCGAAATACCGGCAGGTCGCCGGCATTATCTGCGACGGGCCGGTACGCGATATAGACGAAAGCCGGACCCTCGGTTTTCCGGTATTCGCGGATCATGCAATCCCAACAACAGCTAGAGGCCGGATCGTGGAAGAAGCATTCAACCAACCGATTCAAATTGGAGATGTCACGGTCACACCCGGCGACTACGTAATTGCCGACGGGTCGGGTATCTGTTTCCTAGCAAGGAGTGACGCTGAAGAAATCCTGCAGTCCGCCGAGAAAATCGCAGCGCGCGAAGCTCTGATGACCAAGGCCGTTCTCGCGGGGAATCCAATCAGCAGCGTGATGGGTGCAGATTACGAAGAGATGTTGAAAAAATCCTAGCGGAACAGACCGGCGAACATGCCACGAATACCGCAGGAGAGAAAAACGGCTTTTGACAGTGCAACACGACCGGCAATGGGATCTCCGCGCCGCAACTGCGAAGAAAGTCGATCGGCCAACCGAACGATGACCGCCGATTCCATCGCCAGGCGCCGGCTGTGAAGCACACCAGGCAACCGACGTGCGTCGACCATCAGCGCGTCGCAGCCGTCCAGACACAGATCGATGACGTTGCGGAGACCGGCGCTTTCCTGGTCAGCATTCAGGTCATCGACCGAAACATTGTTTGCTGTCATCCAGTTGCTTGGCAGATAAACCCGGCCCAACGTTCGGTAATCGTCTTTCAGATCCTGCATGTGATTGAGAACCTGCAGAACGTTGCATAGCGGGTCAGAATAGGCGTAATGGGCGCGATCCTCGCCGTGGAGATCCAGAAGAAACCGTCCCACGGGCGATGCCGACAATTTGCAGTATCCCATCAGGTCGTCCCAGTTATCATAGCGCAACTTGGTCACATCCTGCTTGAACGCATGAATCAGTTGGACGCTGTGGCTGACGGGCACACCGGTTACCCGACTGCTGCGGGCGACCTCGTATGATTTTTCGACTACTGGGTCGTCTCCATTTTCAAAATATAGCGCCCGTTCGAAACGGTCGAGCCTCGAGAGTTTTTCCTCCGCTGACAGTTCGCCGTTATCAGCAATATCGTCGGTCGCGCGGGCCAGGGCGTAAAACGTCGCGATGTGGGGGCGAAGCGCTCGGGGCAGCAAAAAAGACCCAACGGGAAAATTTTCGTCATCCGCTCCCCTACCGCTTGGTGTTTCAATCGTGTCGAACGCTGGCGCGGTCATCCGTTGTGTACCCTTCCCTTCCATTCTCCGCCCCGGCCCCGCCAGTGCCGGTAGGCGGAATCAAGCGTCATCATTGTATAGAGTGCGCCGGCAAAGGGGAGAGTGAAGCCGTACCATGGGTTGAGATCGTACCGATAGAGTGTCGGCGCGAAAGCCCAGGCCATGGCGAACCAGGCGGCGAAGGAAACGACGGCGGCGGGTGCTTCTCCCGTTGCCGCAGCCACCACCAGGGCGATTGGCGGCGATAGGTACAAAAATACCATCCCCGCTACCGTACCTACTAACAGAGGAACCGAACGGCGGAGCTGATGGAAGGCCGTCCGCGCAACCATGTTCCAGACCCCCGCGTAGCCGTTATAGGGTCGCAGACTGCGCGTTTCGTCAGCGAGCGCCAGGCCGATGCTGCCGCCGCCGGATTTGATCTTTTGGGCTAGCGCGCAGTCGTCAATCAGTTCCCCCTTGATCGCGGCAATCCCGCCGATCCGGTCGAGGGCCGATCGGCGCACCAACATCGACCCGCCCGCCGCAGCCGCCGTCTTTCTCCTTGGGTCGTTCACCCAGGGGAATGGATACAATTTCTGAAAAAAGAACACGAAGGCGGGGATCAGAATTCGGCTCCATAAATCGTCGGTCAGCAGCTTCACCATTACGGAGTTCAGATCGAGGCCATCTCTTTCCGACCGGGCCACGAGGGAGGCCAGTTCCCCCGGATGATGCTCGATATCCGCATCGGTGATCCAGTAATATTCAGCCTGTTGAAATTCGCCGAGGGCCGCATCGATGCCCTGGGAAACAGCCCACATCTTTCCCGTCCAGTCGGGCGGCGGTTCGGAACCGCTTATAACTCTGGCACCGGCTCGTTTTGCGATTTCTGCGGTCGCGTCGTCACTGCAGTCATTCACAACATGAATCGAAAAATTGCCCCTATAGTTCTGTTGTTTCAGCGACTCCACCGCCGCCTCTACAAATTCCTCTTCGTCCCTTGCAGGAACGACTATAGCCACCGCAGGCGCTACGTCAGGCTCGTAGGAACCTTCTGCCAAGCGCTGATCCGCCCGCCAGAAATCACCCCTCATTGCCATTAATACGACCCACGAGCCAAGGGACAGCATCGCCAGCCAGAACACAGAAGGCAGTTCGGCAAATGATGACAGCGTTGAAATATCAGAAACCATACAACCCTTGGTAGAAGTGCCGGCCTTTACACCCGGTACGCATATTCCTCGCCCTGTTCGCGTTCTATATCGGGCGGATAAGAGGCGCGTTTATCAGCGTAGTACTGTGCGCGATGATCGCCATCGCTGGCCCGGTTGTAGGTCACGTAAAGCACTCTGCGTGGGTCGGACGTTCCGTTGGGCGCAGACTGGTGCGGCAGATAGGAATCGAAGAACAGAACATCACCGGGTTCCCCGGGGCACGAAACGAATTCGATCCCCGACAGTTGATCACCACCCAGAGGTTTCCACAGATCGCCGACGAGCGCATGCCTGTGATTCCATCTGGCAAGCTCGAGGCAGCCGTTTTCCTCCGTGGCACGGTCTACGATCACCGTGGCGGTGATGTAATACGGCGCATAGGTTTCCCATCCTGCCTGGGCATCCTGATGTGCCTCAAAACCGCCCCCGCCGGGCAGTTTAAAGTTAATCTTTTCCTTGAATAGGATCGCGTCTTCCTCGAACAGCCGGCTACAGGCAGACCTAAGATCGGCATCGAACAAATTCGCCATACCAGAATGGTAGGGAACGAAATTTTCGACTCGATTTAACAGGCGTTGAGAGCTGTCCTGCCGATTTTCCTCGAAGTACATCATGTGGGCGCCGGCGGTTTCGGGCCAGTTCTGTATCTCTTCCACCCAGGCGAGGATATCAGCCATGGCTGCTTCATTATAAATGCCGCGCACGACCAGAAAGCCGTCCCGCTTCCAGGTGGCCAAGTCGTTTTCGGAAATGAATTCAGTGGCCATGACCGAAGCTATGACAAACCAATCCAGTCATGTCCATAGACAGTCATATGTGTTGACTGCGGGAAATTCGGTATCGCTTTTCGGCGGTCCTGTTTGCTCCCGCGGACGACGAAAATCTCGTGCACAATGGCGATGATCCACAATACGAAGTTGATACCGGATTCCAAACCCAGGGTTCTGACCAGGATCAGAAGCGTTAGAAATAGAGGGATCAGGTTAAATATCTCCTGAAAAGGCTACCCGGCCAGTAGAACTACCAAGGGCGGTGCGACGTTCGAAACTAAGGTAAAGCAATCCCACCTCCTGTATTGTGGGAGCAGTTCACAATACAGATGGTCTAGCGGTGGAATAGACAACGGTGCGGAAATTAAAAGACAGAAACCCTTTGTCTCGCCACCCAATCGTTATATATCGGGTGTTAACCCTGTCTTCGCGGGGCTTTTAGAAGGAGCACTCCGAGTTGGGCGTCCCATTTTCACAGCAGCTTCGGGTAGGGGCCTATGTTGTGAAGCAGCACCTGAAAGGTGCGAAGCGATATCCCCTAGTGTTGATGCTGGAACCGCTTTTCCGGTGCAATTTAGCCTGCGCGGGTTGTGGCAAGATCGACTATCCGGATACGATCTTGAACAAGCGTATTTCGGTAGACGACGCCCTATCGGGGGCAGAGGAATGCGGCGCACCCGTGGTCTCCATTGCCGGTGGCGAACCATTGATTCATCGGGAAATCGACCAGATTGTCGACGGCCTGATCGCGCGGAAGAAATATGTCTATCTCTGCACAAACGCCCTACTTCTCGAGAAGAACCTGGACCGCTTCAAGCCGTCGAAATTTCTGACCTTCTCCATTCACCTCGATGGCGAGAAGGAAGAACACGATGCCGCCGTCTGTCAGGACGGCGTTTTCGACAAGGCGGTCAATGCGATAAAGGCCGCCAAGGCGCGCGGGTTCCGGGTCAACGTCAACGCAACCTTGTTCAACAACGCGACATCCGAGGGCACTGCCCGCTTTTTTGACACGGCGACGGCGCTAGGGGTCAGCGGGATCACGGTGTCGCCCGGATATGCATATGAACGCGCGCCCGATCAGGAACATTTTCTGAACCGCCGCCGCACCAAGGAACTTTTTCGGGGGATTTTCGCCCGCGGCAAGGGAAAGAAATGGCCGCTGTCCCATTCGTCGATGTATCTAGATTTTCTGGCCGGCAATCAGGATTACCGTTGTGCGCCTTGGGGAAACCCAACTCGTACGGTGTTTGGCTGGCAAAAGCCTTGTTACCTGCTGGGCGAAGGCTATGTAGATTCCTTCCGCGAATTGATGGAAGAAACCGATTGGGATCTATACGGCACCGGCAATTACGAAAAATGCGCGGACTGCATGGCCCATTGCGGGTACGAAGCAACTGCCGTGGCGGATATGGTTCGCAAACCCTGGAAAGGCCTATTGTCGGCTGTCCGCGGCATCAAGACCGAGGGTGACATGGCCCGGGAAATTCCGCTGGAAGGCGCCCGCAAGGCAGAATTCGTCTTCAAACAGTTGGTTGAAGACCAGCTTCGGCGTGCCGAAATACATGCTACCGGCGCCGAAGGCACCAACGTGGATTCACAGGTGGCCTGACCTGCCGGACAGACCGCCCGCGAGGCTTTTTGCTAGAAACCTACCCTCCGGTCACCAGACCCCAAATCAGTCGTACTTCCATCAACCCGATAATCCCGACGATTAGAAGGCTGAAAATTCTGGGGCTTATCCGTCGGGTCAGGCGCATACCGAGAGGGATGAAGATCATCACCGGCAATATGGCCAGCAGGCCTTGAACGATGCGTTCCTGATCATATAGGCCGGCGACACCGACACCCAACACATGCGTAACCGATATCGACATGAACAGCAGGGACGTCGCAAACACATAGGTTTCCTTCACGAAACCCATGGCATGTGCCCAGGTCGCAATAAACGGGCCGGACATGCCCATTGCGCCCTGGCAAATTCCTGCCCCGCCCGCGATCACCGGTGAAAATACACGAGCAGCCTTTCCCTCAGGCTCGATCTTGAGATTGAACAGGACGGTGAGCAGATAGAACGCAATCCAGACCGTCAGGATGATAGTCAGCGTGTGCTCATCCAGCGTCGCCAGTACCCAGGTCCCGAGACCAACCCCCAGTGCGCCCGCAAGAAGCGGCGGCCAGATCTGCGGCATATCCTTGAACCTCTCGCGCGCGATCCAAACGATCTGGATGTTGGAAAATGCGACCGGAATTGTCGTCACGACGATCGCGTGTTCGACACCGAAAAAAACCGCGAGGATCGCGATGCTTGTAGGTGGCAGACCGAGCCCGGTCATTCCCTTGGCAAAGGCCCCAATAGCAAGCGCCACGAATATGATGACGAGAGATTCCGGCGTCATCCGGCCAATCCTTCCCACACAAGTTTAATTTCCATCAGTACGATGACCGCCACGACAGCCCCAGTAAAAACGCGCTGGCTAACATGCCCCATAAGGCGCATGCCGAAATACTGAAAGATGAACAGGGGAGCAAGGGCGAGGCAGCCTTCGATTATACGTTGGGTGGTAAACATACCAAATCCCAGCATGGCGATGATCTGAACCACGTTGAACAGGCCGAAAACCAGACCGTTATAGAAAACGTAGGCTTCCTTGTTCAGCCGGAAGGACAGGATCAGAGTCGAAAACAGCGGCCCGGACACACCGGTTGCGCCTTGGGTGAATCCGCCGAACATACTGGCCAGCGGCGTGGCAATTCTGCCAATGGATCCGTCCAGCCGAAAAGACGGGTTGAAGAGCAACAACCCCAGGAAACAGGCAACAGCCGCGGCAAGCAGAAGGATTGTGATGTTATCGTTCGCCACATCCAGGAACCATACGCCCACGACGGTCATGAGGACTGCCGGGACAATCAGGTCATATCGCAACGGGGTGGCCTTCGCTTCAGTCCGGTGGCGCCAAACCAGCCAGGCATTCGACACTAATCCAGGAATCTGCATCACGACGATCGCGTGCTCTGCGCCGAGAAACCCCGCCATGAAGGGTACCGCCACCAGTGGCAGTCCCATGCCGGTCAGCCCTTTCACGAACGCACCAAGGGCGAGACCAAGAAATATTATCCCGACAGAATAAAGATCGAGTCCGAATTCCATAAAACAGGCTTAAACGCCTGGGTAAGTGCAGGCAATCAACCCGACAGGCCGTCAGAAACTTGCTTGTCTTCGGATTTCAGGTCCAGTCCGGATGCCTTCGCCTGCATGGACAGCAGGGCGGCAAAATCTTCCTCGGTATAGCCATTGCCTATCAGCGTCTGCACCACTTCCCGCGCGGCGGTCGTCACTGGCATGGGAACACCGTTCGCCCTTGCCGCTGCTAGACCGAGATCAAGGTCCTTCAGCAACAGTTCGGGCGTGAAGGTCACCGAATAGTCCAGATTGACCAGCGCTGGTGACTTGTAGGTGGTGAACATGGAGCCCATGACGCTGTTGTTCAGGAAGTCGAGGAACGCGTGCCGCGGCACACCCGCCTTTTCGGCCAGAACAGTGATTTCCACCAGGTTCTGGATAACGACACCGAGCATCACGTTGTGGCAGATTTTGATGAACCGCGATAGTTCACCTTCTCCAACATAGGACGACCCGCGCCCGATGGCATCGAGATAGGGGCGCGCTTCATTATAGGCGTCTTCAGGGCCGGAGACAGCGAAGGTCAGCTTGCCAGCTTTTACTACCTTGGCATTACCGGAAACAGGCGCCGCCAACATGGGAACACCCATGTCTTCCGCCGCCGCCCGCACCGTGGAAGACGCTGCTTCGTCCACAGACGTGGAATCGATCAGCATCTTCGGCTTCTTGTTCTGGGAAAGAACGCCGCCGTCTTCCAGCGTTACCTGAACGAAATCTGCTGGACCACCGACCATGGTGAAGACAATATCCCGATCAGCCAGATCTGCTGGGCTTTCGACGACAGTCGCCCCGTCATCGGTCAACGGCTCCGCTTTTGACTTAGTCCGGTTCCATACTGCGACATCCGCGCCGTTTTTCAATAAACGCTGAGCCATGGCAAACCCCATGCGCCCGGTCCCGATCCAGCCGATCTTGTGCTGCGATAAATTCTGTCCGGCCATTTTGCCCCTTCCCTTCGACATCGGCGTTGAAGCTGCTTGCAGATTATGTCATCGTTTCATGCAAACGATTGCACAGTTGTTGCTCACTTTAACGCCTGCGCCATTATTGTGGCAAGACCGGCACTGTTAGAGGACCAGATGGCAAACCGCAGCAGAGTAACTATACGGGAGGTAGCGGAACGGGTTGGTGTCCATCCGTCGACGGTCTCCCGCGTATTGAATCCTGCCACGCGAGGCCGCATCACCCCGGAAATCGCGGAGAAGGTAACGAAAGCAGCCAACGATCTGGGATATACGCCGAACCAGGCCGCCCGCGGCCTTCGTACCAACCGGACGCGCACCATCGGCGTCCTAATCCCTGATATCACCAATCCCCTGTTTCCGCCGATCATCCGGGGGATTGAGGACGCGCTCGGCGAAAGCGGCTATACCGCGATCATCGGCAACACCGACAACTTAGCCGTCCGGGAAACGGAAGCCGTTTCGACCATGCGTGCTCGTCAGATCGACGGGCTCGTCCTAGCCACCGCTCGGCGGGACGACCCCCTCGTTTCGCAGTGCGTAGCGGACGGATTACCCCTGGTGTTGGTCAACCGGACGGCAGATGCGGACGGCGTCTCGTCGATCGTTAATGATGACGCGTTGGGAATAGCGCTGGCCGTCAGCCACCTGAAAGACTTGGGGCACACGAAAATTGCGCACATAGCAGGGCCGTTGGAGCTTTCCACCGGGGAAGCCAGACAACGCAGCTTCCTTGAGGCCCTTCAAAAAGAAGGGCTTTCTCCTGCGGACTGCCCCGTTGCGGAAACCAATGCCTTTTCCGAAGACGAAGGCCTGCGCACTGCGGCTGAACTCTTCGCTGAAGGTCTCAGCTTCACCGCCATTGTCGCCGCTAATGACCTAATCGCTCTCGGCGCATATGAAGCGATTGCGGATATCGGTCTGCGCTGCCCGGAGGATATCTCGGTGACAGGTTTCAATGACATGCCATTCGTCGACCGGCTATCGCCGCCACTTACTACCATTCGCATTCCCCACTACGAACTCGGCCGCGAAGCCGCCCGGCGCCTAGTTGAACTGATTGAAACGCCGGACTCCTCTGCACGGGCGACAACCTTAAGACCCGAACTGATTGTACGGGGGTCGACGGCCTCGCCCGACAGGTAGCAAAAGGAACCCGATGATTACTAAAATCGTCCCATTCAACTGCAATCCCCGCATCGACCCGGACAAAATAAACGGAGGTGCCCTAGGAACGCTTGAACGTTGGACTTACTTTCCCGGCCTTGTCCGCAAGATATTCCTCCGCGATAGAGACAGCCTTGCTATCACGGGCCTATATCTCTGGGAAACACTGAAAGATGCGAATAAAGGTCACAACGCAGCCTGACTAGAGCGCGCGTGGGCGCACTGGAGACAACCGCCACGAGGATGAAACGATGCAACCGTTTCATGAATTTGGAAAACCCAGGCGGAACGCCGTCGGAGATTTAGGTCAGCATCGATTTCCAACTTGTGGTTTCAATGACCTCGCGCACCCGGTGGAGGAAAGCTGCGGAATAGGCGCCATCAATGGCGCGGTGATCGAAGCTTTGGGCCAAAACGCCGACGGGCCGGATCGCGATGGACTCTCCATCTTCAGACTCGATCACCACCGGTTTCTTCGTCACTCCGTCGGTCGACAGGATGGCGACCTGCGGCTGGTTGATTATGGGAGCGGTGATCATGGTGCCGAACACTCCGGAATTTGAAATCGTATAGGTCCCCCCTGTGAAATCGTCGGGCGTCAGCTTGTTGGCACGGGCGCGGCTGGAAACATCGCGGATGGCACGGGCCAGCTCCGAAAGCGACATGCGGTCCGCATCCTTGACCACCGGTGCGACCAGCCCGTCGAAATCCAGATCGACCGCAATGCCGAGATTGATGCGCCGCTGAACTACCAGACTTTCACCTTCGATCTGCGCATTGATACGCTGGAAATCCCGGATAGCGATACACACCGCGCGAGCAACAAAGGGCAGCCAGGTCAGCGAGAACCCCTCCCGTTCCTTCCACTGTGTCGAAACAGCCTGCCGGGCGCGGCCAACACTGGCAAAATCGGCCTCGACCGCCTGCAACACGTGGGGACTGGTCGCCTTTGATCGGACCATGTGTTCCGCGGTCATCTTTCGCAGGTTGTTGAACGGGATGACTTCGGTCTCTCCGGAAATAGTCAGCGAATCCGTGCGCGGCGCCGGTTTTGCCGCCGCCCCGGAACCGAGATGGGCAAGAACGTCCTTTTTCTTTATCCGACCGCCGGCGCCAGACCCCGAAATGGTGTCGGGATCAAGCCCATTTTCGGCAATCAGGCGGCGCACGGCGGGCGACAGCGGGTTTCCATTGGAATCACGGTTCGATGCCTTGGTAGCAATGGACAGTGCGGGCGCCGGTGCGGTGATCTCTGCTTTAGTTTCTTTTTTTTCGGCAGCCGGCGGGGCTACAACTTCGACAGCCTCGCCTTCCTTGCCGATGATGGCGATAACTTCGCCTACGGACACCGTGGTCCCCGCTTCGACCCGGACCTCCAGCAAGGTACCTTCACCCGGTGCCGGCACTTCCATTTCCACTTTGTCAGATGAGACGTCGAACAAAGGTGTTTTGGGCGATACTTTGTCGCCTACTTCCGCGTGCCAGACAGACACCGTGCCTTCCGACACGGTTTCGCCCAACTGTGGCATGATCACATTCATTGCCATCGGAGCCTCCTAATCGATTTTTTCGGAGACTTCGCGGACGATACGATCCGCCGACGGCATGGTCGCGTCTTCCAGTTCGTCGGCTGCGGGTAACGGGATATGCGGCGTCGTGATGCGGATAACCGGTCCGTCCAGATCCCAGAAATTTTCATCAGCCACGATGGATGCCACTTCCGCACCCCAGCCGCACAGGCGGGGATTTTCCTCTACCGTCACCAGACGTCCGGTCTTGGCGGTTTCTCTCAGGATGGTCTTAGTATCAAGCGGCACCAGGGAGCGTAAATCCACCACTGTCGCCTCGATCCCGTGCTCTGACGACAATATTTCCGCCGCTTGTATGGCCCTCGGCACCATAGCCGCAAGTGCGCAGATGGTAACGTCGTCGCCGTCGCGCAGCACCTTTGCCGTGCCGAGCTCATCCACCAGTTCGCCGTCCGGCACCTCGCCTTTGATCGGGTACAGAGATTTCTGCTCGAAGAACATCACCGGATCGGGATCACGGATCGCGGCAGCCAGCAGACCCTTCACATCTGCGGGCGTCGATGGCGCGACGACCTTGAGACCCGGCACCATCATCGCCCAGTTTTCAACCGACTGGGAATGCTGCGCGCCAAACCGGGAGCCACCGCCGTTTGCAGTACGGATGACCAGCGGCATGCTCATCTGTCCGCCGGTCATGTAGCGCGCCTTGGCAATTTCGTTGGCGACGATGTCCCAGCATACGGCCAGAAAGTCTGAGAACATGATTTCAGCAATGGGTTTCAACCCGGTCATCGCGGATCCCATAGCCGCGCCGAGGATCGCCTGTTCCGAAATTGGCGTATCGCGCACACGGACTGGGCCGAACTCCTTCAGCAGCCCAACAGTCGCCTTGAACACGCCGCCCGCGGCGCCGATGTCCTCGCCTAGAAACACCACGTCTTCGTCACGGCGCATTTCCTGTGCAATGCCTTCGGCGACGGCTTCGCGGTAGGTCAGTTCCGCCATGCGACACCTCCATCGGCCCACACGTCCTTCTCAATCAACTCAAGCGACGGCGTGGGCGATGCCTTGGAAATCTCTGTCGCTTCCTCCACCTGTTGCATCACCTTTTCGTCGATGCCATCAATCACCTTCTTGTCGATGCCAAAATCAGCCAGTCGATCACGATAGCGAGGCACAGGATCTTTCTTCAGCCACGCCTCCAACTCGCCCGGCGGGCGGTAATCGCCGGGGTCGGCGCGGCTGTGGCCGGAATGTCGGTAGGTAAGGCATTCGATCAGGGATGGCCCGTCACCTGCACGTGCTTTTGCATAGGCTTCCTGCGCGGTGCGATAGACTTCGTCAGCGTCATTGCCATCGATCACAATCTTGGGCAGGCCGTAGGAGCCTGCCCGGTCGCCTGCAGGGTTCTCCACCGCGGTCACATCGCCGATCGGCGTATATTCCATGTATAGATTGTTTTCGCAGACGAACACGACCGGCAGCTTCCAAACTGCCGCCATGTTCAAGGCTTCGTGGAACGCGCCGATATTGGTGGTGCCGTCCCCGAAAAAGCAGACAGACACCTGACCAGTGCTCTTATATTGCGATGTCCACGCCGCCCCCATGGCGATGGGTAGATGCGCGCCGATTATGGCATACGAACCCATGGCGCCGTGTTCGACCGACGTCAGATGCATGGAACCGCCTTTGCCCTGCAGCAGCCCGCATTCGCGCCCCATCAGTTCGCCCAAAACACCCTCCATGGAGGCGCCGCGCGCCAGCGTGTGATGATGGCCACGATAGGTGCAGAAGGTCCAGTCGTCCTTTTCCATGGCGGTCGCAAACCCGGCGGCGACGGCCTCATGCCCCAGCGCCAGATGCGACGTGCCCTTGATCAGGTTCTGCAGGAAAAGGTCGTAAGCGCGCTGTTCGACGTGCCGAATCTCCAACAACGACCGCCACAGCTTCAGCCTCGTTTCCTCACCGATATCGTCATTGGCCAGCGATTTGGCCTTGGCGGACGTCTTCTTCCGCGACGCCTTTGCCCGGCCCTCACCCTTGGCGGCCTTCGGTTTAGATGCCAATTGTGGCCTCCCTTTTCCTGCCCTTTTTTATGCGTCATTCCCGGGAACGCGAGAATTCCCAAATGTGTGGCCCGTTACGACAAGATCACAGGTCCCGCAGGATACCCCCCTAACGACACCCCTAATACTTCACCGAAATCGGCAGTTCTTCCGCTGGATACAGGCTGATGACCTGCGGCCCATCGGGGGTGACCACCATTTCCTCCTCGATCCGCGCGGCGGAGAACCCGTCGGAGGCCGGGCAGTAGGTTTCCAAAGCGAATACCATGCCGGTCTTGATTTCCTTCGGATCGTCCATCGAACATAACCGCGAAATGATGGGCCGTTCATGAATGGCGACACCAAGCCCGTGGCCGAACTGGAGCGCGAAGGCCTCCATCTCGTCGGAAAAGCCAAACTCCTCCGCCTTAGGCCAGACGGCGGCGATCTCGTCCGTAGAAACACCAGGGCGCACCAAATCGATGGCGTTGTCTAGCCATTCGCGGCACTGCTTGTAGGCGTCTTCCTGAACGTCGGTCGACCGGCCCACGTTGAAGGTACGATAATAGCAGGTGCGGTAACCCGAATAAGCGTGCAGCACGTCAAAAAACGCCTGGTCGCCCGGGCGCACCATACGGTCGGTGAAATTATGGGGATGCGGATTGCAACGTTCACCGGAGATGGCGTTGATCGCCTCCACGTCATCAGAACCCATCTCGTAGAGCATCTCGTTGGCCTTCGCGACGATATCGTTTTCGCGCACGCCGGGTTTCAACTCCTCACCGATCATGTGATAGACGGCATCGACCATACCCGCCGCCTGGTTCAGCAGGGTGATCTCGTCGATGTTCTTGATTTCGC
>CAJWUK010000013.1 GCA_913047365.1 uncultured Alphaproteobacteria bacterium | reverse complement strand
AAGCCCTCAGATATGTTTCCCTTCAATTCCAGGGTATGGGTGGCCAGGGCGCATGATGTCAGAGTTTCCATGCTTGAACTTTCCCACACTTTCCAGCCCACACGGATTAACGTTTCGAATAAGCGCTATGTCCCAGCCGATAGGCCACGGCGACGATGGCGAAGGAGAAAACCAGAACAGGACCGGCGGGAAAATCATGTAAAGCTGAACCGGTGATCCCAATCAACACCGCCACAAAGCCTGCGATCATTGCGGCGATGGCCTTTCCGCGCCCCATCCTGTTAACAGCTAGCGCCGGCAGGATCAGGCTAGCAAAAACGACGTAGACGCCGACAAGCTGGACGGAGGCAGTAACGACAAGCGCGAACAGCACGAAAAACCCCAGACCTGAGCGAACTGACGGGACAACGAACCAGAGCATGGTGGCAACCACATAGAGCGGTATAAATGCCAAAATCTCGGACCATGAAATGAACAGAATCTGACCCGAGAGTATGTGCTGAATCTCTTCGCCACCATGGGGATGATTTGCAAGTGCTAACAGCACGGCGGAGGCGGCGAGCACAAAACACGACCCGATGATAGCTTCCTGTTCATTCGGTATGATTTTTTCTACCCAGCGAAAAAAAACCGCTGCCAACAGGGCCGCCAGTCCTGCCACGACCTGGGTTTCGGACCAGGATGGTTCGTGCATCCAAAGAGAGGTCAGGACAACGCAAAGTCCGGCAATTTGCGCAATGGCTAAGTCGATAAAAATGATGCCCCGTCGAAGAACCTCGATCCCCAGGACACTGTGTATCAGCGCAATTGCAAGCCCGGCAACGGCCGCCGGCAGAACGATTTCAAATATCTCAAGGCTTGGCATGCGCCTCCTCAAGGAGGGCGATCGTACGGTCGAACATATCTGCCAATGCGCCAGGTCCGGCGTCCCTCCCCACCGTGTAAGGCAGTTCAACCTGCGCTATCCTTGTCTTGGAGGCAAGCCATTCGGTTCCGTCTGATGGGTCGTAGGGCGCGCGCAATATGGCCTTCACATTGGTGGTTCGGGCGAGTTGAAGAAGTTTATTCAGGTGCGAGACGGTCGGTGGGATCCCTGGTTTAACCTCTAGCGTGGCAATTTCTTTAAGCGCTGCCCAATCGAACAAATATGTGAACGACTTGTGATGCACAATCACCGGCATGCCGGACAGCTGCGCCACGCGGCGCTTCCATCCGTCCATCGCCTTACGCCATCCATCGGAGAATGCGGACAGCCGATTTCGATAGTGGGTCGCATTTTCGGAGTCTAGAATCGCCATGCGACGGGCGAGCTCCCTGGCGAGGATGAGAATGTTATTCGGGTTCATATGAACATGCGGGTTTCCGCCCGGATGTACATCGCCGAGGCTGCGATCGACCACTTTCGGTATCTCAAGTACCGGTACATGTTCGGCTGCCATCAAGTGTCCCGTTTTTCCGGGTTGAACGCCGGCCCGGGCGCCTCTCTGCAATAGAAGTGGCAACCAGCCGACCTCCAGATCGGCACCTGAGCAGAAAACAAGATCAGCGCGGCGAATACGCGAGATGAGGCTTGGCTTTGCGCGGATATGGTGCGGGTCCTGACGCACGTGGGTTGCAGAATAAGCATTGACCTTTTCGCCACCAATCTCCCGGGCAAGGGCTGCCCATTCCGGTTCGCAGGCGAATACCCGCAAATCTGCGGAGACGGGGGATGGCACCGCCATCCCCCCGATAAACAGCAAACAGAGAATACGTAATCTGTTCATTAAAGTGAGCCTTAATAGGAATGGGCGCCGTGCGCGCCTAAGCTCATAACGTACTGGATATAGAACTGCTTATCTTTTACGCCGTCAGTCAGGTCTTCTATGTTGTATTGAAAACGGATACGTCCGTATTCGCTGTTTGTCCAATCCGCCATGACTGAGTAGGTTTCAGGACTGTGTTCTCCGGCATCGACCGCAGTGCCGGCAAGTCCTGCTGGTGTGTCGGCAGTTTCCATCCGCGAATATCGCGCACCAATGCGCAAGGCTGGCGCAAACTTGTAAACGCCTTGCACATACCAGCCACTCGTCTTGTCATCATACGCCACAGTATTATAGGTGCCGTCCTCAAGGCGCCGGAAATATTCGCCTTGCAGGATAATTTCCTGATTTTTCGCGTTGCCGGTTGGTGCCAATGTATAACGAAGGTCGGCCGCGTAGAGGTATGAGTTTCCAACGAAAGTGAGTTCCCCCTCCTCGGTCGCCCGGCTGACCGCGTCACTACGAAGTGTGTAAGCGCCAACCCGCCAGCTCTGGTTATCACCGATGTCTCCACCCGTCCGCGCATAGGCAGACCAACCACCCATGCCTGAGACCGATCCACCGGCAGGAAAATCGTCGCCACGGAAAACACCGCCTCCGATTTCTGCGTATTGGTCTGTTGGTAGGACATAAGAGAATTCAAGCCCGTCGTCGTTATAAGCTTTATTAAGATAGACCCGGTAGGGCAGGGGGCGATCGGCAAAATCGTCCGCATGTGCGTGCTGTTCGTTCAGATACCCGATTGTCCAAAACGCCCTGCCTGCCTTAATGCGGAAGCCGTCTGGTAACCCTGAACCTGGTAATGTCTGAAGATAAGCTTCTTCTAACTCAACCTTGTCTTCACCATCTTCTCTGACGATGGCAGCGGTTGTACTGCCGTAGAACTTGTCGTCAATATTGGCTGAAAAGTTAAGTTCTGTCTCGTCAATCGACAGGCCCTCGCTTCCCCGTTCGCCTTCCTCTCCAATCCCGAACCCGGCGATTTCAGGGGCCGTTCTTCGAGAGAAGCCGGCGGCTTTACCGTTCAGAACAAGCCCAATAGACGGATTGAACGAATTGTCCTTGATATTGCGGCCGGTGCTGGCTGGTGCAGAAACCTTGGCGGATTGCTGCGTCTGCTTCGCTTGAAGCGCCTTGATCTTTTTCTCAAGCTCAGCCGTACGTTTTTCGTACGCTTCTTTGAGCGCTTTGATTTCTTTTAAAATCGCTGCGGAATCGGTCGTGCTCTGTGCCAACACTGGCGGAGACATGGCAATTCCAACGGCGAGGGCGATTGCCGCTCCCGGCCGTGCAAATGATATAATCATGGATGGGCTCCTATGGTGCAGGTTTGGTTGTTAGGTTCTCAAGTTCATATAAAAATATGTTATAACATAACATTTCAATAATCAAACCTAAGAAATGGATGCCCTTTAAATCGGGTTGCAACGGATGGGAATTTTGATCCGGTGTCAGTGCGCGTTTGGAGCCAGAAAAAAACCGGTTTTTAAAGACCCCAATCTCTTGCCGGGCGAATACCGCTTCGCTAGCGTGCAATTGCCGACACACCGGGAACGGGGAATGGCGAAAATGCCCATGACCCGGCTGCCCCCGCAACTGTATGCGGCGAGCCTGTCCCATAACAGCCACGGCGGTAATTCCGCTGGAAGGCCGGGACCAGGGCGTCGACCCGCGAGCCAGGAGACCGGATGCCGGCCGTGTCGTCAGACCGTGGGCCGGGGTGTGTCCGCGCACTGAAACCGGCGATGCGTGTTCGATCCAATCCGCAAAGGAGGCGGACCAGACATGGCTATCGCACCGAAAATTCCCGCAACCGTGGTCACTGGATTTCTCGGCGCCGGCAAAACCACCATGATCCGCAACCTGATAGAACAGGCGAACGGCAAGAAGCTGGCGCTGGTGATCAACGAATTCGGCGATCTTGCCGTTGATGGCGATCTGCTGAAGGGGTGCGGAAATCCCGACTGCACAGATGACGATATTTTCGAGCTCGCCAATGGATGTATTTGCTGCACGGTGGCCGACGATTTCCTGCCGACTATTCAGAAAATACTGGACCGACCCGATCTGCCCGATCACATCGTGATCGAAACATCGGGCCTCGCCCTGCCGAAGCCGTTGGTACAGGCGTTCGGCTGGCCGGAAGTCCGCACCCGGATCACCGTCGATGGGGTCGTCGCCGTGCTGGATGGTCCCGCGGTTGCCGATGGCCGGTTTGCCGACGATCCCGACCGCGTCGATGCGCAGCGTGCGGAAGACGAAGAACTTGATCACGAAAGTCCGCTGCACGAACTCTATGAAGACCAGCTTTCCTGTGCTGACCTGGTGCTGCTGAACAAGACTGACCTGATGTCAGCAGACCAGATAGACGCCGTTTCCGGTGAGGTTGCCGGACGGTTGCGCAACGGCGTGCGCATGGTGCGTACCGAACGTGGCGAAATCGACACCAAAATTCTGCTCGGCATTGAGGCGGCGGCGGAAGACGATCTGACCGCGCGGCCCTCCCATCATGACGACGATGACGACCACGATCACGACGAGTTCGAGAGCTTCGCGGTCGATTTGCCCTCCATCGCCGAACCGGAAGGGCTGGTGACGCGCATCAAATCCGCGGTTGCGTCCCACGATATCCTGCGCGTCAAAGGATTCGTGGATGTCCCGGGTAAGGACATGCGGCTGGTCGTCCAGGGCGTGGGCGACCGAATCAACCAGCATTACGACCGTCCCTGGAAAGATGGGGAAATACGGGCAACTCAACTTGTGGTGATCGGGTTGACGGGCCTCGACAGGTCGGCCATCGAAAACGCGTTGGGCGCCAACGACTGATATGCACCTGCTGGCGACCAAGCCCGGTGTTGTTTTTGACGGGTCGGAAGCGGTCGATCTCGGCCAGACGCCGGGTGATATCGTCGTTCTGTCGGCGGCCGATACTGAACTGGCCGCGCTGTCCGCGGCACGGGAGCGCCAGTCAGGCAATCAACCCACGCTGCGCCTCGCCAACTTCCTTCAGCTTCGCCATCACCTGTCGGTTGATGTGTATGTGGATGCTGTCGTCTCCCACGCTAGGCTGGTGGTGGTGCGTCTTCTGGGCGGCGCCGGTTACTGGCCGTACGGGATCGAACGGATCGCGGAGACCTGCCGGAACCGGGACATCGCTTTCGCCGCGCTGCCGGGGGACGACCATCCAGATCCCCAACTGGAACAGTTCTCCACCCTGGGCGCCGACGACCGGCACCGGCTGTGGCAGTATCTGGTTCATGGCGGGTCCGCCAATGCCGATAATTTTCTGAATTTTGCCTCATCCCTGCTGGGTAACCCGACGTCCTGGACGGAGCCCGCACCGCTTCTGACCGCCGGACTTTTCTGGCCGGGTATTGAGGATCCCGATCTGGATGTGGTGCGTAGCGGGTGGCAGGCCGGCGCCCCAGTCGCGGCGGTTACATTCTACCGGGCGCTGATGCAATCCGGGAATACGGAACCGGTGGAGGCGTTGATTACGGAGTTGAAGAAACGCGGGCTCAATCCTTTGCCGATCTATGTGCAGAGCCTGAAAGATTCCGTGTCGACCGGCGTCGTGACCACGGCGTTCGATGCCGCGACGCCAGATGTCATTCTGAATACCACCGGGTTTGCGGTGTCCGCGCCGGGGGCTGACAAGGCGGAAACGCCGTTCGATTCCGCAGACTGCCCGGTACTGCAGACTGTATTCGCTGCGACGACGGAGCAGGTCTGGGCGGAGGCAAATTCCGGCCTGATCGCCCGCGATATTGCGATGAACGTGGCGCTGCCGGAAGTCGATGGGCGCGTTCTATCCCGCGCTGTTGCGTTCAAGTCCGAGGCGCGGTTCGACGAGGTGACTGAGACCGCCATCGTCAAGCATCTGCCGTCACTGGACCGGATCGATTTCGTTGGCGACCTCGCCGCTGCGTGGGCAAGGCTTCGTCGCGCACAGGCGGGCGACCGGCGCATCGCGGTTGTTCTGGCGAATTATCCCAATCGCGACGGGCGTATCGGCAACGGCGTTGGGCTGGATACACCCGCCGGCACCATCGAATTGTTGCGGGCAATGGAGGCAGCAGGATATTGCGCCAAAAACCTGCCGGCGGACGGCAATGCGCTGATCGATCGTCTGCTGGAGGGTCCCACCAATACCGAAACAAAGGCGCGGCGGGTCGAGGAATGCCTGTCGCTGGCAGAGTATCAGATTTTCTTTTCAGGCCTGCCGAAATCCGTGCGCGACGCCGTCACCGGCCGCTGGGGCTCGCCGGAGGCCGATCCCTTCTATCTGGAGGGCGAGACCGATTGCGGTGCACTGGCGATCCCTGCTTTCCGCTGCGGCAATATCGTGATCGCGCTGCAGCCCTCGCGGGGCTACAACATTGATCCCGAAAAATCCTATCACGACCCGGACCTTGTCCCGCCGCACGGATATCTGGCGTTTTACGCGTGGCTGCGAACGCATTTCCGCGCCGACGCGGTGATTCACATGGGTAAGCACGGCAATCTGGAATGGCTGCCCGGCAAATCACTGGCGCTGTCCGCCGATTGCTATCCGGAAGCCGTATTCGGCGCCGTGCCCCATATCTATCCGTTCATCGTGAACGATCCCGGCGAGGGCACGCAGGCGAAACGACGTGCGTCGGCCGTTATCGTCGATCACCTAACCCCACCGCTGGCTCGCGCCGAAACCTATGGGCCGCTGGCTGATCTCGAACGCCTGGTCGATGAATACTACGAAGCTTCCGGCCTCGACCCGCGCCGGCTGGCCCTGCTGGGCGATCAGATAGTCGATCTGACGCGGTCATCCGGTCTTGATCTCGATTGCGGCATCGATCCCGATGAAGCGACGGACGAAGCGCTCGCCAAGCTGGATAATTATCTGTGCGAGCTGAAAGAAATGCAGATCCGCGATGGGTTGCATGTGTTCGGCAAAAGCCCAGAGGCCGATCTGCGCAATGCTATGCTGGTGGCGCTGGCCCGGCTGCCGCGCGGCGACGGACAGGGCGCGAATGCCTCCTTGATACGCGCGTTGGCCGCCGATCTGGGCTTCGACTGCTTCGACCCGCTGGATTGTATCCTGGGCGATCCATGGACTGGCCCGAAACCCGATGTGCTTTCCGGCGACGATCTCTGGCGCACAAATGGCGACACGGTGGAACGCCTGGAAGCGCTGGCGCTGGATCTGGTCACTGGCCGGAAACCGGAAGCCGCCTGGGGGCAAACCGGAAACGTTCTGTCGGAAATTGATTCACGTATTGTCCCTGCCGTTGATTCCTGCGGCAGGGCGGAAATTGCCGGCGCTTTGCGGGCATTGGACGGGCGGTTCCTCAACCCTGGTCCGTCCGGTGCGCCGACGCGGGGGCGGCCCGAGGTTCTTCCCACGGGGCGCAATTTTTATTCCGTCGATACCCGCACGGTGCCCACCCCGACAGCGTGGGCGCTGGGGTGGAAGTCGGCGACGCTACTAATCGAACGCCACGTCCAGGAACACGGCGAATGGCCCCGGCGCATGGCATTGTCGGCCTGGGGCACGTCCAACATGCGTACCGGTGGCGATGACATCGCGCAGGGCCTTGCGCTGATGGGCGTCCAGCCGCAATGGGATCGTGGCTCCGGCCGAGTGAACGGCTTCGACATCATGCCGCTGAATGTGCTGGACCGCCCACGGGTCGATGTCACGCTGCGCCTGTCAGGCTTTTTCCGCGATGCCTTTCCGCAGCAGATCGACCTGTTCGACAGCGCCGTCCGCGCTGTCGCCGATCTGGATGAACCAGCGGATAAAAACCCGTTGGCTGCCCGGGTGGCTGAAGATACCGTGGCGCTGATCGCCGATGGCGGTGATGAAGAAACCGCCCGCCGACGGGCCGGTCACCGAGTGTTCGGGTCTAAGCCCGGCGCCTATGGGGCTGGGCTGCAGGCATTGATCGACGAAAAAGGCTGGGACACCGATGCCGATCTGGCGCGCGCCTATATTGCCTGGGGCGGTTATGCCTATGGCACGGGGGCTGAAGGAACGGCGGAGCACCGTTTATTCGAAAGGCGGCTGGGGTCCGTGCAGGCGGTGGTTCACAACCAGGACAACCGCGAACACGATTTGCTGGACTCGGACGATTACTATCAGTTCGAAGGTGGGCTGACCGCGGCGGTGCGGTATCTGTCCGGTGATCAGCCGGTGGTCTGGCACAACGATCATTCCCGGCCCGAAACGCCCAGAATTCGCAGCCTGGAGGACGAGATCGCCCGCGTTATCCGCGCCCGGGTGGTCAATCCAAAATGGATCGCCGGTGTCATGCGCCACGGCTACAAGGGCGCGTTCGAAATGGCGGCGACGGTCGATTACCTCTTCGCCTTCGCGGCGACCGCGCGCTGTGTGAAGGATCATCATTTCGATCTGGTGTTCGATGCCTATCTCGGCGACGAAGAGGTCCGGCAGTTTCTGGATGACAACAATCCCGCTGCGCTGCGGGATATGGCGGACCGGCTGTTGGAAGCGCAGGATCGTGGCCTGTGGCGGCCGCGGTCGAACAGTGCGGCCCGGTATCTGAAGGAATTGAGAGGAGCGGCCTGATGGCAAAGAAACCGCAATCGCAAGAAGAACTCGCTCGCGCCAATGAAAAATCGCGCAAGCGGAAAGAGGCGCGGGACAGGATGCTAGCGGACAAGACGGTCGAGAAAGGCCTATTGATCGTTCACACCGGCAAGGGCAAGGGTAAATCCACCGCCGCCTTCGGGCTCGCCGCGCGCGCCGTGGGCAACGGCATGAAAATCGGCGTTGTACAGTACGTGAAGGGTAAATGGGAAACGGGAGAACGGGCGGTCCTGGAGGCATTTCCCGAACAGGTGACCATCCGTACCATGGGCGAAGGCTTCACCTGGGAAACACAGGACAAGGCGCGCGATATCGCGGCGGCGGAAAAGGCCTGGTCGGTCTCAAAGGAAATGATTGCCGATCCGTCTTATGACTTGGTTATCCTGGACGAGCTGAACATCGTGCTGCGTTATGATTATCTCGATCTGCAGGACGTGCTGGACACGTTCGAAAACAAGCGCGACATGCTGCACGTCGTTGTTACCGGGCGGAACGCGAAGGTTGAGCTGATCGACGCTGCCGACCTGGTCACCGAGATGACCCAGATCAAACATCCGTTCCGCGAACAGAACGTCCGCGCCCAGAAGGGCATCGAGTTTTAGGGATGCTACCCGCCCTCATGCTCCAGGGGACCGGATCGGATGTCGGCAAGTCCGTGCTGGTAGCCGGTCTGTGCCGGGCGCTGGTCAACAGGGGGCTGAACGTGCGGCCGTTCAAGCCGCAGAACATGTCGAACAACGCGGCCGTCACCGCCGACGGGGGTGAGATCGGCCGGGCGCAGGCGCTGCAGGCGCGAGCTTGCCGGATATCCCCACAGACGGATATGAATCCGGTACTCCTGAAACCGCAGACCGAAACCGGAGCGCAGGTGGTGGTGCACGGGCGCGTTGTCGGCAATGCACTGGCCCGCGAATATCAGGGCATGAAGCCGTCGCTGATGGGGGCGGTGCTGGAAAGCTTCCACAGGCTGCAATCCGATGCCGATATCATCATCGTCGAAGGGGCAGGCAGCGCGGCGGAGGTAAACCTGCGGACCGCGGACATAGCCAATATGGGCTTCGCACAGGCGGCGAACGTACCTGTGGCACTGATCGGCGATATCGATCGTGGAGGCGTCATCGCCCAGCTTGTCGGTACCTGGGATCTGCTGCCGGAAGACGAGCGCCCGCTGGTCAAAGGTTTCATCGTCAATAAATTCCGGGGCGACGTGTCGCTGTTCCAGGATGGCCGCGCCATTATCCGCGAACGGACCGGCATAGCCGATTTCGGCGTTCTGCCGTGGTTCTCTGATGCTGTGCGCCTGCCAAGGGAAGACGCGTTCGATACCCGTCCTGGCGCGGACAACGTCGGGACGGTCAAAGTGGCGGTGCCGGTTCTGTCCCGCATCGCAAATTTCGATGATCTCGATCCGCTCAGGGCGGAACCGGACGTATCGGTCGTCATGGTGCCCGCGGGCGAAGCGCTGCCCGGCGATGCCGACCTGATCCTACTGCCCGGGTCCAAGGCGACGCTGGCCGATCTTGCCTTCCTGCGCGATCAGGGCTGGGACGTTGATATTGCTGCCCATGAGCGGCGCGGCGGTGCGGTGTTGGGCATCTGCGGCGGCTACCAGATGCTGGGCAACACCGTGTCGGATCCCGACGGAATCGAAGGCCCGCCCGGCGAGGCACCCGGGCTTGGATTGCTGGATATCGATACGGTTCTGACGGGGGAGAAAACCCTGACCGAGGTTTCCGGTAAGGCCCGGCAGACGGGCGAGGCGATTGCCGGATACGAAATGCATGTAGGAGAAACCAGCGGTCCGGATACCGCAAATCCGCTGCTAGAAATCGGTGGCCAACCGGATGGCGCCGTTGCGCGCGGTGGTCAGATTGCTGGCTGTTACGTGCATGGGCTTTTCACATCGGACGGATTTCGCACCGCGTTCTTGCAGCGGCTGCATCCGGGCGTCCGTGCAGCGCTGCACTATGAGGGATTGATCGACGACACGCTGGATGCGCTCGCCGCGCATCTTGAAGATCATCTGGATGTCGATGGAATGATCGATGTTTAAGAGGTTAAACAAGCACCATGATCAGCAGCAGCAGGGCCGCAAGCCCTGCGCTCGCCTTGCGATAGAGGCTCAGCGCCCGGTGAATGTCTGCAGAGGTCGCTTCAACGCGCCCGCCGTCATTCATCCAGGCGTCCTCGATCACCGTGTGGCCGTATTGGCGGGGGCCCGCCAGCGCAAGGCCCAGCGCGCCGCCCATGGTCGCTTCCAGCCAGCCGGCGTTTACCGACCGGTGCTTTTCTGCGTCCCGAATAGCCGCGGCCCAAGCGTCGCCGCCTTTGGTGCCGATGCTGATGGAGGCAGTGATCACGATCAGCAGCCCTGCTATACGCGCGGGCACGGCGTTGACCGCGTCGTCCAGCCGGGCTGCGAACTTGCCGAACATTTCATAGTCGCTGTCCCGGTGGCCGATCATACTGTCCAGCGTGTTCACTGCCTTGTAGGCGAACAGCCCGGGCAAACCCAGCAGGGCGAACCACAGAACCGGGGCAGCCACCCCGTCGGAGAAATTCTCGGCCGCGGATTCGATGGCAGCGCGCGCTACCCCATGCTCGTCCAGGTGTTCCGGGTCGCGCCCGACTATATGGGACACTGCTTCCCGGCCCTTCGCCAGCGATACATCCAGCCCGTCCGCCACGTTGCGCACATGGTTGAACAATCCGCGATAGGCAATGAACACGCTGCCGATCAGCGCGCCGCCGATCCAGCCATAGAGAAATTGCGCCAGCACCCAGTGGACGGCGTATCCGGCGAAACTCGCTGCGGTCACCAGACAGACCGTCACCAGCGCGCCGCGCCAGAATCGCGCGCGGTCCGAGCGCTGGGGGCGGTTGAGCTGACGGTCGAAGAACCCGATCAGATTGCCGAACAACGCCACCGGGTGCGGTATACGCCGGTAAACTTCCGGCGGATCGCCCAGGACAACATCGATGGCGAAGGCCAGCATGACAACCAGCAGGGGGTGGACGGTAACGCCGCCCGCGGAGTACCACTCGAAGATCATAGCGCGACAATCGCCCGGCGCGCGTCGGGAATCAATTGTCGTGCACAGGGGAGTTGCAGGTGAACACAGGAATTATGGTCTGTGGCCATGGCAGCCGCGATGCCGGCGCCGTGGCGGAATTCGAAAAACTGGCGGTTGCGATCCGCGACCGCGCCGACGGCACGCCCGTGGAATACGGTTTTCTCGAATTCGCAACCCCGATCATCCGCGACGGTCTTGGCAATCTGGTCGGCCAGGGGGTCAACGATATTCTGGCGGTTCCGGGCATGCTGTTTGCTGCCGGCCATGCCAAAAACGATATCCCGTCGGTGCTGAATACCTGGTCGGCAGGCCAGGACGGGATCGATATTCGCTACGGGCGAGAGCTTGCCATCGATCTGAAAATGCTGAAAGCGGCGGGGGACCGCATTGACGAGGCGCTGGATGCCGCGGGGCGCGATGTTCCCGTCGATGAAACCCTGCTGGTCGTGGTCGGGCGCGGCGCGTCGGACCCGGACGCCAATTCGAACGTCGCTAAGGTAATGCGTATGCTGTGGGAGGGGTTCGGCTTTGGCTGGGGAGAAACCGCCTATTCCGGCGTCACGTTCCCGCTGGTGGAACCGGGACTGGAACATGCCGCAAAGCTGGGCTACCGGCGCATCGTGGTGTTCCCCTATTTCCTGTTCACCGGCGTACTGGTAAGACGGATTTACGATTACACCGATGCGGTTGCCGCGCGGTATCCGGACATTGAATTCGTGAAGGCGCCCTATCTGAACGATCATCCGATGGTGATCGAAACCTTCATGGACCGGATCGAGGAAATCCGCACCGGCGAAAACAACATGAACTGCCAACTCTGCAAATACCGTGAACAGGTGCTGGGATTTGAGGCCGAGGTCGGGTTGGCGCAGGAAAGCCACCATCATCACGTCGAAGGAATCGGCACGGGCAAAGGCCCAGTACATGATAATTACCATACTCACAGCCATGATCATTCCCACGATCATGATCACGACCACCATCATCACCCGTATCCCCACGCCGATCACCCGCTGGGGCCGAGAACCATGAAGGACGCGGACTGACCCGATATGGAATGGCTGCGCGATCCGGATGAAATTTACCGGCGGTCTTTCGAGATCGTCCGGACGGAAGCCGACCTGACGGCGCTGCCTGACGATATGACCGGTGTCGCGGAGCGCCTTATCCACGCCTGCGGCATGCCGGAAATCGTGGCGGACATCCGCTGGTCGGAGAACGCCGTTTCGTCCGCGCGCGCAGCACTCGCCGCCGGGGCGCCGGTTATCTGCGATGCGCAGATGGTGGCCGATGGAATCATTCCGTCGCGCCTGCCGGCCGACAACCAGATTCTCAGCATGATCCGGCTGCCGAACCTGGCCGACATGGCGAAGGATCAGGGCACCACCCGGTCAGCCGCGCAGGTGGAATTATGGAAACCGTTTCTGCCCGGCAGTGTCGTCGCAATCGGTAACGCGCCCACGGCCCTGTTTCGGCTTCTGGAAGTGATAGCAGAGGACTCGTCGCGCAAACCGGCGGCCATCTTGGGTTTCCCGGTCGGTTTCGTGGGAGCTGCAGAATCCAAAGAAGTACTGTGCGGAACCGATCACGGCGTTCCCTATATCACGCTTCTCGGGCGTCGCGGCGGCAGCGCCATGGCGGCGGCAGCGGTAAATGCTCTCACGCCGGGCGGTGAGATATGACAGGGCGCTGGCTCAGTGTCGTCGGCATCGGCGAAGACGGGCTGGATGCCCTGCCGCCGCGGGCACGCATGCTAATCGACGGCACGGAAATGCTGGTCGGCGGCAATCGGCATCTCGAGATGATCCCGGATGACGGGCGCGCGCGCTTGACCTGGCCGAGGCCACTGACTGATCTGATACCGCAGATCGCCGACCGGCGCGGCACGCCCGTCTGCGTGCTGGCGACCGGTGATCCCATGTTTTTCGGCATTGGCGTGACGCTGTCCAAACACTTTGCGGCGGACGAGATGGAAATCGTGCCGTCGCTGTCGGCGTTTTCGCTCGCCGCCGCACGGTTGGGCTGGCCGCTGTCGGAGGTCGAGCAACTTACCCTTCACGGGCGTCCCGCGTCGCTGGTCATCCCGTTCATTCGGCCTGGCGGCCGGCTGTTGGTCCTTTCTGACGGGACGGACACACCCGAACAGATTGCCCGCATGCTGCTGGAACGTGGCTACGACGACTCACGCTTGACGGTTCTGGAACATATGGGTGGCGAACGAGAACGGATCGTGACCGGCACGGCGGCAAGCTGGCAGGAAGCCGGTATCGCCCCGTTCAACACGGTCGCCGTCGACTGCATTGCCGGTGCCGATGCGCTGATCCAGCCGACAATCCCCGGCCTGCCGGACGACGCGTTCCTCAGCGATGGCAATCTGACCAAGCGGGAAATCCGGGCGGCGACCCTGGCGGTGCTGGCACCGATCCCGGGGCAGCATCTGTGGGATATCGGCGCCGGGTGCGGATCGATTTCCATCGAATGGATGCGCTCCCACCCGGATTGCCGGGCGACGGCGGTGGAAAACCGCGAAGACCGGATCGGCCTGATCGCCCGCAACGCCATCGCGCTGGGCGTGCCGAGACTCGGCATCATCGACGGCGAAGCGACGGACGTGCTGGACGGTCTGGACGCGCCGGATGCGATTTTTGTCGGCGGCGGTGCGTCCATCCCGGGATTGGTGGGCCGCTGCGTCGAAGCCCTGCCGGGTCGCGGTCGGCTTGTTGCCAATGCGGTGACCCTGGAAGGCGAAACCGCTTTGGCGGAATTCCGCACGAAACACGGTGGCGACCTGACGCGGTTTTCGATCTCCCGCGCTGAACCCGTGGGCGCCTTCACCGGGTGGAAGCCGTCCATGACGGTCACCCAGTACAGCCTGGTGAAAAGCCGATGAGCGGCACGCTGTACGGCGTGGGCGTCGGGCCCGGCGATCCGGAGCTGGTGACGCTGAAGGCACTGCGGATCCTGCGCGAGGCCCAGGTGCTGGCCTGGCCCGCACCGGAAGAAGGTCCCAGCCTCGCCCGTGAAATCGTTGCCGACCACCTGCCCGGCGGTCAGCGGGAAATCGCTATTCGTATGCCACTCTCACCAGCGCGGTTTCCGGCAGATGATGTTTACGACAACGCAGCGGCGGAGATTTCAGCGGCCCTGTCCGAAGGCGACGATGTGGCGGTTATCTGCGAAGGCGATCCCTTTTTCTATGGATCCTTCATGTATCTGTTTGGGCGGCTGGCGGCGGATCACCCGGTGGAGGTGGTTCCCGGCGTGTCGTCCCTAACCGCTTGTGCGGCGGCGCTCGGTGCGCCGTTATCGGCCAAGAACGATGTTTTATCAGTGGTGCCGGGGCCGCTGGCGGCAGACCGGATGTCGGCCCGGCTGGCGGAAGCCGACGCCGCGGCCGTCATCAAGGTCGGGCGGCATTTGCCGAAGATCCGCGGAGTTCTCGATGATTTGGGTCTCACCCAGAATGCCCGGTACATCGAACGCGCCACCATGGCCGAGCAGCGCATCGTATCACTGGACCAGGTACCGGAAAACGCGGCCCCTTACTTTTCGATGATCCTCGTCCACAAGCGTGCCGAAGCGTGGAAATGACCGGTACAGCGATCGTGGTTCTGGGGAGAGGCGGACTGGATGTCGCCCGCAAGATTCAATCCGCACTGCCGGTTGGTCGCCTTCACGGTCTCACTCGGCGCGTGCCGGATGTGGATGAGTCGTTCGACGATACGCGCATGCACCTCCGTCATTTGTTTGCCGAAGGCGTGCCGATCATCGGTATCTGCGCGGCCGGTATTTTGATCCGGCTGCTGGCGGAAGACATTTCCGACAAAACATCTGAGCCTCCGGTGATTGCGGTGGCAGAGGACGGCTCTGCCGTCGTGCCGCTGTTGGGCGGGCACACGGGGGGCAATGATCTTGCCGCGCAGATTGCTGCGGCGCTCGACGTTTCGCCGGCAATAACAACGGCCGGTGAAGTCCGTTTCGGCATCGCTCTCGATGAGCCGCCCGCTGGGTGGACACTGGCAAACCCGGGCGACATGCGGGAATTTACGGCGAACCTTCTGGCCGGAGAAACCCTCCGCATCGACGATACCCTGCCGTCCTTCGTGTCCGAGTCCGGTCTGCCCCGCGATCTCGGCGGCGTTCTGCACATCACCGAATCGGTGTATGAAATTGGCGGGGATTTCCGCCATCTGGTTTTTCATCCTGCGTCGGTGGCCGTCGGGGTCGGATGCGAGCGTGGCACGGACCCCGACGAGCTGATCGCGATTGTTGAAACCGCACTGTCGAAGGAAGGCATCGCTTCGGCAAGCTTGGCCGGAATCTGGTCGCTGGATCTGAAAGCGGATGAGCCTGCTGTGCACGCCGTCGCCGACCGGTTGGGCGTGGCGGCGCGGTTTTTCGACGCGGATACCCTGGAAGCGGAAACACTACGCCTGAAAAATCCTTCCGACATCGTCTTCAGAGAAGTCGGGTGTCATGGCGTGTCCGAAGGGGCGGCCCTGGCGGCGTCCGGACCGGACGGCACCCTGCTCGTCGAAAAAACAAAATCCGCACGAGCCACCTGTGCGATTGCCGTCGCGCCTGCGCCGATTGGCGTTGCGGCAGCGGGTCGCCCACAGGGACGATTGCTGATTGTCGGTACCGGCCCTGGATCGGACGGCTGGATGACGGCGGAATCGGAAAGTGCCGTCGCCGCCTCGACCGACCTGGTCGGCTATTCGCTCTATCTCGACCTGCTGGGCGATCGCGCCGCCGGCAAAACCCGCTATGATTTTCCACTGGGCGAGGAAACCGACCGGGTCCGCGCCGCACTGGATCTGGCAGCCGAAGGCCGCACCGTCGCGCTGGTATCGTCGGGCGATCCCGGCATCTATGCCATGGCGACGCTTGCCTTCGAATTACTGGAAACCGGCGGCCGGGAAGACTGGGGCCGCGTGGCGATTGAGGTCTGCCCCGGCATTTCCGCGTTGCAGGCGGCCTCCGCCCGGGCGGGCGCGCCGCTGGGGCACGATTTCTGCACCATATCGCTGTCCGATCTTCTGACCCCGTGGCAGGCGATCGAACGCCGGGTAGAGGCGGCGGCGGACGGCGATTTCGTGATCGCCTTTTACAATCCGGTTTCCCAACGGCGCACTTGGCAACTGGCAACCGCGCGGGAAATCCTGCTTTCTTCGCGGCCTGGCACCACGCCGGTCATCATCGCGCGCAATCTGGGCCGGGCGGAAGAATCCGTACGGACGACCACGCTGGACGCCCTCGATCCCGCCGATATCGACATGCTGACCGTGGTGCTGGTGGGGTCGTCCGAAACCCGGGCGGTACCGCGCGGCGATGGGCGCTGCTGGGTGTATACGCCCCGGGGCTATGCCGGAAAGCAAACGAACGGGAACGAGTAAACAGGATGACAGTCTGGTTTATCGGTGCGGGGCCCGGTGACCCCGATCTTCTGACCATTCGCGGCCGCGATCTGATCGCGCGCTGCCCGGTCTGCCTGTATGCGGGATCGCTGGTCCCGGAAGCAGTCATCGCGCATGCGCCCGATGGCGCGCAGGTGGTGGATACCGCGCCACTGACCCTGGACGAGATCATTTCCGAAATTACGGACGCCCACGGGCAGGGCAAGGATGTCGCCCGGGTCCATTCAGGCGATCCGTCGCTCTACGGCGCCATCGGCGAACAGATCCGGCGGCTGGAAGAACTGGACATCGATTACGAAATCGTGCCGGGCGTGCCCGCCTATGCTGCTGCGGCCGCCCTGCTGAAACGGGAACTGACTCTGCCGGATGTGTCCCAGACCGTGGTATTGACCCGCACCGCGATGAAGGCATCGGCTATGCCCAATGCCGAAGATCTGGACACCCTCGGCCGGTCGGGTGCGACACTCGCTATTCACCTATCGGTGCGGAACCTGAAACACGTCTGCGAAACGCTGATCCCCCATTACGGCGAGGATTGCCCGGTGGCCGTGATCTATCGGGCCAGCTGGCCGGACGAAAAGGTGGTGGAAGGCACATTTGCCGATATCCGGCAAAAGGTCCGCGCGGAAAAGATCACGCGGACGGCGCTTATCCTGGTGGGGCGGGTACTGGACCCGGCGGCATTCAGCGATTCAGCGTTGTATAATTCAGCGCACGTCCACGTGCTGAGGCCCCACAGAAAGTCCTAACGCCCAATATCCTCGTTCCAAATATCGGGATTGGCGTCCATCCAGCCGGCGAAACAATCCATCATTTCCGCCACGTTCATCACGGTGACGTCGACGCCGCGTTCGCGCAGGAAATCCTCGTTGCCGCCCAAGTTTGGTTTTCGCCGATCACGACGCGGGGAATACCGTACTGGATAATCGTGCCAGCGCACATCATGTAGGCGCTGAGCGTCGTGTACATGGTGCACTGTTCCCAGTCGCGGAACAGGCCTGCGTTTTTCATGCAGTCGGTTTCACCACGTAGAATGACCGTCCGGTCCTGGACGTGGCGGTTATGACCTTCGGAGACCAGTTCATCGCCGCGGGTCAGGCAGGCGCCGACCGTTACCGCGCCTTCGTCAGCGCTTTTCTTCGCCTGGGCAAAGGCCGCCCCATGAAATCCGCATCCTTGTCCATGGGTCCTACTAACTTTCCTTGGTTGCTAGCCAGCCGACGGCATCGTCGACCGTTTCCAACGTCTCACCCGCAACGGGATCGGGGCGGCCGATCATGATCACCGGGATCGACAGTTTTCGCGCCGCTTCTATCTTGGCATAGGTACTGTCGCCGCCCGCATTCTTGCTGACCAGTACGTCGATCCCGTGCTCTCTCAGCAGGTCGGTTTCCTGCGCTTCTGAATATGGACCGCGCCCGGTCACACAGGTCGAGTTTTTAAGCGGCACGCTTTCCAGCTGGTCCACCGTGCGTATCAGAAAGGCTGAGTCCCGCACATCTGCAAAAGTGGCAAGATCCTGCCGTCCGATGGATAAAAACGCCCGCTGTCCCACGGACGGCAGTAGGGACGCCGCCGCGCCCGGATCCGCCGCAGGCCGCCAGTCATCCCCGGGGCCCGGTTCCCAGGCCGGACGCATTAGTTTGAGACGGGAGATCCCTGCAGTCTCGCAGGCCCGCAGCGCATTCACGGCAATACGGTGAGCAAAGGGATGGGTTGCATCGATGACCCGGCCGATTTCGTTCTCTCGCAGCCAGTCCGCCAGGGCCTCGGCGCCACCGAACCCGCCTGTGCGGGTGGAAACGTTCTCGGGCAGGGACGGCGTGCGGGTGCGCCCGGCCAGGCTGTAGGTCACATCCCACGAGGCCGCGATCTTCATCGCCAGATCGACGGCCTCCGCTGTGCCGCCCAGGATCAGAACACGCCTGCCTTTAGGCATTGGACCGTCCCACCAGATCACTGGTGCGGTTGTAGATCAGGGTTCCGATGTCGATGTCGGTACCCGCGACCGTTTCCAGCGCGACATCCGCAGCGCGCCGCGCAATTTCGTCGGCCAGCGGCAGGCCGTCTTTAGTTGCGATGGACAGCGCTTCGGCCGCAGTGTTCCCCTTCGAAATCCTGCTGGCCACGTCCTCCGTACCGCCCAGGGATTTGGCAATCTCGGCGAGCCAGGACAGGTCGACCTCGCTGCGCCCGGAATGAAGATCGAGATTGCCGCGCGCCAACTTGGTGATCTTGGCGAACCCGCCACCGATCACGACCCTCGGAACCGGGTGGTTGCGTAGATATTTCAGCATGCCGCCCGCGAAATCGCCCATGTCGATCATGGCATGGTCCGGAAGGCCCAGAAGGGCCTGGGTCCGGTTTTCTGATATTTTTCCGGTGCAACCGGCAACCACCTTTTCCCCCGCCGCCCGAGCGACATCGATGCCGCGATGGATGGATTCGATCCAGGCGGCGCAGGAATAGGGCACCACAACGCCGGTTGTGCCGAGAATGGAAATGCCGCCTAGGATGCCGAGGCGGGGGTTCCAAGTTTGCTCGGCTAGGTCTTCGCCGTCTGCCACGGAAATCGTGACGATCACATCGCCATTTCCGCCATGGGCTTTGGCGGCTTCGGCGATGGTATTGCCGATCATTTTTCGGGGCGCTGGATTGATAGCCGGTTCCCCAACGGACAACGGCAGGCCTTCGCGCGTCACCGTTCCAACGCCAGCGCCTGCGCGAAAGGAAATACCATTCCCGTCGCCGTTTGGTTCCACGTCCACCCGGATCAGCGCGCCGTGGGTGACGTCCGGATCGTCGCCCGCATCTTTTACGATGGCCGCGTAGGTGCCGTTTTTGGTGCGTCCTTCCAAGGCAAGGGAAAAAGACGGCGTTTCGCCTTTGGGCAGGGTGATCTGAACAGGATCGGGAAAGGAACCGCTTAACAGGGCGGTGTAGGCGGCCTTCGCCGCAGCGGTCGCGCAGGCGCCGGTGGTCCAGCCGCGCCGCAATTCCCCTTCGGGCCGTCGTGCCATGGGATGGTTATATGTGCTAAGAGGACTGGATGGAACGGCTACCCTTTATGCTGCCCACGTTGGACCCTGGATGGGTATGGCTGACCGGCGCCGGCCCGGGGGATCCCGGGCTGCTGACGCTGCAGGCGCTGACCGGCATTCAGCAGGCGGATTTGATAGTCCATGATGCGCTGGTCAGTGACAAAACCCTGGCGCTGGCGGGGCCAAATTGCGACATCGTCTATGCTGGGAAACGGGGCGGAAAACCGTCCCCCAAACAGCCGGATATCTCGGCGCGGCTAGTCGCCTTCGCGCGCGCCGGAAAACGGGTGGTGCGGCTGAAGGGGGGGGATCCTTTCGTTTTCGGCCGCGGCGGCGAGGAAGCGCTGGCGCTGGTGGCCGCCGGAATTCCCTTCCGGGTGGTGCCCGGTATTTCCGCTGGAATCGGCGGATTGGCGCATGCCGGGATTCCGCTGACCCATCGGGAGACAAATTCGGTGGTCACGTTCATCACCGGCCATGGCGCGTCGGGCGATGTGCCGGACAGTGTGGACTGGGCGGCTCTGGCCAGCGGATCGCCGGTGCTGGTGATCTACATGGCGCTGAAGCATCTCGGCACCATTCGCGACCGGCTGACAGATGGCGGGCGACGGGTGGACGAACCGGTTGCCATCGTTTCCAAGGTAACGCTGGACGAAGAGGCGGTTCTGGAGTCCACGCTGGGCCGGTGCGTGGAAGATTTAGCTGCGTCGGAAATTGAGCCGCCTGCGATGGTTGTTATTGGCGATGTCGTGCGCCTGCGCGCCGGGCTGGACTGGGTGGGCGCGCTTGGGGGGCGGGTGCTAGAGGCTGATCCGCTGGGCACCCGCACCGAACGCGACGCGGGGTAAAGTAGGTTGGCTGGTTCCGCCGGTGCGGTCATCGCTGCGCCTTCATCCGGCAGCGGTAAAACCACGGTCACGCTTGGCCTTTTAAGGCATTTCGCGCGGACCAACGTACCCGTGTCGTCCTTCAAGATCGGGCCGGATTATATCGACCCTGGATTTCATACCGCCGCCGGCGGGCGCTATTGCCTGAACCTGGATGGCTGGGCGATGCGGGATGATACCCTGAATGCCCTCTACGCACAGGTTGCTGCCTATTCGGAAATCGTACTGGGCGAGGGCGTTATGGGTCTTTTCGACGGTGCGCGCGGCCAGACGGGCGACCGCGACGGATCGACCGCAGATATCGCTAGGCGCCTCGGCCTGCCCGTCATTCTGGTGGTCGATGCCGGGGCCCAGGCGCAAAGCGCTGCCGCCACGGTGCATGGCTTTTCCACCTACCGCGAAGATACAAACCTCGCCGGGGTGATTTTCAACCTAATCGGCAGCACCCGCCATGCGGATATGTTGAAGGACGCCATGGCGTCCTCCGGTATTCCGGTTCTGGGGTGTATTCCCCGCGCTGCCGATGTCTCCATCCCCGACCGCCATCTCGGTCTCGTTCAGGCGAGCGAGATGGCGGCGCTGGAAACTTTTCTCGACCGGGCTGCCGATCTGGTGGCGCGGCATATCGACTTGCCTCTGTTGCGGCAGGTAATGTCGCCCTCCAATGCGCGCCGGTCCGGACCGCACCCTCAGCCCATCCCGCCTATCGGGCACCAAATCGCGGTAGCGGCGGACGAGGCCTTTCAGTTCTGCTATCGCCACGTGATCGATGGTTGGCGCGCGGCCGATGCGGAGGTGTTGCTGTTCTCCCCCCTGTCGGATCAAGCACCTTCGGCAGATGCAGATGCCGTCTATTTGCCGGGCGGGTATCCGGAACTACACGCGGATCTCCTGTCGGCAAATCAGGGGTTTTTGTCCGGTCTTAGAGACGCGGCGGCGCGTGGTGCGACCGTCTATGGCGAATGCGGGGGCTATATGGTGCTGGGAGACGCGCTGGTGGATGCGGACGGTCAGAGGCATCTCATGACGGGGCTGTTGCCGGTGGAGACATCCTTCGCGGACCGCAAGTTACATCTGGGCTATCGCGACGCCACGTTAGCGGCAGACACGCCGCTTGGCACCACCGGCGATATCTTCGGTGCACATGAATTCCATTACGCCCGTATTGTCAGCCAGGAAATTGCGGATCCTTTGTTTCGGGTGTCGGATGCCGCTGGAACCGATCTTGGGCCAATGGGTCTCCGCCGCAATAACGTGATGGGATCGTTTATCCACTTGATCGATCGAAGATAATTATTCTGTACCGCTTGTGCGACGTCGCACCGCCTCTCTTTCTCTCCCGGTTACCTAATAAGATCATCCATTAGGTGCCGGGGAGAGAAAGAGGGCTGGCAGCGTTGTAACAAGGCTAGTTTGACAGTTGTTCCGGCGGTCTCCATAAGAATCTTATGATCGAGATCATGATTGAACGTTGGTCGCAGCGGGATGGGTCCACCGACTGGTTGTGGTCTATATGGCAGGATGGCGAACGCCGCCATATGGGTCTGCCCCAGCAAACCGCCGATGCAGCCGAGATCGAAGCCCGTGCGGCCTGCCACAAATTTATGGGGAAGTCGCCGGACGACATTACCGTTCTCTAGGGGGAGCACATGTCCAAAGTGGTGCGGATAAACGAATTCGGGGGACCGGATGTCCTTCGTATCGAAGATGAAGATGTGGGTGCGCCTGGGCCGGGTGAGGTCCTATTGCAACAGACCGGCATGGCGATGCATTTCGCCGACACCATGCTGCGCGAAGGAAAATATCATCTGAAACCGGATCTGCCCTCTGCCATCGGGCTGGATGGCGCTGGCATTATCGAAGCCGTTGGCGAGGGTGTGGAAAGTTTCAAGCCCGGTGATGCGGTCTGCTATCTGTTCAATCTGGGCGCTCATGCCGAACGCCGGGTGATGGCTGCGGATGCCCTGATGCCGGTACCGGAAGGGCTCGATCCTAGGAACATCGCGGCCACTTTTCTGCGGTGCATGACGGCGCAGTATCTGCTGCGTCAGACCTATTGCGTGCAGGCGGGGGATACCATCCTGGTGCATACAGCTGCGGGCGGAATGGGCACTTTGTTGTGCCAATGGGCGAAGGCGCTAGGCGCCACCGTGATCGGCACTGTGGGAAGCGACGGCAAGGCGGTTATCGCCACTGCCGCTGGCGCGGATCATGTGATCAATTCCCGTACGGGAGACGTCGCGGGCGCGGTCCATGACATTACGGATGGGGGTGGCGTGGCGGCGGTCTATGACGGCATCGGCCGAGATGTGTGGGAGGCGAATATCGCAGCGCTGCGGCCCACCGGCTATCTGGTGAATTATGGGCATATGTCGGGCATCATCGAGCCGATCGATCCCATGCAGCTGAACAGTAAATCCCTGTTTTTCGCCAAAGTGTCCTTGCCGCATTTCATGCTGACGCCGGAGGCGAAACGGGAGATGGCGGACGATGTTTTCGGGGTGATTGCCGACGGCGCGCTCGATATTTCGGTCAGCCAGGAATACAAGCTGGCCGATATCCGCCAGGCGCACGAAGACATCGTCGGCGGTAAGACGACCGGTTCGGTCGTTATCGTTCCTTAGGGGATAGCCTAGTGCCTGCCGACTGGTCGATCTGGGCTTTTCGCTATGCGCGGTCGGACATGCCGCGCGATTTTTTCGGCGGGACGCTGGTGAATTCGAACAAGGGACGCATCCGGAACCCCATGGTCTATTCGCTTATCCATGGCGGCGCGGCGGAAAACCAAAAGCCGATCCTGATCGATACCGGCATGAAAGGCGACTGGTCGCCTAGCGGCAAAACGTATGAGAACGTGGAACATCCGGACACCGTTCTCGCCAAGGTGGGCTTCGCACCCGAAGATATCGAAGACGTTATTCTGACCCATCTGCATTTCGATCACGCGGGCAATCTGGACCGGTTTCCCAATGCGAATTTTCACGTTCAGCGGGCCGAATACGAGGGCTGGAAACAGGTCTACGAACTGCCGGGCCCGCTGGGGACGGAGACGACAAGTTGGCCCTTGTCGTCCATGCGGAAGAAAGATTTGGATACTGTCGAGGCCCTGCTCGCGGAAGGGCGCGTGAACCTGATGGACGGCGATACCGAATTCGCTCCCGGCGTTCACTGCCGCCTAGCCGCGGAATCCCATACTTTCGGTTGCCAGTGGGTGGAAGTGCAGACATCGGGTGGTCCCTATGTAGTCGCAGGCGATTGCGTCTACTGGTACGAGAATATCGAGCGGATGTGGCCGCCCGGCTACGTGCAGGGCAACACCTGGAACCTGATCAAGGTGTACCGCGCCATCCGCGAGGCCGTGAAGGACGACACCGATCGGATAGTACCGGGCCACGATCCCGAGCTTTTCGAACGCCACCCCGTGTTCAAGGCCGGTCATCATCCGGTCGCGGAAATCCATTTGGCACCGGGGCAAACAAGCCGTGTCCCTTAGTTCCGTCTTTGCCACGGAGGGCATTGTTACGGCGCCCCACCATCTGGCCGCGGATGCGGGCCGCGATGTCCTGCGCGACGGAGGAAATGCGGTCGAGGCAATGATCGCAATGGCGGCTGCGGTCGCAGTCGTCTATCCGCACATGAACGCCATCGGCGGCGACGGCTTCTGGATCGTTAAACCGGCCGGCAAGGCGCCGGTCGGCATCGATGCCTGCGGCGCTGTGGCGGCAAAGGCGACGGACGAGTATTACCGGCAGGCGGAGTGCGAGACAATTCCGACGCGGGGGCCGATGGCTGCCAATACGGTTGCCGGAACGCTGTCCGGTTGGCAGGCGGCGCTGGAGTTGGCGACCGAACTGGGTGGTGAGATGCGCCGTGAACGCCTGCTGGAAGCCGCTATTCATCATGGCGAGAAAGGCTTTCCGGCTACGGGGAACCAGTCCCGAACCACCCGGGAAAAACTCAATGAACTCAACAGGTTGCCTGGTTACGAAAAAAGTTTTCTGCTTGAAGGGATACCCCCGGGGGAAGGGGCTCTTTTCCACCAGCCTCGTCTTGCGGCAACGCTGCGACGTCTCGCCGCTGATGGCTTCGATTCTTTCTATCGTGGAGATCTTGCCGAAGATATCGCGGCGGATTTGGCACGGGCCGGATCACCGGTTTCCGGGTACGATCTAGCCCGTCATCGCGCTCTTCGCGTATCGCCTTTGTCAGTGAAACTGTCCACAGGGATGGTGTGGAACATGCCGCCACCCACCCAGGGCTTGGCGTCACTGATGATCCTGGGGCTATACGACCGAATGGCAGTCTCGGAGCCGGGGTCCTTCGATCATATCCACCGGCTGGTGGAATGCGTGAAACAAGCGTTCCTGGTCCGGAATGCCCATGTCCAGGACCCGGATGTCATGGATGTCGATCCAGGTTATTTTCTCACCGACAGAGACTTGGATGCCCGAGCGGTCCGGGTCGATCCGGAAACCGCACTATCCTGGCCAGTGCCGGCGCAGGATGGCGATACCATATGGATGGGGGCGATTGATGCCGCCGGCAATGCCGTATCGTTTATCCAGTCGATCTACTGGGAATTCGGGTCCGGTATCGTTCTGGAGGACACCGGCATTCTCTGGCAGAACCGGGGATCCAGTTTTTCACTGAAGGACGGTGATGTTAACCGTCTCGCGCCGGGGCGGCGTCCATTCCATACCTTGAATCCGGCGATGGCGGAGCTAGCAGACGGGCGCATCCTTTCCTATGGCACCATGGGCGGTGAAGGCCAGCCGCAGACACAAGGTTTGGTTTACACACGCCATGTCAATTACCGCCAGCCTATCCAGCATGCCTTATCAGAACCCCGGTTTTTGCTGGGGCGCACCTGGGGTGATACGGGCACCAATCTTAAGCTGGAAAGCCGGTTCGAAAGCGATCTGGTTTCTAGGCTCAACGCGGCGGGGCACGACACCCAGTTGATAGAGCCGTTTTCCGACCTGATGGGCCATGCCGGCGCGGTATCTCTGCGCCCCGACGGCGTAATGGAAGGCGGATCGGACCCCCGTGCCGACGGTAAAGCGGCTGGGGTTTAATGCTGCGTCATTTTACCCAGTAGTCCGAATCCGGATCGTCTTTCACAACCTCGTCTGGAAGCCACCGGCCGATAAGAATGCCCCTTTTCGGTGCACTGCCGGTGCGGTTACGGACAGTTTGGTCGGACATGGTAATGCGGGTTGCCCGGCTGCGCAGCCAGTGGAACAGGCGTTCGTGCAGTTCCGCGCAGATTTCTGAGTGGTCCGGTGACCCGCCCAGATCGTTGAATTCATCCGGGTCGGCCTCCAGGTCGAACAACTGGGACGGATATCCTTCCCACAACATGTACTTCCAGCGCTCGGTGCGGACCATAAAGCCGCGCGCGTCACTCGGTTCCAGTTCCGCATAAATGCGTGCGGGCTTGAAGGCATAGTCGATTTCCGCAAAGACGGCGTCGCGAAGCTTTTCTTTCTGAACGCCATGTAGCGCCGGACGCAGAGATTTGCCTTCCAGCACATGCTCCAGATCTTCTAGTCCGTCAAAAACGTCCAGGAAGGTCGGGATCATATCCAGCGATTCCACTAGAGTTGGATCTTCCGTGCCCCGGGTTCCGTCAGCCGCCGGGTCAGGATCGTAGATGATCATCGGCACACGAATGGAACATTCGTGCAGCATTTCCTTTTCGCCCAGCCAGTGATCGCCCAGATAATCGCCGTGATCGGAGGTGAAAACGATCATCGTATCGTCCATCCGCCCGGCCTCTTCCATCCAAGAGAACAGGCGGCCCATCTGGTCGTCGATCTGTTTGATCAGGCCCATATAGGCCGGCATCACATTGTCGCGGACGTCATCTCTTGAAAAATTCCGGCTTTCGGGATGCTTCATGTGTGCGTCTATAACCGGGTGCGGGTTGGCCCGTTCCGCTTCCGATCTGACGACCGGCAGAAACTGGTTGTGGCTATACATGTTGTGATAGGGCGCCGGCACGATATAGGGCCAGTGCGGCTTGATATAAGAAAGATGCAGAAGGAAAGGGTTATTGCCCTGTTCTTCCATAAACTCAATGGCGCGGCTTGTCATATAGGGTGTTTCGGAATCTTCTTCCTTCACCCGCGCGGGCAGGTGATTGTTGCCCAGATACCAGCCCGAGAGGATCTCGCCGTTCGGGCCTTCGGCGGCGTTGGCCCAGTCATGCCAGGGGTTGTCGCCGTTATAGCCTTTCGATTTCAGATATTCGTTATAGGCGTAATTCGGATCGACAATCTGGTCCGGCCACAGCCCGTCATCCCGCTCATAGGGCTCCAGCCCGCATTCCGCCGTCAGCACGCCAAGCTCCGACAATTTGTCCACACCGAGGCGCGCCATGCCTTCTTCATCGGCTTCCATATGTGTTTTGCCGACCAGGGCGCAGCGCAGCCCGTGGGGGCGGATATAATCACCGATATTGCGTTGACCCACCGACAGCGGAATATCATTCCAGGACGATCCGTGGCTGTGAACGTAGCGCCCGGTCAGAAACGACATGCGCGACGGACCGCAAAGCGGCGACTGGACGAAGGCCCGAGTGAAGTTGACGCCTTTCGCCGCCAGGCCGTCGATATGGGGCGTTTCCAGGTAGGGATGACCGGTGCAGGACAGATAGTCCCAGCGCAGCTGGTCACACATGATAAAAAGAATATTTCGGACTTTGCCCATATCGCAAACACCTCCCTTGATGTTGCAGTGTTTTTACCATGCCAAGTAAGGTTTGTGTGCCCCTCAATGGGGCGTTAATTGTGGGGCAGGGATAATAGGCCAAGGAATATAAAAAATGTCTGAACTTGATGACCTTATCTACAATCTTGCCGTCGCAAACCGAATTCTTGGGCATGAAGGTGTGGTCGATTCCTTTGGCCACGTGTCGGTTCGCCATCCGGAACGTACCGAATGTTTCTTGCTGTCGCGGTCGCGTGCGCCGAACATGGTGACGCGGGAAGACATCCTGGTATTCGGGCCCGATGGTGAGCCGGTAATGGATAACGGCCCAGCCCCCTATAACGAGCGCTATATCCACGCGGCTATCTTCAACGCCCGGCCAGATGTGCATGCCGTGGTGCACAGCCATGCTGAACCACTGCTGCCGTTCGGGATTACCGACACCAAGCTACAGCCTGTTTTCCACATGGGTGCGCGCATCGGAGAAGACATCCCGCTCTGGGATATCCGCGACAAGTTCGGCGATACGAATTTGTTGGTGGTCAACATGGACCAGGGCAACGACCTGGCGGCGGCGCTGGGTGGCAACCGGATGGTGCTGATGCGTGGCCATGGCAACGCGGTTGCCGCGGCAACGCTGGAAGCCACAGTGATGACTGCCTACTACGCCATGGTGAATGCCCGTATCCAGACAATGAGCATGATGATGGCCTTTGCCCAGGGCAAGGGCATGGATGCTCTAATGCCGTTGTCATCCGGGGAGATTGCGGCGGCCACCAAATCCGGTAACAAGGGCACCATTGGTATTACCCGCAGTTGGGAAGGCCTCGCCGGCCGCGCGAATCTGGGCGGGATTTAGAGGGTTTTAAGAAAAGCCACCAGATCGGTGATTTCGGCGTCGGTCAGATTTAGGGGGCGCAACAGCTTTTCGCTGTCCTGGCGTAGGTGTTCTTCTGGAATTTTGGAATAGTGGCGGACCACGGCTTCAAGTGTCGCCTTGCTGCCGTCGTGCATGTACGGGGCCGTCTCTGACACATTGCGTAGCGACGGCACCCGGAACTCGCCCAAGTTTTTCGGTGTCAGCCTTACGTGTCGCGTAAACCCGGCGGTTCGCCGGTCCGGGTCGTCATTGAACGGGCCCAGCAGATTGTAACGGCTGGCGCGCAACAGCTTGATCCCGCCGTAGCGGCCCATGTCCACGCGCCCCGTTGTCAGAAAAGGTTGCAGGCCAATATCGTGGAATTCACCGTTGGTGAAATTCGGTCCGAAATGGCACAGATCGCAGCGCCCACGCCCGAGGAATATTCGCAGACCGCGCTTGGCGGATGCTGGATAGGTAGTGATCCCTTCGGTTTCATCAGTCGCCAGAGCATCTCGAAACCGGTCGAAGGCGGATTTCCCGGAAACAAGTATTTCCTGAAACGCCGCCAGCGCCTTTGCGGTGTTCACAAGCACGGTTTCTGGATCATGAGTGGCGGCAGCGGCACCGAAAACTTGACCGTAACCGCGATTTAATTCAGGGCTCTCAGTTATCCGGGATTTCAGGGCGGCTGCCGTCAGGCCAAGTTCTCGCTTATCCAGGATCGGCGCAATTGATTGCCCCCACAGCGTGTCCGATTTCCCGTCCCAGCCATACCAGCGGTTCAGCCGCATGTTGAACAGCGGCATGGTATTGCGATCGACAGCGGCAATTCCGATGCCCCTTGGGATGCCATCGCCCAGCCCTTTTTCTATCTGATGGCAGGCCGCGCATGACCGACGCCGGTCGATTGCCAGGTCGTTGCTGTGGAATAGCATTTTTCCGAAAGTGATCGCCGCTGGATCGCCGGATACCCGGTTGCTGGGATCGGGCGCTGTTTCTACTGGCCAGGGACCATGGGCTAGGATCAGTGCTGTCTCGTCATCCGTGAAGCTGACTGTGCTCCCCGCGACTGCGACCAGCGAAAACAGGGCTGCCGCCGCCGAAGTCGTCGCGGAAAGGAGGCGGCCATACATCATCTAGCGGCCGATTTTCACTTTCCGGGTCAGCTGCTGGCGCTTTCCACCGTCTTCTCGATCGAATGTCAGATTCCAGTTGCCGGGCATGCAAAAAAGCATGCCGTTGAACGCCGAATGGCCGGGCCCCGGTTTTCGTTCGCTGGGTTTATAATTCGTTCCGTGGCCGTGCATCGGCATGCCGGCATAGACCCGGATACACCGGGGCGCTTCACTATCTTTGCCGACGCACGCACTCACCTTGATGCTGAACAGCTTTTCGATGGCGATTTTGTCTGGGACCGACACGATCAGGTCCGGGGTGCCGCGATACAGTTTTTGCGTTCTTTCATCGCTAGAACTGGAAACGAAGCCCGTTTCAGCCCGGCTCGGCGAAGGGCCGCAACCGCTTCCTTCGGCGGCATGTGTTCCGCTGCCTTGGCCGGCCAGACGGAGGGGGGTAAAGGCCGTATCAGCGGCAAAAATTGTGGTGGGCGTTTCCATGGCTGGAACCTCCTCTGAAGGTCTTTGCCGTAAAATATGGCAGCGTCATTCTAGGGCCAGTGATCCCGCTCACGCCTTGCCGTCCAAAAGGATTAACTCGGCAAGTTGAGAACCCGTTTCGATAGGATGTTGCGCTGAATTTCATTCGATCCGC
>CAJWUK010000012.1 GCA_913047365.1 uncultured Alphaproteobacteria bacterium | reverse complement strand
TGACACTGTCTCCTCTGTTATCAATCAAAACCGAGCGAAACACACCGGCCAATTGCCCAAAACCCGCCGATCCGGTCTAATCAGCGGATGAAATTCGGCATCAACATCGCGCCTTCCTGGGATTCCTGGAAAGTGGTCAAACGGGCGGAGGAGCTTGGCTTCGACTACGCATCGTTCATCGATTCGCAGCTTATCAACGCCGACATGTTCGTTTCCATGACGGCGGCGGCAATGAAAACCGACCGCATCCATTTGGGCACCGGGGTGATTATTCCATCGAACCGGCTGGCCCCGGTCGCCGCCAGTGCGCTGGCCAGTCTGAACGCGATCGCGCCGGGGCGCATTCACATGGGTGTCGGCACCGGTTTTACCGGACGGCGGACCATGGGCCTGGGCCCGATGAAACTGGCCGACATGTTCGACTGGATCGACGTCGTCGAAAAACTGCTGGCCGGCGAACTGGTCGAGGCGAAGATCGAAGGGGATACCCACCCGGTCCGGTTCATGAACCCTGAAATGGAACTGATCAACATCAAGGACCCGATCCCCGTGAACGTGTCCGCCCTGGGACCGCGGGGCCGGCGCATGGTGGCGGTGCGGGGATACCGGTGGACCAATACCGTCGGCAATCTGGTGCGCGCCGAGGCCGCAATGGCCGACATGAAGACGGCGTGGACGGAGGCAGGGCGCGATCTTTCCGATCTGCACGCGACGGCCAATTGCGGGGGCACCGTTCTCGCCAGTCCGGACGACTGGGATGCGGATTACGTCCAGGCGGAAGCAGGCCCATCCAGCGCCATCACGCTGCATAATCTGGCCGAAGAGGCGGAGTTCGGTTCCATCGGCCACAAACCGCCGCCCGAACTGGCAAAGTTGGTGGAGGAATATCGCAAGGTTTATGAAAGCTACGAGCCCCACAACGCCCGGTATCTTGCCAATCACAAAAACCACCTGATGACCGTGCGGCCGGAAGAAAAGCACTTGATCACCGGAGATTTCATCCGCGCCACGACCATTTCCGGCACAAAGGAAGAGGTGCAGGACAAAATTCGCGCGTTAAAGGATATGGGTTACACGCTCTTCACCACCCATGTCCGTACCGTGTTGCCCGAGATGGTCGAAAAGTGGGCGGACGTGATAGAAGGCGTATAGAGAAATTTTGCGGAACCAGAGCCCGCTTTGAGAGGAAACCGGCTTACATGTTTTTCGAACCGGCCAAGAACGATCACGGCATGCCCTTTAATCCCATCAAGGCCTGCGTCGTCCCCCGGCCTATCGGCTGGATCACTACCATGGATTCGGACGGCTTGGTGAATGCGGCACCATTCAGTTTTTTCAATATTCTTAGCTACAACCCGCCTTATGTGATTTTCTCATCCGGCGGGCACGCAGAGGACCATCAAGACAAGGACACCGCCGCCAACGCCCGCGCCACCGGCGAATTCGTTTACAATATGGCCACGTGGGACCAGCGGGAGGAGATGAACCAGTCCGGGCTGATCGTCGACCGCACGTTGGACGAGCTTGCCGAAACGGGATTGGAGACCCTGCCCTCCAAGCTAGTTGCGCCGCCGCGCATCAAGGGATCACCGGTTCATCTGGAATGCAAGGTGTTCAAGATCATCGATCTGCCCGGCGATACCAGACTGGCCTCCCATAGCGCCGTGATCGGCGAGGTCATCGGCGCCCATATCGTGGACGAAGCAATTACCGAAGACGGCATTTTCGACGTCGCCAGCCTGAAACCGCTGTCCCGTTTGGGATACAAGGATTATGCATGGACCGACCCCAGCGTCGTTTTCCAGATGGAAAAACGAACGCCGGAGGATTTGGTCGGCAAACCATCGCAAGCGGCGGAGTAACCGCCTCGATGTCCGGACCTCTAGCGGGAATTCGGGTTCTCGATCTCAGCCGTATACTCGCGGGCCCCGTCTGCACTCAGTTGCTGGGCGATTACGGGGCCGACGTGATTAAGATCGAAAAACCCGGCGCCGGCGACGATACCCGTTCGTGGGGGCCACCATTTATAAAGGACGCCGACGGCAACGACACCGAGGAAAGCACGTTTTATCTATGCGCGAACCGGAACAAGCGTTCCGTCGCCATCGATATCACCACCCGCGACGGCCAGCAACTGATCCGCAGGCTTTTGTCCAAATGCGACGTGCTGATAGAGAATTTCCGCGTCGGCGCGCTGGGACGTTACGGGCTGGGGTATGATGACCTTCGCGACGAATTTCCGACCCTCGTCTACTGCTCGATCACCGGTTTTGGCCAGACCGGCCCATATCGCGACCGGGCGGGATACGATTTCCTGGCCCAGGGAATGGGGGGAATCATGTCGGTCACCGGCGAACCCGACGGTATGCCCATGAAGACGGGTATCGGCATCGCGGACGTGATGACCGGCATGCATGCCTCTACCTCGATCCTGGCAGCACTGCGCCACCGGGATGCAACCGGCGAAGGCCAGCATATCGACCTGTCGCTTTTCGAAACCCAGATTTCCTGGCTCTACTATCACGCGGTCGAATACCTCAACACCGGACACAACCCCGACCGGCTGGGCAATGCCCACGCCAATGTGGTGCCGTACGAGGTTTTTGAAACATCGGACGGGCATGTGATCCTGGCGGCGGGAAACGACGGCCAGTTCGCCAAATTCTGCGAGGTCGCAGGGCTGCATGCCCTGCCCCACAAGCCGGAGTACGGAACCAACCCGCAGCGGATCAAAAACCGCGATACCCTGCTGCCGCATATCCGCGATGCGTTCCGGGAGCAAACAACCGATTACTGGGTGTCAGCACTTGAAAATGCCGGCGTGCCTTGCGGGCCGATCAATACGCTCGACCGGGTGTTTGACGACCCCCATGTCATCGCCCGCGAGATGGCAATCGACATGCCGCATGCGGAAGCCGACGGCGTGCGCCTTGTGGCCGCGCCCGCGAAAATGTCGGAAACACCGGTCACCTATCGCCGTCCGCCACCAGTACGCGGAGAGCACACCATAGAAGTACTGGAAGAGGTTCTCGGCCTGCGCGAGGAAGAAATCGTCAAGCTGGAAAGCGACGGGGTGACGGAGTCCAAAAAGCAGGCGAATCGGTAACGCTTCTGGCTGCTTGCCGGGTCCGTGGACGCCTTCTATAAACGGCTTTTAATGGCTGAAACGGCATCCGTTAGAGATTTGCACCCGACGAGGCGTCATATCCTCGGTATGGAAGGTGTTCCCCGGGAAGAGATCGAAGCCCTTCTCGACCTCTCTGAATCCTATATAGAACAGAACCGCCAGGACGATAAGAAAAGCTCGATCCTGCGCGGCCGCACTCTGATCAATGTCTTTTTCGAAAACTCGACGCGGACCCGGACATCTTTCGAGTTGGCGGGCAAGCGCCTGGGGGCCGACGTGATCAACATGTCTGTCTCCTCCAGCGCCATCAAAAAGGGTGAAACGCTGATCGACACGGCAATGACCCTGAATGCCATGCATCCCGATGTGCTGACGGTGCGTCATGCGGATTCTGGAGCGGTTCAGCTACTGAGTGAAAAGGTCACCTGTTCGGTTTTGAATGCCGGCGACGGCAGCCATGAACACCCCACCCAGGCACTGCTCGACGCGCTGACCATTCGTCGGCGGAAACAACAGCTGGACGGACTGGTCGTCGCCATTTGCGGCGATATCCTGCATTCGCGGGTTGCGCGGTCGAACATCTATCTCTTGAACACAATGGGCGCGACTGTCCGCCTGGTGGCGCCGAAGACCCTGTTGCCGGCCGCCATCGATAAATTCGGCGTCGAGGTGCATCACACCATGGCCAACGGCATCCGCGATGCCGACATCATCATGATGCTGCGACTTCAGACCGAGCGAATGCAGGGCTCCTACGTTCCATCGACCCGGGAATATTTCCGCTTCTTCGGTCTCGACCGGGAAAAACTGACCGCCGCCAAACCGGATGCCCTGATCATGCATCCTGGACCGATGAACCGGGGCGTCGAAATCGATTCCGAACTGGCCGACGACATTCACCGCAGCGTCATCCATGAACAGGTGGAGATGGGTGTCGCCGTCCGCATGGCCTGCCTCGACATCGTGACCCGAAACCTGTCTCGCAACACCAACGGCAACGGCTCGTGACCGCGACGGCAACCGACCGCACTGCCTACATCAACGCCCGCGTGATCGATCCGGCCAGCGGGCTGGATGCGACAGGTGGCGTGCTGATTGAGGGCAACAAGATACTCGATGTCGGCCCGGACCTATTCTTAGACGACGTACCGGATGGCGTCGGCACGGTCGATTGCCGGGGATACTGCCTGGCACCGGGGCTGATCGACATGCGGGTGCACCTGCCGGAGCCGGGGGATGAGCACAAGGAAAGCTTCGAGAGTGCAAGCGCTGCCGCGGCGGCCGGCGGCGTGACGTCCATTGTCTGCCTGCCTGAAACCGATCCGACGATCGACGACGTATCGGTCGTGGAATTCTTTGCCCGCCGGGCGCGCGAAACGAACATCGTCAAAATCTATGCCCACGCCGCTGTGACCCGTGGACGGGTAGGCAAGGAACTGACGGAACTCGGCATTTTGTCGGAAGCGGGCGCGCTTGCCTTTACCGACGGGGATACACCGGTAGCTGATGCGCTGGTCATGCGCCGCGCGCTCTCCTACGCCGCGACGTTCGGGCTGCTGATCATCCAACGCCCTGAAGAACCGCGTCTCGCCAGAAACGGCCAGATGAACGAAGGGGAAATGTCGACGCGGCTGGGTCTTGCCGGCATTCCGGCGGTGGCCGAGGTCATGATGCTGGAGAGGGACCTTCGCCTTGTGGAACTTACCGGCGCCCGGTACCACGCGGCCAACGTTTCCACTGCCGCCGCGGTCGACGCCATCCGCAACGCCAAGGCAAAGGGTCTTGCCGTCACCTGCGATACGGCGCCCCAGTATTTCACGCTGAACGATACAGCGGTGATGGATTACCGGACCTTCACCAAGGTCTCGCCGCCGCTGCGGAACGAAGCGGACAGGTTAGCCGTCGTCGACGGCATCAAGGACGGGACTATCGATGTCATCGCCTCCGATCACCGACCGCAGGATCAGGATTCCAAGCGCCTGCCCTACCTGCAGGCGGAAACGGGCATTGTCGGGCTGGAAACGCTGTTGCCGCTGACCCTGATGATGGGCGCAGGTACCGGGATCGGCATGCTGGACCTGCTGAAACGCCTGACCCTTGCTCCCGCTGACCTCCTTGGCATGAAGGAAGGCCGTCTCGCCACAGGGCTTCCGGCAGATTTCACAATCTTCGATCCCGATTGCGAATGGGTGGTGGACGCTGACAAACTTCAAAGCAAGTCGAAGAACACACCGTTCGACGAAATGCGGGTGACCGGCATGCCCATCTGCACGGTCGTCGGCGGTCGACACGTTTATTCTCAATTAGACTAACCGATGATCGATCCGATTAGCTGGGCGCATAGTTGGCCGTACATCGCGGCAGCACTGGCGGGTGGCTACCTGCTGGGCTCGATCCCGTTTGGTTTGATCCTGACCCGGCTGGCCGGGATGGGTGACATCCGTTCAATCGGATCGGGCAACATCGGCGCGACCAACGTTCTGAGAACCGGAAACAAAAAACTCGCGGCCGCCACATTGGTGCTCGACGGCGCGAAAGGCGCGGTCGCCGTACTGATCGCTCAGCAGTTCGGACCCGATATAACCGTGGTCACCGCAGTCGGATCACTAGCAGGACACCTGTTTCCTATTTGGCTCAGATTCCGGGGCGGAAAGGGGGTGGCGACCGCGCTGGGTATTCTCCTCGCCCTGGCGCCCATGGTCGGCCTTCTTTCCTGCTGCACCTGGATACTCACAGCAGTCATTTTTCGATTCTCGTCCCTTTCGGCCCTGATCGCGCTGGCCGGCTCCCCAATTTACATGTGGTGGTTGGCCGATCCACAGCGGATGGAGTTCTCAATAGCCATGGCCATTGTCGTCTGGGCACGGCATTGGGAAAATATCCTCCGCCTGGTCAAGGGCGAAGAGTCTCGGATCTCTTTTTCCCGCAAGGATTGACGCCACCCGCCCGGAAACCCCTGGCAACCGCTCCGTCTAAACCCGTATAAATCAAGCCCTCCGCAGAAGCCTAAGAAGTACACGACCGAATTCTTTCTTTGCTGACCGCAGCACCGACAGGTGTTGACGAACTGGTTCGCGAGTGCCACATGTCTGCCGCTTCGATCCAGAGCGCCCTCCTGGAACTGGGGATGCAGGGTCGAATCGAGAGGCATCCGGGCGACCGGTTATCTCTGGTGTTGTAAACAATCCGGCAACTAAGCCGAACTAGTTTGGTTTTGTCGGTTAACGGAATTGTCGGTTGCTATGGACGTCGTTGTCGTAGAATCGCCCGCCAAGGCAAAGACCATCAACAAGTATCTGGGCTCGGATTATGCAGTCCTTGCCAGCTATGGTCATGTCCGCGATTTGCCGTCGAAAGACGGATCGGTTCAGCCGGATGAAAATTTCCGGATGATCTGGTCGGTCGATCCAAAGGCCGAAAAGAACCTGAAAGCGATCGAGGATGCAATCAAGGGCGCCGATCATCTGTATCTGGCGACCGACCCCGACCGCGAAGGCGAAGCTATCTCCTGGCACGTCCAGGAAATCCTGAATGAACGCGACGCGTTGAAAGGCATCAATGTTAAACGGGTGGTTTTTCACGAAGTCACCAAAAACGCGATCATCGATGCCCTGGAAAACCCCCGGGAACTGAACCAAGAACTGGTGGATGCCTATCTGGCCCGCCGGGCGCTGGATTACCTGGTCGGCTTCAGCCTGTCGCCCATTCTGTGGCGCAAACTGCCGGGATCCCGGTCGGCCGGCCGCGTCCAGTCCGTCGCCCTTCGCCTGATCTGCGAACGCGAAGCCGAGATTGAGGTTTTCAATCCCCGGGAATACTGGACCATCGAAACCGCGTTCAGCACGCCGGACGGCAAAACGGTCCCCGCGCGGCTGACACACCTGAACGGAAAAAAATTGGACCGCTACGATCTTGGCGACGAAGACGCCGCCAAGGCTGCGGTCGCGGAGATCGAAAAGCACGGCTACACCGTCAAATCGATTGAACGTAAAACCATCAATCGACGTCCCGCCCCGCCGTTCACGACGTCGACCATGCAGCAAGAGGCATCCCGCAAGCTGGGATTCGGCGCGACCCGGACCATGCGCACGGCTCAACGTCTATACGAAGGCGCCGATATCGGCGGCGAAACCGTCGGCCTGATTACTTATATGCGGACGGACAGCGTCAGCCTTGCGCAGGAAGCTGTTGTCGCCGCCCGCGCCACCATCGGCGAGGAATACGGCCACAATTACGTACCGGCCCAACCGAATATTTACCGGAACAAATCCAAGAACGCGCAGGAAGCGCATGAAGCCATCCGACCCACCGATTTCAGTCGGAAGCCAAACGAAGTCCGCGCTTATCTGGGAGAAGACGAGCAAAAACTTTACGACCTTGTCTGGAAACGGGCCGTCGCCAGCCAGATGGAAGCCGCCATCATGGAACAGGTGGCGGTCGATATTTCGTCCCCCGGCGGCGAGACAGTCCTCCGGGCCAACGGCTCAGTCGTCAAATTCGATGGCTTCCTGAAGCTCTATCAGGAAGGCCTGGACGAACGCGCCGCAACGATCAATGACGAGGAGGCGGAAGGTAACACCCGCGACCGTATTCTGCCACCGATGTCCGAAGGCGACGCGCTGAACCGGAACGAAATCAAGCCGGAACAGCACTTCACCAAGCCGCCGCCACGGTATACCGAGGCCAGCCTGGTCCGGAAAATGGAAGAACTGGGCATCGGTCGGCCATCGACCTATGCGTCAATCCTTCAGGTTTTGCAGGATCGTAACTACGTCATCCTGGAAAGCCGCCGGTTTAAACCGCACGACCGCGGGCGCATGGTGACCGCGTTCCTGTCCGAATTTTTCCATCGCTATGTGGAATACGATTTCACCGCCGACCTGGAAGATCGCCTGGACGATGTGTCAAACGGCGACATGAACTGGCAGGCTTTGCTCAGCGATTTCTGGAAAGCCTTTTCCGCCGCCATTGATGAAACCAAGGAACTGCGTATCACGCATGTGATCGACAAGCTGGATGCGGAGCTTGGTCCTCATTTCTTCCCGGAACAGGAAGACGGCAGTAACCCGCGCAAATGCCCGGCCTGCGACGATGGGCGTCTTGGACTGAAACTTGGTCGGAACGGCGGATTTATCGGCTGCTCCAATTATCCGGATTGCGGCCACACAACGACCTTGACGGTCATCACAGGTGACGAAGACGAAGACACCACCTTTACCGGCCCCAAGGAACTGGGAACCGACCCAGTAACCGACCTGCCGGTCACCATGCGAAAAGGCCCCTTTGGCGTATACGTCCAGCTTGGCGAGGCCGGAAAGGGATCGAAGGAAAAACCGAAGCGGCAGTCGCTGCTGCGCGGCATGGTGCCTTCGGACGTTGATCTGGAACTGGCGCTGCAATTACTCTCCCTGCCCCGAACCGTGGGCGCGCATCCGGAATCCGGGGAGACAATCCTCGCCGGTGTCGGCCGGTTCGGGCCGTACCTGAAAGTCGGCGACCGATACGTCAAACTTGGCCCCGATGACGAAGTCCTGACCGTGGGCCTGAACCGCGCCGTTACTATTATTGCGGAAGCCCCGACCCGGCGTGGCGGCAATCGCGCAACCGGCAAGAAGATCGGCGATCATCCGGATGATGGAAAACCGATCGAGTTGCGGGATGGCCGTTATGGTCCCTATGTCAAACACGGCAAGATCAACGCATCTTTGCCCAAGGATATGGAACCGGAATCGCTGTCGCTGGAACTGGCGGTGGAATTGATCGCCGCGCGCACCGAAAAGGTTGGCGCCAAGAAACCGGCGAAGAAGGCGAAGAAGGCGAAGAAGGCTAAGGGCAAGTCGAAGTCGGCATCCAAGGCCGAAACCGATCCCACGCCGAAGGCGTGATCATCATCCCGGATACAGACGGGTGAGCAACAAACCCGGCAAAACGCCTTTTCCCACAAAAGATCAAATACTGGAATTCGTCCGTGACAGTGACGGACCGGTCAGCAAACGCGAGATCGCCAGAGCATTCGGGATCCGCGGTCAGGACCGGTCACGCCTGAACGATATTTTGCGCGAACTGCGGGCGGAAGGGGAACTCGACCGTGGCAAGGGTCGGCGCTTCGCCAAACCGGGAGTATTGCCCCGGGTGACCGTCATTGAAGTCACCGGCACCGACCGGGATGGTGATCCCATCGCCCGTCCCACCGGCTGGGAAGGCCCCGGCGAGGCACCGAAGATCTATCTGCAGGAGAACGCGGGGGGGGCCGCACCCGGTATTGGTGATCGCGTCCTCGCCCGACTGAACCCGGAGGGTGATGGTACCTACAACGCCCGCACAATCAAAAAACTGGACTCAGCTCCTCGCCGGATACTCGGATTTTACAGGATCGTAGGGGATTCCGGCCGCATCATTCCCACCAGCCGCCGGATAAAAACCGAATTTCACGTTGCCGCGGAGAACAATGGAAACGCAGCCCCGGGAAACCTGGTCGAGGCGCAATCGGTAAGCGGCCGGTATTTCGGCCTGCCGGAAGCGAAAATTGTGACCGTTATCGGCTCTGCCCGCGATGCCCGTGCCTCCAGCCTGATCGCCATACACGCCCACGACATTCCGGTCGACTTTACACCCGAAGCCACTCGCGATGCCGAAGCGGCGAAACCCGTATCGCCGAATGGCCGGGTCGATTTGCGCGATATCCCCCTGGTCACCATCGACGGTGCCGATGCGCGCGATTTCGACGATGCCGTCTGGGCAGAAGCAGACACCGATGCCGCCAACAAGGGTGGATGGAAGCTTGTCGTGGCCATCGCCGATGTAGCGAGCTACGTTACCCCCGGTTCCGCGCTTGACAAATGTGCCTATGAACGGGGGAATTCCGTCTATTTCCCGGACCGCGTAGTGCCGATGCTGCCGGAAGCCCTTTCCAACGGGCTCTGTTCCCTGGTTCCGGAAGAAGATCGCGGATGCCTGGCTGCGCGGATGCGGATTTCCGGTGATGGCCGGCTGCTGGACCACCAATTCGTTCGCGGCATCATGCGTTCCGCCGCGCGGCTGACCTATGAACAGGTTCAGGCCGCGCGCGATGGCCAGCCCGACGAAACCACAACACCATTGTTAGACACGGTCGTGACACCGCTTTACGGCGCGTTCGAGGCATTGCTGTCGGCGCGAAAGGCGCGGGGTACGGTGGATCTCGATCTGCCCGAACGCCGGGTGAAGGTCGACGACCATGGTCACGTGGTTTCCATCGAAACCCTGGACCGGCTGGATAGCCACCGGCTGATCGAGGAATTGATGATCACCGCCAATGTGGCAGCGGCGGAAACCCTAGAACGTAAAAGCGCCCCCTGCATGTTCCGGGTGCACGATCAACCATCAGTAGAAAAAATGGAGTCGCTGCGCGAAACACTGGCGCCGATGGGCATCCGGATTGCAAAGGGCCAAGTGATCAAACCAGCCCTGTTTCAGAAAATTGTGTCAGAGGCAAATGGCACCCCCGAAGCACCGATGATTAACATGGCGGTGCTGCGTTCCCAGTCGCAGGCCGAATACAGCCCGGCGAATATCGGCCATTTCGGCCTGGCACTGCGCCGGTATGCGCATTTTACCTCGCCCATCCGGCGGTACAGCGACCTGTTGGTGCACCGTTCTCTGGTAACGCTGTTGGATCTCGGGAAAGACGGTCTGGGACCTTACGATGGCCAACAGTTTGCCGAAATGGGCAAGCAGGTTTCCTTCACCGAACGCCGCGCCGTCGATGCGGAACGGGAAGCCGTCGACCGGTTTACGACAATATTCCTATCAGAACAGATCGGGGCGGTGTTTTCCGCTCGGGTCAACGGCACCCACCGCGCAGGATTGTTCATCACACTGGAAGAGACCGGAGCCGACGGGCTGATCCCAATGTCACTGCTGGGTCAGGACCGGTTCGACTTTGTCACCCGCAGCAATCAGATCAAGGGCCGGGAGACCGGAACCGTGTTCTCGCTGGGCGATACCCTTACCGCTCGCCTGGAAGAAGCAAATGTAGATACCGGATCGTTGTTGTTTTCAGTGGTTGAAAAAAATCGGAAATCGGGCAAATCGGGCAAATCGGCGGGCGAGCGTCCCCGCCAAGGTAAAAGGGGACGCAAAAAGTTGCCATCAAGACAAAAAAGGGTGCGGAATTCCCGAAAATGAAGTTTGCAAATCCAATTTCCCTCAAGATTAAACAGGTCTTATTCTAAGTAAAGATAAGCTCCTTGGCGCACAGTTTGCCAAAGGCGGGGCAGCGTAGCGGTCGAGCAATGGCTTTCGAAAAACCAGGTCAGTTTTTTGGACGTGCCGCCAGGCAAGGGGGGCACAAACAGCTCTTTGTGGCGGTGGTAGCGGTGGTTGCCCTGGCGCTGGCGGCCTGCACGTCCACGCAACCTCCGACGCCAGGCGAATCAGATATCCGCGAGGTGCTGGAAACGGCATTCGAAAATATCGAAGACCGATATGCCGGCGATGTCACATCCAGGGACCTATCGATTGACGGCCTGAATGCGCTAGCCGACGCCGACCCAGTGCTGCGCATCGCCGTCGCCGATGAGACGGTATCGGTCATCTATGATGATCGGCCTCTGGCCTCATGGAAAAGCCCACCGTCCCGCGCCTACGAACGTTGGGCGGCGTTATGCGCAAATGCCATGGCAGTATCGCTTCAGGAGTCCACCACGCTGTCAAAGCAAGGCCGGGAAGCGGCGCTAAAAAGATTTTTCCGCGGCGGACTGGCCAACCTGGATCAATACACCCGTTACGCCACACCGGGAGAGGCAGGCTTAACCCGGGCGCGGCGCGAAGGGTTCGGCGGGCTTGGCATCACCATCAATTACGAAGAAGGCCGGACCAGCATTCGGAAAGTCCATGCGGGGACACCTGCCTTCAAGGCCGGGCTGCAAGTAGGCGACACGATCACCCATGTTGGCGACATACCGCTGATGGGGTTAAGCCAGCGCTCTGTGGTCGCCCGGCTTCGCGGGCCCGTTCACAGCCTTGCCAATCTGATTGTGCATCGACCGGGTGCACCGGGTCCGCTGAAGATCAACGTGATACGCGCTCACATCATTCTGCCTACGGTCGAAACCAAGCAGGACGGAAACATCCTGACTATCGAGATTTCCGGTTTCAACCAGGGGACGTCGCGAAGCCTCGGCAAGGCACTGGCCGAAGCCGAGCGCGAGATGTCCGGCGGCCTGAAGGGTATCGTACTCGATCTTCGAGGAAATCCGGGCGGCCTTCTGGATCAGGCCGTTGCGGTCGCAGATTTCTTCCTGAATGACGGGCGCATTATTTCAACGCGGGGCCCTCACCGGCGCGCCAATCAGATTTTTGACGCCTCGTGGGGCGAACGTGTTCGCAAACTGCCTATCGTTGTGCTGCTGAATGGGCGCTCGGCGTCGGCATCAGAAATCGTCGCTGCAGCGCTTCGCGACAGCGGACGCGCTGTGGTCGTCGGCGCATCCTCATTCGGAAAAGGCAGTGTTCAAACCATCATCCGCCTGCCAAACGGCGGGGAACTGACATTGACCTGGGCCCATATGATCGCGCCCTCCGGCTTCAGCCTGCAGGGGCATGGGATCATCCCGGCGATCTGCACATCGGGCGAGGAGGAACGTCTCGGGATTTCCCGAGCAATGGCGGAAAAAAACGCCGCCGGCTTGCGGTTTTTGCGTATGCATCTGGCAAAACGCCAGGTTAACCGTCATGACCCGAACCGGGCCAGAAAGCTGTGTCCACCGTCCAAAGAAAAACCAGCAGAAGACCTGGCAGTGGCTCGGTTCATTCTGGGGAATTTATCCATTTACAATCAATCCCTTAAAGATGGCGGGCCTATGATCGCGGAACACTGAGACCCCGCGCGGTATTCTTGACATCCCGGTACGAAATCGTCAGTTTCCCGCCACCTAGAAAGTCGCGCATACGGAGATGCCAACAATGGCAAAGGCAAATACTATCGTCATCAAGCTGCTGAGCACCGCTGACACAGGCTATTACTACGTCGCGAAGAAAAACCCGCGTACGCAAACCGAAAAGCTTGAGTTCCGCAAATACGACCCCATCGCGCGCAAACACGTGATGTTCAAAGAAGCGAAGATCAAATAGCGCTTCTCTCTTTCATAAAAAAAGGCCGCCTGGAAACTCTAGGCGGCCTTTTTCGTGGGCTTTAGTCCTCAGCAGCTAAGCCTTCCGCACCGCATAGGCAACCCGGTTCTAAGGGACCAGCCACCTCTACCGATTTAATCCGGTAGTCAGTCCGGTTTTGGCACAGGAGGTAGCGCCAACCGTAACGACAATTCCTTCAGCCGTTCATCATCTACAGCGACGGGCGCGTTCATCATCAGATCTTGTGCCTGCTGGTTCATCGGAAACAGAATGACTTCCCGAATGTTTGGCTCGTCCGCCAGCAGCATGACGATGCGATCGATGCCGGGGGCCGATCCTCCATGGGGCGGCGCACCGTATTTCAGCGCATTCAGCATTCCCGCGAACTCGGTTTCAACCTCATCCTTCGAATACCCGGCGATTTCAAATGCCTTATACATGATATCGGGACGGTGATTCCGGATCGCGCCGCTGGAAAGTTCCACGCCGTTGCAAACAATATCGTACTGGTAGGCCAGGACGCTCAGCGGGTCTTTGTTTTCCAGCGCCTCCAGCCCGCCCTGCGGCATCGAAAACGGGTTGTGGCTAAATTCGATCTTGCCCGTCGCTTCATCCCGTTCGTACATCGGATAATCGACGATCCAGCAGAATTCGAAGCGGTCTTGAGCGATGATTTCAAGCTGCTCGCCGACCTGGGTTCTCGCCTGCCCCGCGAACGAGACAAACTCCGCCGGCACACCGGCAACGAAAAATACCGCGTCACCGTCTTCCAGTCCAAGCTGCGTGCGAAGCATTTCCGTCCGCTCATCGCCGATATTCTTGGCGACCGGCCCCGCTCCCTCGCCCTCGCGGTAAAAAATGTAACCCAACCCGGGCTGGCCTTCATTTTGCGCCCACGAATTCATGCGGTCACAGAACGCACGCGATCCGCCTTTCGGTGCCGGAATCGCCCATACCCGGACGGCTTCGTTCTTTTCGATCATTCCGGCGAAAATCTTGAAACCCGACCCGCGGAAGATCTCGGTTATATCGCTCATTTCGATCGGATTTCGCAGATCTGGCTTGTCGCTGCCGTATTTCTGCATAGCGTCGGCATAGGTGATGCGCGGGAACGGCACAGGCGATACATGCCGGCCGTCGGCAAACTCCTCGAACACCCCGTGCAGCACCGGCTCGATCGCGGCGAAGACGTCGTCCTGGGTGACAAACGACATCTCGATATCGAGCTGATAGAACTCGCCCGGCGACCGGTCGGCCCGGGCATCTTCGTCCCGGAAACAGGGCGCGATCTGGAAGTACCTGTCGAAACCGGCAACCATGATCAACTGCTTAAATTGCTGCGGTGCCTGGGGAAGAGCGTAAAATTGCCCCGGATGGAGCCGGCTCGGCACTAGAAAGTCACGCGCACCTTCCGGTGAGGTCGACGTCAGGATCGGGGTCTGGAATTCAAGAAAACCCTGATCGATCATCCGGCGGCGAATACTCGAAATAATAGAATTCCGCAGGATGATATTGCGGTGGACCTTGTCACGCCGCAGATCGAGGAAGCGATAACGCAGTCTGACTTCCTCGCCGTAATCGCGATCGCTATTCACCTCCAGCGGCAGAGGTTCGCTGGTGCCCAGCAATTCGCAGGAATCGATCCTCAATTCTACCGCGCCGGTGGGGAGATCGGCATTCTTTGTTTCGTCCGACCGTTCCTCGATCCGCCCGGTAACGCAAACCACCGTTTCTAGGCGAAGGGCCTCAATCTGCGGAAATATATCTGAATCGACTTCGATCACGCATTGGGTCAACCCGTAATGATCTCGAAGATCGACGAACAGCAGGTTCCCATGATCCCGTTTTCGATGAACCCAGCCCGAAAGCCGACCCTCCGATCCAGCGTTTTCGGCGCGGAGTTCGCCGCAGGTGTGGGTGCGGTATGCGTGCATGATCGAACCTTTGCTCGGGCTTGGAGAAATATGGGTCTTGTCGCCCGGCCATGACTTTTCAGCGGCCGGACGATGCGGTTTGTATATCTAACGCTGCTGAGCTTCAAGTTACGCTACGAGGAGTGTATGACAGGGCTATGGCGACAATTACCGAAACGGCAGCCCTCGCGACATTTTGCGACCGCGCGGCGAGCCACCCCTTTATCACAGTTGATACCGAATTCATTCGCGAAAAGACCTATTGGCCACTTCTCTGTCTGGTTCAAGTGGGAACGGAAGACGAAGCCGTAATCATAGATGCGCTGGCTGACGGGATCGATCTGGCCCCGCTCTTTTCGCTGATGTCAGACCCCGATGTTCTGAAAGTTTTTCATGCGGCGCGCCAGGACGTTGAGATTTTCGTGCACCTGTCGGGCCAGGTCCCGGCACCGATATTCGACACGCAGATCGCCGCGATGGTCTGCGGCTATGGGGATTCGGTGGGATACGAACGTCTGGCACGCGACCTAGCGAAACAATCCATCGACAAGACCATGCGGTTTACCGACTGGTCGAAAAGGCCGCTAGGAAAAAAGCAGATTGACTACGCCCTGGGCGACGTCACTCACCTTCGGAAGATCTACCGCACACTGTCGTCGCGGATGGAAAAATCCGGCCGGGAAGACTGGCTGAGCGAAGAAATGGACATCCTGACCAATATCGCCACCTATCGAATTCAGCCCGAAGACGCCTGGAAGCGACTGAAGACAAGAAGCCGGAAGCCGAAATACCTCGCGGCCGTTCGTGCCCTGGCGGGCTGGCGGGAAAAAACCGCCCAGGAAAACGACGTGCCACGGAACCGGGTCCTGAAAGACGAATCTCTCACCGAAATCGCCGCCCACGCACCGGATACCCCGGAAGGAATACTGGGCCTGCGCTCCGTAAAACGGGATCGGGTGAGCAACGAACGGGCGCGGGAAATCCTGACCGTGCTGGACAAGATACGCGCGATGGACCGATCGGGTTATCCCAAACCGCCGGCAGAAGCCCCGGATACATCCCGCATCGGACCGTCGATCGAGTTATTGAAGGTATTGCTGAAACTAAAATGCGATTCGGAAAACGTCGCCCAGAAACTGATCGCTTCATCCGCCGACATCGAGGCCATCGCCCTGGATGACGAGGCAGATGTGCCCGCCATGAAAGGCTGGCGACGGGAAGTTTTCGGCGATGACGCCATTCGGCTGAAAAGAGGCCAGATCGCGCTCACCGCGGACGGGTCGCGCATTCGCACCATCGAAGTTGTTACTTAGCCTCCATCGCGTTAACAGGACACCGGATTGTCATCCTGAGCAGCGGATATGCGGGTCTGCCTGATGCCGCCGGTATCGGCGAGAACCTTGCCAATGCCGATTTGACGTTGATCCACGCAAAGGAAGAATTCGTCGAACTGGACCAGCGAACGCGGCGCGCGGTGGGAGGATTATATCTGTCAGCATACTCTGGAAGAGATGGGGCAGATAGCAGGCCTGGGCCCGCCGCAGAACACGCCGCCGAAGATGACCGCCTCCTAGCCGGCCAGTTTCGTCAGAACTTCCCGCGCCAGCGGCACGGTTATGCCACGCCGTTGCGCCAGCGACGCACTATTCAGCGCATCGACAAGGGTCCGGGCGGCTTCAAACGAACGCTCCATTCGGTTCAACAGATATGACAATACGTCAGTGGAAACATCCATCTGCTGATCGCTGAACATTTTTAGCATAACCGCAGCAATCAGCGTCTCATCTGGCATTTGAATAGTAATATTGGGGGCCGCGGCCAGGCGTGATTTCAAATCCGCCAGCCGGTTCTCCCACCGCACGGGCGGTATCTCGGCCGATATCAGAAGATGGCCCTTCGACTCTGAAACGGAATTGAACAGGTGAAATAAATCCTCATCGTAATCGGCGCAGATACCGTCAACGAAGAAACAATTGAGTTCGCCCGATGGCGAAACGGGATTTTCGAAATCATGGGCTACCGCTTCCGCCTGTTTCTGCCAGACTCGGCCAAGATGGGTTTTCCCCGATCCGGGCGGCCCCACCAGGACCAGGGCGGGCCCTGGCCAGTCTGGCCACCTGTCTATCCAGGCGACGGCCTCGCTGTTGGAAGGTGACACGAGAAAGTCGTCACGCCCCATGGCGGCGCGATGCCGCAGATCCAGCGGCAACTGTATGTCTCTACCCGTCATTTTGCGCCGGGACCGGTCTTATCCTCAATGCCCGCCATCTGCCGGGTCCAGGCCACCATATAGCTGGCGCCGGAAACCAGCACTGTCGCCGCAACCATGTAAATCGCAATTTCAACCAGCCACATGACCTGGAGTTCGAAGCCCAACTCCGCGAGGACCAAAGTGGCAAGCGCGATTTGGGCTGCCGTGTTGATCTTGCTGACAATCAGGGGGCACATTTTGACGTCGAGCCGGACCAGGAAAAGAATAATCACCCCGCCGACGATAAGCAGATCGCGAAACACCACCAGTACCACCAGCCAGTTCGGCAGGTTTCCCTGTAGGCCCAGGGTGACATAGACACTGACCAGCAGCGCTTTATCGGCAAGCGGGTCGAGAATGGCGCCCAGTTCGGTTGTCTGGTTTCGGGTCTTAGCTAAGTACCCGTCAATACCGTCGGAAATGCCGGCAAGTAAAAACAGAAGAAAGGCCCCCAGATAGGCCGATTGCATCAACAGGTAAACCGCCACAGGAACGCTGAGCAAACGCCCGAAGGTGATAAGATTGGGCAGATTCACTTTTGTTACCGCTCCTTTTCAGCGGGCGTGACGTCAGGTCCTGTCCGTCGGTCACGCAGGGTCCAGTTCACTTCGCTCTGCTCGAGAACAAGATCGCGCTGGTCAAGCGCTACGCGAAGCTGTTGCGCGTCGCCAAAGAAACTCAGCCGAACGGACATCTGTCGCCGGGAAACGGAAACAAGCTGCGTGTTCCGGAGAAACGCGATCTGGCGCAGGCGCTGGCGGATTTCGACCCATTCGCGCAGGTCTTCAATGGCAAGATCGGCAATCAATTCGCTGGAGCGGTCGAACCGAAGTAGATTTCCGCGTTTCCAGTCTTCCTCGATCTGGCGCGAAACTTCCTGCGCCGCCCGGACAAGGACCGTTTCAGCCGTTTCGCCTTCTCCGAAAGCGAAGCTTTGGATTACGGTGCTTTCCCACCCGCCGCCGCCAAAATACCGGGTGGCTACATTGATCATGGTGGTACCCGTAGCCGGGTCTAGGTCCTGCGAGGCCTTTGCAACCAGGGCCGCGTGGGCGCCGTATCTTTCGGCAATAAGGGTGAGTTGCCGCTCGTTGCCGCTGGCCGCCTGCTCCGCGGTGATATCTCGTATGTCGGTTAGATCGCCGGCCGGTAGCCGGATAGGCACCAGGCCGTCAGAAGGCGAAATCTGGTTCCAAGCGTTGAGCCACGGATTCGGATCGTCCCATAACAAAGATGCCCCAGCGACAGAATAAACCGGCAGCAACAGGATATTCTTCGACCGGGTTTCAGCGAATCCGACATTCAGCTTCTGCAGAAATGCCCGAACCCCTGCCCGGCCGAACTGAAACCGCAGATCACCGATATATCGGACCGAAGAACGTCTTTCCGAATCGATCCCGAAACTTAAAACCAGCGAATCTAATTCCGCACGGGTAAGGGTGGGAATGCGGTTTAAATGCTCTCTTAGGACCAGACGTTGCAGCAATCGGTTCAGCGCAAGCCGGTGACCTTCTTCAATAGCCTGCTTGCGGGCGGCGGCGGCGGCGGCGGCGGTAATGTCCACCGATACGCCGGTTACAGTATAGACATCGGCGGTTTGTGCCCGCGCACCGGCCGAGCCGAGAAAAGATAGAATTCCCAGAGCCACGAACCAAAAACGGAATATGACGACCGCGTTCAGATTCGGGCGGGCATTCGCTATCCTGAGGCGGTAAGAAGATTTTGGAACTTTCATCCGTCCATCTTATCAAATTCATCCGAGGCGTCGCAGTCATTAACGGACCCAGTTACAAAAATTCCGGTGTCGACATTGATGCCGGTTCAGAGCTTTTAGAACGGATCAAGCCGCTTTCGGTTTCCACGAACCGGACCGGTGTTATGGGCGGGCTGGGCGGCTTCGGCGGCCTGTTCGATCCCAAAGCCGCCGGATTCACCGATCCCATCCTGGTTTCCGCTACGGATGGGGTCGGAACAAAACTGAAAATCGCTATTGATACCGGCATTCACAACACAGTCGGGATTGACCTAGTTGCCATGTGCGTCAACGATTTAGTCGTTCAGGGCGCGGAGCCTTTGTTCTTTCTCGATTATTTCGCCACCGGAAAACTGGATCCCGCTGCGGCCGCCAGCGTCGTTTCCGGCATCGCGGAAGGATGCCGTCTGGCCGGTTGCGCTTTGATCGGCGGCGAAACTGCCGAAATGCCGGGTATGTACAGCGACGAAGATTATGACCTGGCAGGATTTTCCGTCGGGGCGGCGGAGCGGGAAAATCTGCTACCGGTGGGCAACGTTGGGCCGGGCGATATCGTCCTCGGCCTGCCGTCGTCCGGTGTCCACTCCAACGGGTTTTCCCTGGTCCGCCATGTCCTAGAAAGCCAGAAAATCGGATTCGCGAATGTCAGCCCGTTTATGGATGGTGCGACTTGGGGCGAAGCGCTTCTGACACCGACGCGGATCTATGTTTCATCCTGCCTATCACTCCACAAAGCAGGGATGGCAAAGGCTTTCGCCCATATTACCGGTGGCGGACTAACGGAAAACATTCCCCGTATCTTGCCCAACGGAATGGGTGTGCATCTCGACGCAGCCTCGTGGCCGCTACCTGATATATTCAAATGGCTGATTGAAAGCGGCAAAGTGCCACGCGAGGAGATGATCCGCACCTTCAACTGCGGTATCGGCATGGTGGTCGTCGTTGCCGCGGAGGACGGGGAAACGGCTTGCAAAATTCTTTCCGATGCCGGCGAAGACGCCCTGGTGATCGGTGAGGTCATAGTCACGGACGGGTACGAACAGGTCCTGATCCCGTCCCTAGCGAACGCCTGGCAACCATGAAAACCGCCGTTCTGATTTCCGGACGCGGATCCAACATGCAGGCGTTGGTTAAGGCATCGCAGACGGACGGCTATCCGGCGGATATCGTCCGGGTGATATCCAACGAACCGACAGCTTCGGGTCTCGACTTCGCAGCGCGGGCGCGAATCGGAACAGATGTTGTCAATCATCGCGAGTTCGACCGCCGGGAATCGTTCGAAGATGTGCTGCACGAAAGGCTTGTCGCAGCGGAAGTGGAGTTGGTCTGCCTCGCAGGGTTCATGCGGCTTCTGACGGAACATTTCGTATCCCGCTGGTTCGACCGGATTCTGAACATCCACCCATCCCTGCTACCTGCCTACAAGGGGCTGCAGACCCACGAGCGCGTTATTGAAGACGGTGTCCGGTTCACGGGATGTACCATTCATTTCGTACGCCCGGCGATGGATTCCGGACCGATTATCTGTCAGGCCGCTGTGCCGGTTTTGCAGGACGATACGGCGGATGTTCTGGCCACGCGCGTGCTGGAAGCCGAACACCGCTGTTATCCCTATGCCCTCTCGCTGGTGGCCTCGGGCAAAACATCTATCGTCGACGAGAAAGTGGCGATCGACGGAGTTACAGAATTGGGGAACGTTCTCGTAAACCCACCGGATGGCCCGGCGTGACCCCAAATGCACGGTTCACCCACAAGAATTTGCGCGGTATAAATCGTTTTTGAACGAAATTCCAAGCTGAAGGAGTGACCGTCAGATGGCGCTAGATATGGAAAAAGAAATTGCCCGTCATCAAAAGGGCTGGGAAGATTTCGCGAGGATGACCTTTATCGGGACCATCGTGGTGATCGCCATTGTCGGGCTGATGGCCCTGACGTTACTATAGAAAGCTCTCAATCCCAATAAAAAGGCGGGGTTAACCCCGCCTTTTTGCGATTCTGACTACGCCGTTCAGCCGACAATATCGATCTGGCTGAAAAAGAAACCAATTTCCTCTGCCGCTGTTTCGGGCGCATCCGAGCCGTGCACGGAATTCGCTTCAACCGATTCACCGAAATCTCGCCGGATAGTGCCTTCATCGGCGTTTGCAGGGTTCGTAGCTCCCATGACTTCGCGGTTCCTGGAGATGGCCTCTTCGCCTTCCAGAACCTGCACCACCACCGGCCCCGAGGTCATGAAAGTGCAAAGATCTTCGAAAAACGCCCGTTCGCGATGGACGGCATAAAACTGTTCGGCCTGTTCCTGCGTCAGATGCGCCCGCCGCTGCGCGACGACGCGGAGCCCGGCTTCTTCGAAACGCGCAACGATGGCGCCGGTTATATTCCGGCGCGTTGCGTCAGGCTTGATGATGGAAAGCGTCCGTTCGATTGCCATTTGGGCTAGGCTCCTACTCTTGAATTCGGCGGGCCTTATAGACGGTTCGCGATAAGGGGGCAACCGGTCAATTCGCAAGTGCGAAACAAGCCCTGGACGGGATTCAGGCCTGTTTTTCCCAGCCGCCGCGCTCGGTCTGTTGCCAATAGGTTAGATCATGGGAGGCGGCCTTGTATTCGGTCCAGCGGCGGCGCGCTTCGGCGACCGCCTCCTCGTCCCGGCCGTCGAACATTTCCAGGCACCGTTTGTAGGTCTCTAGCCCGCCGGTGGCTGCGCCATCAGTGACGATCAGAATCTCCGCCCCATTCGGATTGTCGTCTTCCGTGGTAATCCAGATCGGCTGTTTATCCGGATTTCCGTCGTGCGCTGTGCCGTGCGGCAAAAAAGAATCCTGATCATAGGTCCATAACGCGCCGGACAATGCCTCCGCCCTCTCCGATGATCCGGCGCGGATCACGGCCCGGGCGCCGCTTTCCAGCACCTTTTCGATCAGTTTCGGCAACGCCCGTTCAACCGGCGTGTGCAGCAGATGATAGAAGCTGATTTCTGTCACTGTGCCGTCGTCAGCTTTCGTAGTTTTCCGACACCAGTCGGTCGAGCAAGCGGACACCGAAACCAGTGCCACCCTTCGGAACAGTAGGCACTTCTTTGTTCGACCAGGTAACACCCGCAATATCGAGATGCGCCCATTTGACGCCATCCTTTACGAAACGCTGCAGGAACTGCGCCGCGGTGATCGAACCGCCCCAGCGGCCACCGATATTTTTCATATCAGCGATATCCGAGTTGATCATTTTATCATAGGCATCACCCAGCGGCATCCGCCAGACAGGTTCGCCCACCGACTTGCCGGCAGCAGTAAGCCGGTCGCAAATTTCATCGTCATTGGCGAACAACCCGGCGTTTTCGTTACCGAGCGAGACGATAATCGCTCCAGTAAGGGTTGCCAGATCAATCATCGTGTGAGGATTGAACCGGTCTTGGCAGTACCACATGGCATCCGCCAGAACGAGCCGGCCTTCGGCGTCGGTATTGATCACCTCCACGGTCTGGCCCGACATGGTCTTCACGACATCGCCCGGACGCTGCGCTGTGCCCGACGGCATGTTTTCGACCAGCCCGACGATGCCAACGGCATTGACCTTGGCCTTACGGCCGGCCAGCGCCTTCATCAGGCCGATCACGACACCCGATCCGCCCATATCCCATTTCATGTCTTCCATACCGCCTGCGGGCTTGATGGAAATACCGCCGGTATCGAAGGTCACACCCTTGCCAATAAACGCTATCGGTGCCTTGTTCTTGGCACGGGGCGCGCCGTCCCAGCGCAACACAACCAGGCGCGGCTTGTTTGCAGACCCCTGGGCGACCCCCAGCAACGCGCCCATATTCAGTTTCGCCATCTGCTTTTCGTCGAGAACCTGAACCTTCACCCCAAGCTTAGTCAGGCGGCGCGCCTGGTGCGCCAGGGTTGCGGGATAGATGACGTTCGCGGGTTCCGACACCAGATTTCGGGTAAAGAACACACCATCAGCAATTTTCTCAAACCGGGCGAAGCCCTTTTTCGCCTGATCCGAATTTCGCGACGCAATCGTCAGTGTCCGGACACTGGGCTTCGCGTCATCCTTTTCCCGGGTGCGGTACTTGTCGAACCGGTAGGATCCGAGTAACGCGCCGTAGGCGGCGTTGGCCGCGATGTCCGCCGTTTTCAGGTGCGATCCATTTACCGGATCGATAGCAAAATGCGCAGCCTTGTCGCCGGTACCTGCCATTGCTTTCCACGCGCGGCCGCCTAGGGCCTGCGCCGCCAGATCGTCGAACCGTTGGGCATCGCCAAGACCCAGCATGATGATCCGGCTGGCGCCAACCCCGGAGGGGGCCATAATCGTCAGCGATTGCCCTGTTTCACCATTGAAGCGGCTAGCGCGCATGGCGCGTCCAATAGCACCGTCTGTTGCCTTGTCTAAGCGTTCGGCTGTCGCCAGCAGTTTTCCACCGGATAAAACACCGACTGCAAGGGGTCCAGTCCGCGGAAGCGATGGGGCGGAAAAACTTATTTTCATTGCATTACTCCGGTAAGAAGAGCGCGCCGTCAGGCCGCTATTGGTTCGTTGAAATAGCAGCTAATGTATCAATCATTACATCAAGTTTGAAAATCTAAATTCGGAAAAGCCGGAATTCGGCCGTGTGTAAAATTGGCACCGGCCTGTCCATTGTATAGATTGGGTTCGAGTTCTGCGTATTGCATCTGTTCCGGGAAACTATGTCCAGACTGATTGAATATTTCACGCCGACCCTGGATCAGATTGCGGGTCTCGGTGCGGCAATCTTGGTAGCGTTCGCGCTGATTGTCTTGGGCGCTGCGGTTTCCCGCCGTAAATCCCTGCCGGAGATGAACCTGGTCCTCGGCTGGGCCGTGATCGGCTTCGCGTATCCTGTATTTGCCGGATTAATGGATATTCCGTTTCGCACGGTCGCCATCGGCCTGGCGATCTGCGCAGTGGTAGGAGCATTCGTGATACGCAGATCGTATAAAGACTGGCTGACGGCGGATGTCGGCCGTGCGTTTCTGCTTTCCCTTCCGGCGATTTGGCTTGCCGCTTGCATGCTGATTTCGCAATGGGACGAATTCACGAACTGGGTGCCGAATTCCCGCTACATCGTGATGCACGACTTTTTCCCAGGCCAAGGAAAGCCGCCGGCGACATCTGTCTTTCCGGCGTATCCCCACGGCCTCGCCTATTTCACCTTTATGACCAGCCGCATCGCGGGGCACCTCACGGAAAACATCACCGGCGTGTTCAACCTGTTTCTCTTGGCGGCCTTCGCGGTATCGGTTGGGAGATCGATCCGAAGCGCGATCACCGCCCCGTCATCGGCAGCATCGGTTCCGATGAGCCTGAAAGCCGTCCCGGCAAAACGGATCGGCTGGCTTTACTGCGCGCTTGGCGGCCTGGCGGTGACCGGATTCAATCCCACCTTCGTTCCCAAAATCGTCTTTACAGCCTATGCGGACACCGCAACTGCCGTTCTTGTCGGCATGCTGACTTACATCGCCTGGCGGCTGGTCGATATCCTTTCGGGTAACGAAGACGAAGTCGAGCCAGCAAGCCTAGCCTGGTCGTTCGGACTGATCGCGGCCGCCCTGATTACGGTCAAACAGGTGAACCTGGTTCTGTTCCTGCTGGTCTTCGCCGGTGCGGCCGCCGTTATCCTGCGCGATCCCAAAATTTCAATCGCCCAGTCCTTCCGGTTCTTTCCGGCCATGCTAATTCCGCCCATTTCCATTTATTTTCTGTGGCGGCTTCACCTTGATGTAAACGGGATTCAGGGTGAATTCGGGATTCTGCCGCGCGAAAAATGGCTCACGGATCACCTGATAACCATTGCGCACCAGATGCTGATCGTTGCCTCCAAGAAGGGCGGGTATTTTTTCGTCATGCTTGTCGCCTGCGGGTTAGCAATCAGAGCCCTGATTCGTATAAACCACCCGTTAGACCGGCTGGCCCTGGTCGTAGCAACATTGTTTGTCGGATATACGGGATTTCTGTATTTCGCTTACGTGGCCGCATTCGGCGGCGAAGGGTTAAGAGCCGCTTCGTTCTGGCGATATAACATGCATATCGGCGGTGCCTGCGTGCTGTTCGGCGCCTACGGACTTGCACTGCTTTGGCGGCGCTGGGTCACGCCGTGGCCGTCGCGGGACCTGACCTGGCTGATCATCGCACTCCTTCTGATCAGCCCCATCGCCCTTGCCTATAAAATACGCTTCGATCTACATCCACCCAAAGTTCACATTCGTGCCGTAATGGCGGAAACGGTGAAGACGTTGCCCAGGGGGTCACGCTTTGCGATTTTCGACCCCACAGGCAATGGGCAATTCGCGGTTATGGCCCGATATCTGGTCAACACGCATGTGAACCTTGTTGGAGAGGTTATTGTCACGCAGCGCCCGACGCCGCCGAACCTACGCAAATACCTGTCCGACTGGCGGCCCGAATATATCTGGGTTCACGTCGCCACCCCGGCCGTCCGGGAAGTTCTTCGTCTGGACCTGGTATCGGGTCATTCTCATCTGATCCAACAAACCGATACCAGCTGGAAGCTGATCAAGTCCTGGCCCTATCCGGGATACGAAGACCCGAATATCGTCGACGACTGAATCGCTCCGTTCACAACGCCATCAAATCTTTTAGTGCCTTGTTTTCAAGTCACAAATCGTTTGTGACAGTGGAATCCCAAAATCATATAGTGCGGCAATGGGCCAGCTTCACATTTACCTTCTTCGGCAACTTATCTGGTGGACGGTCGGCGTCGCCGCCAGCCTGACCTGCATCGTCTGGCTGACGCAGTCGCTGCGCTTTGTTGATATGATCGTCAATCGCGGTTTGTCAGTAACGACATTTATCACCTTTACCCTTCTGCTCTTGCCGACGTTCCTATCTCTTATCGGCCCAATTGCCCTGTTTGCAGCGATCATGTTCACCTACAACCGCATGGTCAGCGATAACGAAATTGTCGTGCTGCGAGCCAGCGGTATGAAACCGTCGGCGATCGGCCGCCCCGCGCTGATCCTAACGGTAGTACTCGTCGCCATGGGTTACCTGAATTCCCTTTACCTGATGCCTTCGACGTTTAGGGAATTCAAGGATATGCAGCGGGAGTTCCGTACGGAACTTTCATCGATTTTCCTTCAGGAAGGTGTATTTAACCCGGTAGTGGATGGCATTACGGTGTTCATTCACAAACGCGGCAATAACGGCGAACTGTTCGGCATTATCGTCCATGACGAGAGGAAACCGGAGAAACCGGTGACGGTGATGGCGGAAAAGGGCGCCATTGTCGCAAGCGAAAAAGGGCCGCGCGTTCTGATGATCAACGGCAACCGCCAGGAAGTGGCCGCCGATGACGGCAGGCTGTCCCTGCTCTATTTCGAACGCTACACCTTTGACCTGAGCACGTTGAACAAGGCAGACATAGATTTGTGGCGTGAACCGCGCGAACGGTTTTTGAGCGAACTCTTTTTCCCGTCCGAACAGGCGGATCAGCTTTTCCAGTACCGCAAGTTGAGGATGGAAGGCATTTTTCGATTGTCGTCTCCGTTGCTGTATCTGGCGTTCGCTTCTATCGCGCTAGCGATGCTTCTGGGGGGCGAATTCAACCGTCGCGGCCAATTCAAAAGGATTTTCTTCGCGGTATGCGCGGTGCTGATCGTTCAGGTCAGCGTGCTTGGACTGAAAAGCCTGGGTGAAAAAATTCCCCAGACGGAATCGGCAATGTATGCCCTACCCGCCCTTACAGCGATTGTCTTTTTTGCGCTGATGGCAAGAAACGCCAGCAAACGGCGTCCACGACGGACTGAAGAGGCGCCGGCATGAGGCTTTCGCGCACCTTGTCAGCCTATATCGGCAAACAATTCTTTTTCTCCTTAATTGCATTTACGGCGGGGCTGGTATCTATCATCACCATCTTCGATACGTTGGAGCTTTTCCGCCGTGTGTCAGCGCGGGAACAGGAACTCGCCGTTCAGGCAGTCATTTCGATGGCGCTTCTCAAGCTGCCGACCATGATTGAGAAAGCAATTCCGTTTTCGGCTCTTTTGGGCGCGATGTTCGCGTTCTGGCGTCTTAACCGACATCACGAATTCGTCGTGGCCCGGTCGGCTGGCGTTTCCATCTGGCAATTCCTCGCGCCACCTATCACGATTGCGATTCTTGTTGGTCTTTTCAAGATCGCCGTCTTCAATCCGTTTTCTTCAGCGATGCTTCTGAAATACGAAATATTGGAAGCCAAATATATCCGCGGAAAATCGAGCCTGGCCTCGCTTGCCAATCAGGGGCTCTGGTTCCGGCAGTCCACGGGCGACGGACACTACATTCTGCACGCCCGGAATATTTCCCCGCGACACATGCGCCTGGACAACGTGATTGTTTTCCTGATGGAAGACAACGATAAATTTGTCGGGCGTATCGATTCCGCCAACGCCCTTCTGGAAAGGGGTTTCTGGCGCCTGGACGACGCCACCATTACCCAGCCCAACCGGCCTCCCGTTAAACACGATCTCAGACGATTACCGACAGATCTGACCCCCAATAATATCAACGACAGTTTCGCGCCCCCCGAAACCATCTCTTTCTGGGCGCTGCCAAGTTTTATCAAAGTACTGGAAGCCACCGGGTTTTCTGGGGTAAGGCATCTGTTGCATTGGCACAGCCATCTGGCGCTACCGTTGATGCTGGCTTCTGTGGTCATTTTGGCGGCTACCTTCTCTCTGCGTCCGGTCCGCCGGGGCGGTGCAGCAGTGATTCTTGCTCTGGGAATCGGAACAGGCTTTCTCCTCTATTTTCTGTCAGACGTGATTTATGCGCTGGGCGTATCCTCGAAAATTCCAGTGGTTATGTCGGCCTGGAGCCCGGCCCTTATCACCTCGTTCCTGGCAATCGCCGTGCTGCTTCACCTTGAGGACGGTTGAGATGCTGCCACGAACCGGGTGGGGTATCTGCATCGTCTTATGGTTCCTGTCGTCAGCCGCATGGGCACAGACCGGCACCCGGGTTCAAAAAGACATCCCGGTTCTTTTCAAAGCCGACCAACTACGCAACGAGCAGCGCCTGGGGCTGGTTGTCGCAACCGGTAATGTCGAGCTGTCGCAGGGTGCCAGGACGCTTCTCGCCGATTCAGTGACTTATAACCGGCGCGAGGATACCGTTATGGCCACCGGCAATGTCAGCCTGCTGGAACCCAGCGGCGAGGTTATTTTCGCCGACCGCGTAAATCTTACAGGCGACCTTAGAAACGGCGTGATAGAGAACATGCGTATCCGCCTGTCGGAAAATGCACGCATCGCCGCTGCGGATGCCCTCCGGATTGGCGGACAAAAGACGGAGTTCCGAAAGGCGGTCTATTCGCCGTGCAAGCTATGCGAAAAGGATCCCTCACGCGCGCCGATATGGCAGGTAAAGGCGTATCGCGTTGAGCACGATCAGAAATCCAAGAAAGTTTCTTACAGGGACGCTTTCCTGGAATTGCACGGTATTCCGGTTTTTTATACACCGTATCTGTCTCATCCCGATCCAACCGTCGAACGCCGGACCGGCTTCCTGATTCCGTCCTACGGGAACCACAGCGACCTGGGGTTTTTGGTGAAGACGCCTTTTTACATTGATATTGCGCCCAATATGGATGGGACGATCACACCAACATTTACCACCAATGAAGGGATCGTCGGCGCAGGTGAGTTCCGCCATCGACTGAGCAATACAGACTATGTTCTAAGCGGCAGCCTGGCCCACGGCAGCAACGATTCCGGCAATGACGACAATATCCGCGGTCACATCAAGGGCGACCTTCAGTACGAATTCGACCGAACATGGCGAGGGGGAACCAACGTTTTCCTGGTGACCGACGACACCTATCTGCGGCGGTACAATTTCGAAAGCAAGAACACTTTGGAAAACCGCTTGTATGCCGAAGGTTTTGGCGGCAGGAGCTTCGCGTCAGCGAATGCCTACTATTTCCGCGGGTTACGGGCAGGTGATGACCCAGGTGACACGCCGATTGTGCTGCCAAAGCTCGATTTCAACTATGTCGGCGAACCGGGACCTTTTGGCGGCCAATGGCAGGTTGATGCCAACCTACTGGGGCTTATGCGCACGGACGGGACCAACACCCGGCGAGCATCCGCTCTGACTAAATGGGAACTGCCATATACCGCCGATTCCGGTGAAATCTATCGGGTCTTCGCGTCCCTTCAGACGGATGCCTATCAGGTAAACGACGTGGTCGATCCAGACAACACGTTGAACACGAAATCGGGATTCACCGGGCGGATTTTTCCGCAGGCGGGCCTGGACTGGCGTCTGCCGCTGGCTCGGACAGATAGCCATTTCACCCAGGTTGTGGAACCGATCGTCAGTTTCATCGTCTCGCCCGGCGGCCAGAACCGGGAACTCATCCCAAACGAAGACAGCCTGAGTTTCGAATTTGACGACACAAACCTGTTTTCGGAAAACAGGTTTACCGGCATCGACCGGGTCGAAGGCGGGACAAGAATTAACTATGGGCTGAGCAGCGGTATTTTTGGAGTGAATGGCGGGAGCAGTTCGTTCTTTATTGGCCAGAGCTATCGCTTGGATGAGAGTGACGTTTTCGGGAAGGACACCGGCCTGGATGAACATTTTTCAGACATCGTCGGCCGGGTGCGGATCACCCTCTCCGAATACATCAATGCGCTTTATAGGTTTCGCCTCGACAAAGACGACTTCTCCTCCAGCAGTAACGAACTGAGAAGCAGCGTAGGCACGGACTCGCTTCGTCTTGATGTGAATTACCTATCGATCGACCAGCAGGAAATTGAGGACGCCCTAGATCCGGACGACAAATTCGGCGACCGGGAACAAATTTCGCTTGGTTTGTCCTCTACTTTGTTCGATTTCTACCAGTTCGGTATCAACACCCGACGGGATCTCACCAGCGGCGGCGGCACGCTCCGGCACGGCGCATTTTTCCGATATGCAGACGACTGTTTCGAATTTGGGGTGGATTACAGCCGAACCTTTACACGCAACCGCGATGTCCAGCCAACCGATACGATCATGTTCCAGGTGATCTTCCGGACGTTGGGCGAGGTCGCGACATCCACCGGCGTTAACTGAGTTTGCGGATTTGTTGGAAACCCCGCTAACAGGGAGATATATTCCCGAAACAGGTTTCAGGACGAACGTTCGAACGGTATGAAAAAGTTTTCAAATTTCCTTATCGGCGGGCTTTTTATCGCGGCTCTGACAGCACCGAGCGACGGCGTGTCGGCGCAGTCCGTTCAGCGGATCGCGGCCATTGTCAATGACGAACTCATTACGGCCTACGATCTCGAAGCGCGCATAAAAATGGTGATGGTTTCCACCCGCCTTTCCGACTCAAGGGAAGCGAGAAGACGAATTCGACCCCAGGTTCT
>CAJWUK010000011.1 GCA_913047365.1 uncultured Alphaproteobacteria bacterium | reverse complement strand
GTCCGCCACATCGAAAAGCATTTCCCCTATACCGGCGACGAATAGACCGGCGCGGCATTTCCGCGCGTGGGGAAAATGATCTAGTCTGCCACCCATGACTGCGGAGACCGATCTTTCCGACACGATAAAGTGGAACCTTTCTGCCGTGCGTGACGGTGTAGCGGCGGCGGCGAAGGATGTCGGCCGCGATCCGGGCGATGTCTCGCTGATCGCGGTATCGAAATCCCACCCCGCGGACCGGGCCCGCGCGGCGCTGGTGGCAGGACATCGGGTGTTCGGGGAAAACCGGGTCCAGGAAGCGCAGGAAAAATGGCCACCCCTTAAAGAAGCATACCCGGGCTCCGAACTTCATCTGATCGGGCCGTTACAGACCAACAAGACGGGCGACGCGGTGGCGCTGTTCGACGTCATCCAGACCCTCGACCGGGAAAAGCTCGCCCGCATCCTTGCAGGTGAAATCGACAAACAGGACCGGCGCCCCGAATTGTTCGTACAAGTAAACACCGGCGAGGAAGAACAAAAAGCCGGGGTGCTGCCGCTGGACGCCGATGGGTTTATTGGCAAATGCATTTATGACTACGGCCTGCCGGTGGTGGGACTGATGTGTATTCCGCCGGTAAATGAGAGCCCGGCGCTACATTTTGCGCTTCTAGCCGATATCGCAAAACGCAACGGGCTGACGCGTCTCAGCATGGGCATGTCGGCGGATTTCGAAACCGGCGTTCGGCTGGGGGCGACCGAAGTGCGGGTCGGCACCGCCATTTTCGGGGCGAGGGCGCAAAGAGACTGAGGTCAGGGTCTAAGCGACGCCGATGACGAACCGGTCGTCGCCCGGCACCCACTGACCCAGAATTTCCCGAAGATCCGTTTCCGAAAACGCGATGCAGCCTTCGGTCGGGGCATAATCCGCGCCGTCTGCCACGTGAACGAAAATTGCACTGCCCACGCCTGGAACGACCGGATCGTTGTTGTGGTCGGTCACGACGATGATGTTGTAGAGCCGGTCGTCGCGGGCCAGCTTCTCGCAGCTTGCCGGATAGGGAAGCGTTACCTGCGTGTTATAGGCGGTGTCCGCCGGATCGTCGCACCAACCATCTGTTTCCGCGATCGGGGTAAGGGTAAGATGTGTCTTCGGCGGCCCCATGCGGTCGGCGCGGTATAACGCGCGGATCAACCGGTACCGGCCCACCGGGCTCGCCCCGTCGCCTTCCGTTTTGTCACTGACAAAACCGCCGCGACCAATCGCACAACGATAGGTTCTGTCACCATAGCTGGCAATGCCGTTCGGTTTAACGACCAAATCCATATCTGCTTATAAGGCGTCGGTTTCGATATTTCCAATCTAGGGAAAGGGTCTAGCACTGAACCGAGATGCTGGCTGATTTTGCCGCCCGCACGTTCACCCTCCCACGGTACCGGCTCAGTGCCCCTTCCATGACCTGAGCATAATATTCGCGCGACCCATTCCTGGCGGCGATGATATCTGCCATGACGGGGTTTTAGAAGAAAATACCATGCCATAGAAATTATCCCTTAACCCCCCTGTATTATATATAAACCAAGGCTGAAGGCAGGCGGCGCGCGGTATTTCCTGCCCCGTGCAGGCGGAAACAGCCTAACCGGGCCGCGGGTCGACCGTTAACGTTTGAATAACGCTTTCGGGAGGTTCGTTGAACCGAAGGATCAAACATGCAATCTCTGACCTAGGGGCGTGCCCTATGTCAGAAATAGATCAAAGAAAGCGGATACATGGTTAACGGTAGGAGCCTCATGTTGGTTGACGACGACGATGCGTTGCGCGAATCCCTGCGCGATCAGTTGCAGCTAAATGAAGAATTTGCCATCGACGAGGCTGCTAACGGCGCGGATGCACTGGAGTTGGTCAAGAGCGCTAATCATGAACTGCTGATTCTTGATGTCGGGCTGCCAGATATGGATGGCCGGGAACTGTGCTGCATGATGCGGCGCGCCGGCGTCAATGCCCCAATCATCATGCTGAGCGGCGCCGATACAGAGGCCGATACGATCCTGGGCCTCGATTCAGGCGCCAATGATTACGTGACCAAGCCGTTCAAGTTTGGCGTATTGCTGGCGCGGATCCGCGCCCAGTTGCGTCAGCAAGAAACCAGCGAGGACTCGATCTTTAATATAGGGTCCTATTCATTCCGCCCGGCGGCGAAAATGCTGGTCGATCCCGAAAACGGCGACCGCAAGATCCGGCTGACCGAAAAAGAAACGGCGATCCTGAAATATCTGTGCCGCGCCGGCGACAAGGTGATCGGACGCGATATACTGCTGAACGAGGTCTGGGGCTACAATTCCGGCGTCACCACCCACACGCTGGAAACCCATGTGTACCGCCTGCGCCAGAAAATCGAACGTGACCCGTCGAATGCGGTGCTTCTTGTAACTGAGCCTGGCGGCTACAAGCTGGTCCTCTAAACGGCAGGAGAGCCCAGCTTTCTCCAGGATACATTATTGTGCGACTTGATTCCGGCGAAAGACAGGGTCTTTAGCCGGTGAGCCTACAGCGCTTTGATCCCGCCGCCGTCGAGCGACAGTACCTGGCCGGTGATATAGGCGGCACGTTCGCTGGCGAGGAACACCACCGCATCAGCCACCTCGTCTGCCTCGCCCAGGCGGCCCATAGGAATGCCCTTGGCCGGATTGCCCATGCCGGCATCGATCATCTGCTGCTGGCGCTCGGACATTATCGGCCCCGGCGACGCCGCATTCACGCGGATGCCTTTTTCGCCGTATTCGTTGGCAAGACCCTTAAGCACCAGGTTCAGCGCCGCGTTCACGCTACCGCCGGGCAGGTGAATACTAATTGGCAGCTTGCCGCCGGTGCCGGTGATGGCGACGATCGACCCGCTTTTCCGTTCTGCCATGTGCGGCAGCACCGCCTGAAAACAGTTGATATAGCCCAGATACTTTACTTCCAGCGCCTGACGAAACACGTTTCCGTCGATTTCCAAAAACGGGCCGAACGCGGGCACGGCGACGGTGGTGGCTAAAACATCGATGCCGCCCATCCCGTCGATTACGGATTGAGCGGCGGCTTTTACCGCGGCGGTATCGGTAACGTCGACAGCCGCGGGCATGGCATCGCCGCCGGAGCTCTTGATCTCTTCCACCAGCGAGGCAACGGATTCTTCCGTTCTGGCGGAAACTGCGACACGCGTGCCTTCCCGCGCAAAAGATAGCGCGATTTCGCGGCCGATGGCGCCCGTCGCGCCGGTGACCCAGGCAACTTTTCCTGTCAGTCCCATATCCATTTTTGTTCTCCTTGTTCCTGGTGATTATTGGTCAAAGCTGTCCGTGGGGGTTCAGCGCAATCAGTTCCGGCGCGGTGTCGGGCTCGGTGCCCGCCGCATACAGGATCGCGCGCGCGACCTCCGCTGCCGGTAGGCGGTCGGCTTCGCGCTTGGCATAGGCCTGCACCACCATCGGGTGGTCGGCCTGCGCCATCAGACCGGTATCCAGAAGACCCGGTGCTATCTCGGTGACGCGTACGCCGTGCTCCGCCAGTTCTAGCCGCATGCCGCGGGTCAGCGCCGCGGTGGCGTGTTTGGTTGCCGCGTAGAACATCGTCAGCGGATAAACCTGCCGCGCTAAAACCGATGAGACGTTGATGATATGCCCCTGCTTACGGGTAACCATGCCGCGGGCGATAGCCTGGCTGAGGCGCAGCAGCGCAAAGACGTTTAGTTCCCAGGCGGCGCGCCAGATCTTGGGGTCGGAATCCAGAAAAGGCGCATGGGCGGTGCGCCCCGCTATATTGACAAGAACATCGACGTGGCCGGTCTCCGCCGCCAGGTGGTCCACGAAATCCTCGTCGGTCAGGTCGCCCGCGATGGCGACCACCTTGCCGTCCGCTTCTGCTTTCAGTGCGTCGAGCCGCACAGTGTTGCGGGCTACGGCCAGTACGGTGGCCCCTTCGGCGGCGAACAGCAGCGCGGTTTCCCGGCCCACTCCTTCGGACGCGCCGGCGACTAGCACCCGTTTTCCTGAAAACCCCGGCTCGGTCATGCGCCTAGCGACGCTCCGCCGTCGATCACCATTTCATGCATGGTGATGTGGTGTGACTGATCCGATAGCAGGAAAGCCACGGCATCGGCGACGTTCTGCACCTGGGCGATCCGGCCCAGCGGCACGCCGATGCGAAACGCATTCAGATCGCCTTTCAGCATGGCCTCGTCAAAGCCCATACCTTCCATCATGCGCCGGATCATCGGGGTTTCGGTCGCGCCGGGCGCTACGGTGTTCACGCGAATGCCCTGCGGACCCAGTTCCAGCGCCAGCACCCGCATCAACTGGCTTACGCCGGCCTTGGACGCGCAATAGGCGCCCTGGCGAATCCGGGGTACGCGAGCGGCATTGGATGAAACGGTGACGATAGAGCCGCCTTTGCGTGCTGTCATGTAACGGGCTGCAGCGCGGCTGACGAGCCATGCGCCCCGCAGATTGACCGCGAAATGGGCATCGAAATCCTTCGCCGATTGATTCATCAGCGGGCCCAGATGCTGAACGCCCGCGATGTTCACCAGTCCGGTGATGCCTCCGACGGTATCCTCCGCATTAGCGATGGCGCGGTCGACGGATGCTTCGTCTGTCAGATCGGCAGTCAGGCCCGCCGCACCCAGCTCGTCTGCAAGGGCCGACACTTCTTCCGCCTGCCGGTCGATCAGTGCAAGCTGCGCGCCACCTGCCGCTAGATGTCGGGCCACGCCTTCGCCGATCCCCTGGGCCGCGCCGGTAACGATAATTCCCGCGTCCTTAATTCCGGATAGTTCCATTAGTTTCCTTCTTGTTTTTGCGGCGCCGGCGCCCCCCCTGACCTACACGGGAGGATCCAAAAGGATGGCCGGGAGGGGGGACGAGCCGGTGCAATTTTGTGCTAATAAATCAAAACCTAGTCTTTCCATACTCCCGTCAGTCCGGCCTCGATGCATTTTTCGGTACTGCCGAACAGGATCTCGGCACCAGAGACGGATTTCGCGAACTGCGCCATCTTGGCCGAGTTGGTGGCGAGCCGCGCGCCCGCCGTGACCCGATCATAGGACACGACGGAACAATTGTCCGCCGTCACCCGCGCGCCTGCGCCGGTCAGAATATCGATCAGACCTTCGCCGTCTGCCGCATCGAAGGTCGACCGGTTGGTGTGGATGTAAAACACCGTTTCGCTGGTTTTTGCCGCGCCGGAACGTCCGACCATTGTTGCCGCGGCGCGAATCTGATCGATGGAGGCATGGGGGCAGCCGATGGACACTACATCCACCGGCCCGGCGTCGCCTCCCGCTGTTTTAAGACGCTCCGCTTCCAGGGCATCACCGTCGATGATAACCGGGTCCGGAACCGCATTGATGCCGAAGGCAGTGGCCACCTCGGGCGCTTCCGGGGTAATACCTGCTATGTGAAACATCGCGACGCTGCCGTGGATCGCAAAGGCGGCGCCGAAGGCAACATATTCGTCCATTGATGGCGTTTTGCCGACGCCGTTCAGAACGGGAATTCTGTCGCCTGCCAGCCGCCCCGCCAGCGCGCCCAGTAGGCTGTACCGGTCGACACCGGTGATGTCCATATCTACTTGAATAAGCATTTTTCCGAGCCGGTTTTCTTCTATATGCATGCCGCAACGGGGTGTCAGACCGGTCAGGGCGCTGGCGACGGCGGTTGCCCCTTCCCGGTTGGTGCGCGCGCCGAGGACGGAGTTGACATACGGTGCGGTCGCAGATTCGCTCCACGCGACATGTTCGCCAAAGACCGGCTGAATACCCTGGATAAATGGATTGCACGAACAGCTCGGCATCGCCCCCATTTTTTCGCACGCTTCCAGAATGCGGATCTGGTCCCGTTCCTCCTTGGTCATATCCTCCTTGGTTCGATCCACGGCGATGGCGTTGATCGATGCCGGAATGGCAAACCGGCCACCCTCATCAACCAGGTGCTCCAAAAAATCAAGCCCCGCTTTGCCCAGTGCCGTGCCGTCAATCACTAGATGGGTCGAAGTTACGGGAATCAGATCGGGCGCGTCCAGCGCCCTGCCCACGGCTGTCAGCATCCGCATGGAAATCTCGAACGGCCAGCCCTGCTGACCATCGAGCATCGCTTGTTGGTTGGGGGTCAGTTTCATTTTCCCGAGTTGCTTTCGTTTGACCCGGCAAACTCCCATCGGTTCCCCTCCCCCAAAGGAGGGGGGACTAGGGAGAGCGGGAGAATGGAACTAAAAGTCACCTCTCGTCTCGATCTTCGATTGTTAGACGGATCGTTTCGATAACGCCTCCAAGATTTTTCCGGATGTCTTCGTTTGAGAGGCGAACTAAGTCAAAGCCTTCTTTCCAAAGGAACGATATTCCGGCCTCAACGTACGAGAATGTCTGATCGTGCCCGGCACCGTCGATCTCTACAATCAATTTGCCGGGAAAACTAACGAAGTCCGCGATATAGGGGCCAATGGGAACCGGGCGTTTGAATTTGATACCACCCAGTTGGTTGCGCCGCGATGCCCCCCATATCGGCTTTTCGCTCGGGGCCTGTTGCCGACGCAGGTCGCGGGCGTAATGCACATGTTTATACCTGTTTACCCTCTCCCTAGACCTCTCCCCGTTGGGGCGAGGGGACAGAAGTGAACCTGTTTGATAGATCGTCACAATAACATCTCCACCGTTCCCGCATCACCGTCTACCCGGAGCCGGGTGCCGGTGGCAAACTCGGCAATATCGGTATCAAGGCGATGCACCAGCGGAATATCGGCGAGGACGCATCCGGCGGTCACCACGGCGTCAGCTTGGATGTTGATGATGGCGGCGGGCGCAAGTCCGCGTTCCGCTAGTTGAAGCAGGCTGAACGATCCGGCGGTCGAGCCTTTGCCCGAACGGCAGACAAGAACGCGCCCGGCGACGGAAGCATCTTTCAGGGGGTGCCCGGCCTCGATCACGATACCAGTGGTTTCGTCGACCCCAAGGTTGAAGGCGATACCGTCGGCTGTGACCAGCGCGGCGCCTTCCGCGATACCGCCGACAAGCCCGTGTCCCTTGAATTTCCGAGACATAAACCTTACCTCCCAACTTGGACCCTGAAACTGCTTAATCATGCGGCGCGCGTCGACCCCCATCATGGGTATTTGCGGGTGTGGAAGGAATCCAACGAGCCTGGGTCCCCGAGGGGGTATAAGCGCAAAGATGACCCGGGGCGGTTTTGAAATCCAGCGCAATCTCGCTACGGTGCTTATAAAACAGGCAAATTGTCTTAATCGGCTAAATATTTAGCAGAAAAGAGGTGCTCACCCAGCCCAAACAAAACGCAATACTTAGATTCGCTTATTAAAACAACGCGTTATTTATGATTTGTAAATCTGGCATGGTTGTTGCATTACACAATGAGACGGCAAATTTGATGGAAGTGAATCAACCGCAAATTCGGAGGCAATATGAAACATCAAATCCTCGGGTGCACGAGCGCCATCACTGAGGCTGTGTCGCGTGACGACTGATAGCGACTTTTTCGTCCGTTTCTGGGGAGTGCGGGGTTCTGTAACGTGTCCCGGGTCGGCTACCTCGAGATACGGCGGCAATACGGCGTGTATCGAAATCCGCTGCGGCGAGAAGCTTTTCGTTTTCGATGCCGGAACCGGGTTGCGCGACCTGGGTCAGATGATCGCGCGCGACGGAGTGAAGGATGTCGATCTGTTCCTGTCCCACACCCATATTGATCATATCGCGGGCTTTCCGTTCTTCTGTTACGCATATAAGTTAGGCAACACCCTACGTGTCTGGTCCGGGCATCTGGAAGAAGGCCTGACGACAGAGGGCGTCTTACGCCAGTTCATGTCGCCGCCGTTGTTTCCTGTGCCGATAGATATTTTCGAAGCCGATGTCAGCTATCACGATTTTAATGCGGGAGATACAATGAAGCCGTCGGATGGCGTAACCATTCGCACCGCGCCTCTGAACCACCCGCAGAACGCCACCGGGTATCGGGTCGATTACAACGGCAAATCGATCTGCTACATCACTGACACGGAACAGCGGGAAGACGGCCCGGACAGGAACATTCTGGGCCTGATCGACGGCGCCGATATCGTGATTTACGATTCCATGTTTTCCGATGCCGAATATCCCGACTACAAGGGCTGGGGCCATTCGACTTGGGAGGAGGGCTTACGTCTGGCCGATGCCGCCAATGTGAGCACATCCGTCATTTTCCACCACATGCCGGAACGGACCGATGACCAGATGGATAATATCGCGCTGGCTGCCGACAAGACGCGCCCCGGCACCGTAGTGGCGCGTGAAGGTATGACGCTGACGCCCTGACCGGGCAGGCGCCGGATCGCTCTTTGGCCCGCAGCAGGAATTTTCGCCGCCTCCGCATGGGACTATCGACCCTGCTCGGCGGCCGCGCCCAGGGCTGGTTTATTCCCTACCGCTATGCCGACACGCTTGCTCCGCCGGTGGGATATCCGGCCATCGAAAAACTGTTCGATGCAGCGCGTTACAATTTTTCCGCTTTCCTAGCAACCATTGATGAATACGCTGAAGTGTTGGAGGCTATCGGTGGAGAGCCGGCGCCTCATCCACGCTGGCAGCAGGGTTGGTTCCCCCGGCTTGACGGGGCGGCGACCTACACGATGGTGCGGGACCGCGCGCCCGGTCGGGTTGTCGAAATCGGCTCCGGTCATTCGACCCGGTTCATAGCCCGCGCGGTGGCGGACGGCGGACTTTCCACGAAGATTATCGCTATCGATCCCGCCCCTAGGGCGAATATTGCCGAGATCGGTGTTGAGCATATCGCCGCCACTGTCCACGATGCAGGTTCCGTGCCGTTCGACGGGCTAGAATCCGGCGATATCCTGTTTGTCGATTCCAGCCATATTCTGATGCCTGGCACCGATGTGGATTATCTGTTCAACACTCTCTGGCCGGCCCTGCCTGCGGGGATGATCGTCCATGTGCACGATATGCTACTACCGGACGGTTATCCCGACAGCTGGGCCTGGCGCGGATATAACGAACAATCGTTGGTCGCTGGGCTGCTATCGTCCGGTGCCGCGAAACCGCTGTTTGCCAGCCATTATGCAACGACACGGATGGAGGAGGAGATCGCGTCCGGCGTCATTGGCCGACTGCCGCTGTTCGACGGTGCCTTTGAGACCAGCCTGTGGCTTCAAAAAGCCGTCGAGAAAATGTGATTTTAATCCCTAGTCGAAAGACCGATATCTGCTCGAATGACATCCCTTGCCACTTCCGCGTCCGACGACCCTCTTGCCCGCACGCCGTTGCGCGTGCGCAATGCGATCCGCGTCCACAGCACTCACGAAACCTACAATGCCGCTCTGAAGCAGGGCGATTAGGCGCCCGACACAAAAGGGGCCGGTGCCGCGCAGGATGTGGATGACGTCGACGAAGCGACCGATCTAGTGGTGCTGGTCGCGTAACGCCACGCTGTCATTCCGGATAAAGCCGGGATTTTGCTTTTTGTGATTTAATGTGGACCCCGGACCAAGTCACTTATAAGGATCCGCCGCGTCCCTGAGCCCGTCGCCCAAAAAGTTGAAGGCGAGGATGACGATAATGACCGGCACCACTGGCAGCATCAGCCAGGGATAGAGGGCTACCACGTTTATGTTTTGCGCTTCCGCCAGCAGAACGCCCCAACTTGTGATCGGCGGGCGCAAGCCCAATCCCAAGAAGCTGAGCGCGGTTTCGCCAAGGATCATCGCGGGCACCGATAGTGTCGCCGAGGCGATTAGGTGGCTCATGAAGCTGGGCATCATATGGCGCCAGATGATGCGGCCCGGCTTGGCGCCCATCAGCCGTGCGGCGGAGACGAAGTCTTCCTCGCGCACGCTTAGCAGTTTGGACCGCACCGCGCGGGCGAGGCCGGTCCAGTCCAGCAGACCGAGGATAATGGTGATTCCGAAATAGATTAGGATCGGGCTCCACGTCACCGGGAGGGCAGCGGACAGCGCCATCCATAGTGGTAATTCGGGGAACGAGCGGATCACCTCGATTGCGCGCTGGGTGATGTTGTCGACCCAGCCGCCGTAATATCCCGCCAACCCGCCGATCAGCATACCAAGGAAAAAGCTGATCGTGATACCGATCAACCCGACGGTCAGCGATATGCGCGTACCCATCACGATGCGCGAAAACATATCGCGCCCCAGTCGGTCTGTGCCCAGCAGGAAAAGCGTGCCGCCTTTCGGCGGGCAGATCAGGTGGAACCGCATCGGGACCAGGCCCCAGTAATGGTATTTGTCGCCCAGGCAGAAAAAGCGCACCGGGGTCACACTGGTCGGATCTTCCGTGTATTCGCGCTTCAGATTGTCCATGTTCAGCGTATATTTGATTGCATAGGTGAACGGCGCGCGAAGTTCTCCGTCGTGGAAAATGCGCACGGTTTGCGGCGGCGCGTAGATGTGATCGGTGTTGCGCGAGTGCATGTTGTAGGGCGCAATCATTTCGCTGATCAGTACCGAGAAATAGATCACCGCCAGCAGCGCGCCCGACCACACGGCGAACTTGTGGCGCTTGAACCGGATCCACATCATGCGCCATTGTGATGCCATGTAGATGCGTTCCTGTTCCGGGGTCAGCGCCTCCGCGACATGGGGGTCGAACTTATCTTTTGAAACCCAGTGGTCCAGTTTGTCGTTGTCCAAGGGATGCGTGTTCATCGGGATGCCCCCCCGCCGAGGCGGATTCGCGGATCGAGTATCGCGAGCAGAATGTCGGAAATAAACACGCCGACAACGGTCAGCAGCGACAAGAACATCAGGAATGATCCCGCCAGATACATGTCCTGGCTCTGCAATGCGCGCAGGAGCATCGGCCCCGTAGTCGGCAACGAAAGCACCACCGAGACGATCACCGCGCCGGAAATCACCTGCGGCAGGAGATTGCCGATATCGGCGATGAACGGGTTTAGCGCCATGCGCAGCGGATATTTGACCAGCAGCTTGCCGGATTTCATGCCTTTGGCGCGGCCGGTGGTTACGTATTGGCGCTGTAGTTCGTCCAGCAGATTGGCGCGCAGCCGCCGGATCATACCGGCGGTGCCCGAGGTGCCGATGACGACGACCGGCACCCACAGATGTTCAAGCACCGACAGGAACTTGCCCCAGCTCCAAGGCTGGCCGATGAACTGATCGTCCATCAACCCGCCCACCGACGTGCCGAACCATCTATTGGCCAGATACAGCAGTACCAGCGCTAGCAGAAAGTTCGGCGTGGCGAGACCCAGAAAGCCGACAAAGGACAGGCTGTAATCGCCCCAGGAATACTGGTGGGTCGCCGAATAGACGCCGATGGGGAACGAGACCGCCCAAGTGAACAGGATCGTCGTGAACGACACCAGAAAGCTAAGCCACAACCGGTCGCCCACGACCTCGGACACCGGCTGGTTGTGTTCGAAGGAAAAGCCGAAATCCCCCTGAAGCATGCCGCCAAGCCACACCAGGTATTGTTGCCACCAGGGTTTGTCGAGGCCGTATTGTTCGCGCAGAAACGCGATCTTGGCCTGGTCGACCGCTTCGCCCTGGCTTTGTAGTTCGTTGATATAGCTGGTCAGGTAATCGCCCGGCGGCAGCTGGATGATGACGAAAACGATAATGCTGATCGCAAGCAGGGTCGGGATCATGATCAGCAGCCGGTGGGCGAGGTATTTAAGCATCTGGTTCGACCTCTAGCGTTTTGCCAGCCGGCGCTGTTGGTTGTCGAACCAGAACGTGTCCGGCATGTAGACCCCGAAATGCGCGCCAGGGTTCCAATTGAACACACCCCTGCGCGGAACGTTTCGAAGATCGCTGTTAACCACGACCGGCTGCGGCACTGCCCCGATCAGCCCGATGGTGTAGACACGGTCGGCGTTAATTTCCAGCATCTGGCGCCAGATGCTCTGACGATCTGCCTCGGTCGGGGCATAGGACCATTCGCGATTCAGATTCAGAAGTTCGACGGCGCCGGGGTCGTCCGGTTTTTCGCCGGCGCGGCCTCGGGTCTGGAAATATTGCCCCCATTTCGGCCATTGCAACTGCAATTGGTTAGTGGGGGCAAATTCTTCCGGAATGGTGTCGGCGTTGGGTATGCCGAATTCGTGCCCCGACCAGATCGATACCAGCGTTTCGCCCGCGAAGATCCTATTACGGAATACTTCGCGCTGGGACGGCCGGGTGAACAGCTTGATGCCTGCCTTCAGCCAGGAATCATGGATCAGTTCCAGCACGTCTGTCTGTTCGGTGTCTTCGCCCGCTGTTTCCACGATAATTTCCATGGGTCTGCCGTCCGGCAGCAGGCGGATGCCTCGCGAATCCCGCTTGGTCAGTCCCAAACCATCCAATAGCGCGTTGGCTTTTTTCAGATCGAACGCTGCCCACGCATCCCGGTATTCGCGTTTGTAAAGCGGACTGGCGGGCAGTACCGTATTCTGGCCCTCGATGGCCAGGCCGTAGTAGATCACTTGGTTGATTTCATGGCGGTTGATTGCAAGCGATAGCGCGCGCCGGAATTCCACCTTGCGCATCAGGCCGCGCCAGATATCGTCGCGGGCGTTCATATTAGGGAATAGGGTCAGATGCGCGCCCTTAGCGGTTTGCCACAGCCGCACCTCGAAGTTCTCGCGCTTCTCCGCCTCTTTCAGAAAGGTGTAATTGTTGAAGGCTATGCCACGCGCCTGCAGGTCCGTTTCCCCCGCGCCAGTTTTAAGCGGGATGACACCCGCGGCGGCGACCGCCATGGCGATGCGGTCGGCATAGGGCAGTTGGCGGTTGTTCTGGTCTACGCGGTGGTAATAGGGATTGCGGTCAAACAGAAACCGCTGCGCCGGCGGTTTGGTTTTCAGTACCCAGGGCTGCAGAGTCGGCAGTTTCGGATTGTCGTTCTTGTACTGGTTGTCGCGCCGGTTATGTAGGGCAGCCCAGTTCCGGCGTCCCGATTTTTTTACCAATTTCGCCAGCTGGTCGGCATCCGCATAGCGGGGATGAAACTGTTTCAGGTAATGGGCTGGGCGATAGATATAGAGCGGCGTCGCCGATGCCAGCGCAGGTAGGAAATGGGGGTTCGGTTCGTTCCAGCTAAACCGCACCGTCTGGGCGTCTACCACTTCGAACACCGGCGGTTTACCGTTGACGATCAGCTGTTTCGGCGCGCCCAGCGGCGACAGATTCTTGTTGTTGGCGATGTCTTCCCAGTAATACCGGAAGTCCTCTGCCGTAAAATTTGCCCCGTCCGACCAGCGATGGCCGTTGCGCAGCCGCAAGGTGAAGATGCGGCCTTCCTGCACATCGACCCCGGCCAGAATGTCCGGCTCCAGGTTGAAGGCCTGGTCATATGTGACCAGGCGTGCATAGCCGTAGACCACTAGAATGCGCGTGTCCTTGGACCGGCCAAAGATCACCCGCAGGGTACCGCCATGGCGGCCGGGCCGGAGGACTTTCACAATCCGTGGATCGGACGGCAGACGTTCCGCCGCCGGTGGCAGCTTTTTGGCCTGAACCATCTCGGCCAGTGCGGGCGATTCGATCGGCGCCGCATCCTTCGCCGTTCCGCTGGTGGCAAGAGCTGTTATCGCCACCATGGCAATCAATGCTATCGGCAGGATTTTACGGGGAATGCTCATGTCAACAGCGCCGCCTGGCCGGCATCGGGATGGGCACGCACATAGTGACCTTCGCCCAGATCGATCAGTCCCAGATTGTGGTCGCCGTCAATGGTGAAAGGCTTCGGCCACTCCCCGGGGATCGATGCCTTGCCTTCCATAAGTGAAGTAAGGTCAAGCTGCGAATCCGGATCCGGATCCGGCACCGCGGACAGCAATGCGCGGGTATAGGGATGAATAGGCGACCGGAACAACACGTCCCGGGGCGCGGTTTCCACCAACCGTCCGGCGCACATAACCGCGATGCGGTCGGCGATGTAATCGACCACCGCCAGATTGTGGGAAATGAAAAGATAGGTCAGGCCCAATTCTTGCTGCAGATCTTTCAACAAATTAAGAATCTGCGCCTGCACAGATACGTCCAGCGCCGACACCGGTTCGTCGCACAGCAGCAGATCGGGCTTCAGGGCGAGCGCCCGGGCAATGCCGATGCGCTGGCGCTGGCCGCCGGAAAACGAATGGGGATACCGGTTCAGATAGCGCGGATCGAGACCCACAAGCGCCATCAGTTCCTGCACCATTTCGGCGCGATAGGCGGCATCGCCGATTTCGTGGATGACCAGCGGTTCGGAGATAATATCGAATACCGTCATTCGCGGATTCAGGGATGAGAACGGATCTTGGAACATGAACTGGATCTTGCGACGATAGGGCAGAAGTTCCCGCTCGCTCAACCCGGTCAGGTCCACCTTATGGCCCCGGTCGTTGTAGATCACTTCGCCGGAATCCGGCGTCAGCGCCCGCATAATCATCTTAGACAGCGTGGTCTTTCCGCAGCCGGATTCGCCTACTAGCCCCAGGCATTCGCCCTGGCGCACGAAAAAGCTTACATCATCAACCGCGAGAATCCTCTGGGTCTCGCCGCCGCTGAAAATACCGCCTTTGCGCAGGGCATAAGTCTTGGTCAGCCCGCGGACGTCCAGCAGCGGTTCATCCAGCTTGACCGGCTCTTCCTCCCGTTCGGCAAGAAGATGGCCGGTGGTGTGGTCGATTTCCCGCAACGGCACCAGCCGTTCGCCGTCTTCCATATGGAACCGGGGCACGGCGCGCAGCAGGGCTTTGAGGTAATCGTGCTGCGGGTCGCGGAAAATATGGTCTAGTGTGCCGTGCTCCAGCACCCGGCCATGATACATCACCACGATCTCGTCGGCGACATTGGCGACAACGCCCAGATCGTGGGTGATCATTAGCACCGCCATGCTTAGTTCGTCCTGGAGATCGTTCATCAGTTTCAGGATCTGCGCCTGAATGGTCACGTCCAGGGCCGTGGTCGGTTCATCCGCAATCAGAAGCGCTGGCCGGCAGACAAGGGCCATGGCAATCATCGCGCGCTGGCGGAGTCCGCCGGACAGCTCGAACGGATAGGTGCGCAATGCCTTGTGGGGATCAGGGAACCCGACCAGCCGCAGCATCTCGGCTGTCAGTTCTGTTCCCTCCGCCTTGGTCACGTCGCTGTGCAGGAATAGCGCTTCCGACACTTGATCTCCCACCGTGTGCAGCGGCGAAAGCGATGTCATCGGTTCCTGGAAGATGATCGATATACGCCCGCCGCGAAGGGCCCGCATGTCGGGCCCGTCCCGGTCCAGCGTCAGAAGGTCGGTGACCGTATCCTTGCGCGGATCATTGAACAAAACTTCGCCACCGGCGATTTTCGCTTGTTTCGGCAGAATGCCCATGATCGTCTGGGATACCACGGATTTGCCGGACCCGGATTCGCCGACCAGGGCCACTGTTTTGCCTGCAGGCACGCGAAAACTCACGCCGTTGACGGCGCGGACTACACCCTCCGTCAAATGGAATTCGACCTTAAGGTCGTTGACGTTCAATAGATCCGTCATGGGGATCCGCTGCTAGACGTGATTACCTCTTTTCCGGCGCCCAAAAGTTCAAGATTTCCGAGCGTCGTCGACGACAGCTCTACTCCGCCGTCATTGGCAGCTTTCGCCGCACGGGCCACAATATCTGCGAACCCTGTCAGAGTCGATTCGATACAGATGCTTACCCCCCTTCCCTTAAGAACAAGCTGCATCCACCCTTTGGCGCCGTCGCGCCGAGTTGAAAAATACCGTAGCCGAGCATACCGCAGATCTTCCCAGGCCAGCGATTTCCGAACCGGTCCTGAAACCAAAATGCCGTCGTCTGTGCAGTTGATGACGCTGACCTGCCGCAGCGCGACCGTCACCGCGAACGCTGCGAATATGACGGCCAATATTCCCAACGCCCAAGCGACTGGGGCGATTGTGTCGACCAGCAGGACTGGTCCCGCCGTCAGCGCGACCCCCACACCGGTGCGGATATATTCCGGCATCAGTGCCTGAAAATTGTGGCGGTGGGTCGTCATGCCGGCTCCGGAAACAGGTCGGCGGCGGAGCGCCATGAAACAGCCGGATGCGCCGCGGTTTTTTTTACGAACGTCTCGATAAAGCCCCAGCATCCGCTTTCATGGGCCAGATGATGGGTCAGCAGGCCAGTAGCCTCCCCCGCATCCGCCTGACCGGTTCGTTTGGCGGACAGGTGCGCGATGGCGGCGCCCAGAACGGCGGTGTCTCCGGCATAGGCGCGGGTGCCGGTCCAGTCGATAATATCGATATGGGTGTTTACGTTGCGCAGACCAGGCGCACATTCTTCGCTTACGCGCGCGTTCCAGTGGGTCAGGCCGTGAAATCCCAGCCCCGGCAACAGGGCGGTTACAGAATCATCAATACGGTTCCAGGGCGGCACCATGACGTTCAGCCAGTTCCCGTCACCGAAAACCTCTCCCATGCACCCGCGCCCGTCCGCGATCTCGCGGGCGATGTCCCAAAGTTCCCGGTCGTTGCCGAGCTCTGCTTGCTTGGCGCCTGTGGCACCATGATTGCGGTGGGCATAGCCGTGCTGTAGAACGGCAATGCTGCCTTCTCCCGCAAGCACCTCACCCAGCGCTTTGGTGGCCGTCGCCGGAATGGCGGCGATGGCGAGGGGGACATCCAGTGATTTGCGCAGGTCCAGAAGCTGGTCCAGCGCCGGTGTCGGCTCCACGGCATCGTCGTCCCGCCACCAGAATTCGGCAATCATGCCGGCTTCGTCCCAGCCATCTAGTTCGGTTGTCAGGTCGTCCCAATTGCTCATGTCGGGGCCTGCCGGTGAATTGCCAGCCAGTCTCGAATCAGGGCGGCGCTTGTGTCCGCGCCATCCGTGTTCAAACCGAATGCATCTGGCGGCGGTGCGGTCAGTGCGGCATTGACCGCCTCGGCCAGACAATTCGCATCTAGCGTATTTTCGTCGACGGTGCGAATTCCGCTGCGGTTTTCAAGCAACCGCGCGCGGAGCGTCTGCTCGGTTTCCAGCCCGCCGGCGTAAGGTACGATCACACCCCGGGTCCCGGCAGCAATCATTTCCATTACCGTGTTGTATCCGCCCTGGCTGATTGACAGCGTGCAATTCGCCATCAACGTGGTGAAATCGGGCCGGGCGCGCTCTACTACGATCCCGTCCAGGGCTTCCGCAGCGATCTCATCGAACGCCGATTGCGGCAATGCGTGACCGGCCAGAATGCGCCAGGTCCGGTCCGCCAGACGGGTTTGTGGCCGCGCCAACATGGCCGCCCGGAACAACTCCGCGCTGACCGCGCCACCCCCGGCCGACACGATCACTTCGTCCGTGCCGGGCCCGCCCGGCGTCTTTTGCGGTGTGTCCACTACATAGCCGCTGTAGGCTACCCGGTCGGCGATGCGGTCGGCGTGGGCAAAGGTTTCGTCGAACGGAATTAGCGTTGGATCCCCGTGAATGATGACCCGATCATAATAGGTTTCCAACCGTTCCAGCATTTCGGCGACCCGTTCGGGCTTGGGAGGTTCCACCAGAATATCTCGCACCGACGATACGATCAGCGGCCGGGGCGTCATTGTCTGTGCGGCGTCCAGCATCGCGGTCAGTTCCTGGCGCAACTGGCGGCGACCGAACGGGAAAAGTTCTGTGATGACCACATCGGGGGCAGCATCGCGAAAAGCATCGACCAGCTGATCGCGCCGGTTCGCTCGGAAGGCGTAATCGATTTCGGTATCGTTTTCGTCGATCAGCACCTTAAAATACTTGTCGGCGGCGCGCACGGCGGGTAGTTGGATCAGTTTTGAATCCGCGATGTCGAGGCCCGACACCTCATGACCGCCTGAAACAATGGTCACATCCATGCCTGTGCGGCGGAAGGCGCGTGCCAGCGTCGCCGTCCGCTTCAGATGGCCGATCCCCAGCAGATGCTGGACCCAGAAAAAAATGTGGGCGCCGGTCATGCGTCGTCTTCCGGCAGCAGCGACACGTTCATTTCGTCGATCTCGAAGGTTCCGTCCGCATGGGCCCGGAACAAATGGACACTGGCCCAGTCCATTTTGACCGGCGGTTTGCCGACCATGCTCCACCCGGTGGCAAGCGACAGCGCCGCACGAATGATACCCTGGTGGCACACCGCGCCGGTGGGCGTTTCGGCGTCGGCGACATCCTTCGCCCAGGCAGCGACGCGGTCGCGCACGTCGCGCGGGCTTTCGCCCTCGTGGGGGCGCAGATCCAGCCCCATGGAAGCGCGTTTCGACACTTCGTTGCCGTATATCTCGTCCAGCTCGGTCCGGGTGTAGCCCTCCCAGGCACCCCAATCCATTTCGATGATGGCCGGTTCGTGCCGCACGACGTTCAACGACAGAATTTGCGCGGTTTCCGTCGCCCGGCTCAACGGGCTGGAGACCCATTCGAAGGCTTGGTAGGCGTCCGGGACCGTCCAGCCCGATACCGTTGCCCGGCCTTCGTCAGATAGCGGCCGGTCGGTCTGGCCCTGCAGCCGGTGTTCGGCATTCCAGTCGGTTGGGCCGTGGCGGATGAGAGCGATCGGCGTCATGCGGCTCGGTTCCTTCGCCCGATTTCGAGGATAGAGTTCAGCCGGTCGGCGGCGACGGACAGATCGTTTTCGACCGCGGTCAGACGGAGCGCATTGGCGCGATAGGTATCCCGCCGGGCCGGATCGGTCAGCAACAGCGCTACGGCATCGGCGAAAGCTCTGGCATCTCCGATTGCGCACAAATCGCCGGTTTCGCCGTCGCGGACGACATCAGGCACGCCGCCAGTACGCCCGGCCACGACCGGCAACCCGGCCGCCTGCGCTTCTAGCATCGCCATGCCATAGGACTCATTTATCGCGGGCCAAACCATCAGATCGGCACCAGCATATATCGCGGGTAAATCCTCCGGTGAAACCCGCCCGGCAAAGGAAAGCCGGTTTGCATCAATTCTTTCAAACGCGCCTTCAACAGCGCCGCGTGCCGGTCCGTCGCCGAAGATTACCAGCGACCAGTTCCCGCCCTCAATTATCTTCAACGCGTCGGCTAGTACCCGATAGCTGGCAAGTTTGTCGCCGTTCCGCATCATGCCGACGGCGAGCAAGATTGGCGTGTCCGGTTGAAGGTTAAAACTGGCGACAAGTGTGGCGCGATGTCGGGCGCGTTTTTCCTCCGCGTCGGCCAACGGCGCCGTGTCCGTGAACGGCTGCAGCCGGTGATAGCACGCGGGATCCGGAAGGATTGGCAGCACACAGGCTGCATCAAGACTGGACAGGCCGATGATGCCGTCGGCTTGGCGCATGGCGGCCTCCGCCGCGCGATAGCTTATATCCCAGGGCCCGCCCGCCTGTTTCGGTGCATGTGAAACCTCCGCCATGAAATAGGGAATGTTCAGCGCTGCCGATACCGATGGCCCGATCCAGTCTGCGGCCTTGTGATAAACGTGATAGGTGAACCAGGCGTCGGGTGGCGAAATGCCCGGCGATTGCCAGTTCTCTACCAGGGCACCAGCGATGGCCCCGCCTTCTACCGCCAGCGCCCGCTGCCGCACTGGATCGCCCGCGCCGTCGCGGCTGACAAATTCCGACGCCAATATTACTTCATGGGAGGCGTCCAGCGCGCGGATCAGATTGCGGGCCATTTCCCGGTCGCCGGACGGAACCGGCGATGTTGGCGATTTCATGGGAGCGTAAAAGGCTATTCGCATGACAAGCGTCGCGGTTCAGGCGGCGTCGCGGTCGGCGGCGGGGGGAAGACCGAATTTTTCCGCTAGCCGGTCGACCCCGGCAGCAAACGAAAACGTGCCTCGCACTCGTGCCTCGCCTGCGTTGCCCAAGCGTTCCCGCCGTGCCGGGTCGGCAATCAGGGGCGCGATGGCATCTGCCAGGGCTTTCGGATTTTCCGGAGGGACCAGCACGCCGGTGTCGCCGTCGACAATCAGTTCGGGAATAGCCGAAACCGCAGTGGCCACGCAGATCAGCCCCTGACTTTGAGCTTCCATCAGCACGTTGGGCAAACCGTCGCGGTCCCCATCGCCGCCAATACGGCTGGCCAGTACGAACATATCGGCGGAACGGTAGTGCTCCAGCACTTCACCCTGTGGCTGCGCGCCGAGCCATTCAATGCGTTCCGCGATACCAAGCTGTTCCGCCTGGGTTTTTAGGGCATTCCGCAAGTCACCGCCGCCGATATGGGTAAAGCGCCAGTGCAGACCGTCCGGCAGGCCAGCGAGCGCGCGCAGCAGGATGTCGTGGCCTTTCTTTTCCACCGCGCGGCCCACGCAGAGGAGGCGCACCGGATTGCCCGCATCCGATCCATCGCGGGCGCTACGGGCGCGTCCGGGGGATGGAAAACGGGCGCCATCGATGCCGTGATAGACCAGCTCCACCTTTTCGCCGCTACCATCCAGCGCTGTCAGATGATCGCTGGCATAGGCCGAACATGTCACAAGCCAGTCGGTGTCGGCGAGCTTCTCCCGCTTTTCCCAGTCGGGCGTGGTCCAGATGTCCTTCGCATGGGCCGATACCGTCCAGGGCCGGCCGGTCAGCATTGCCGCATAACGTGCAACCGAGGCCGGGGTATGCAGGAAGTGCACATGGATGTGTCCGATATCCGCGGGCAGTTCATGGGCCAGCACCAGCGCCTGTCCGAAGCGCCGGATCCGGTTGGGCGTGCGGTCGCGCCTCAGATCGCGTAGCCATGCCTTGCGTGCCGCGCGATAGCCCGGCAGGTGCCGGACCGCGCGCCAGGCCCGGGAAACCCGGGCCGGTTCCCGATACAGATATTCCGGCAAATATCTGATCGGCGCGGTTATCTCGTCATGGACGGGATGGGTGTGCTTGTCGGTGGGATGGCGCAGCGAGACGATCTCGATATCCAGACCGCGTGCTTCTAGTCCGCGGATTTCCTGTGCGATAAAGGTTTCCGACAGACGCGGATACCCTTTTACGACGATGGCGGTTCTACCCGTCACGATGCGGGGGACCCGGTCAGGCAGAACCGCCGGCGATGGCCGTAATCGGCTGCGATCCCCGGTTGCCCAGCCGCCGCGCCAGCCGGTTCACATTGGGTAGACCGTCCAGAAGCCCCGGCACCACTACATCCGACGGGCGGTTCTGTTGCGGGAGATGGCGCAGCGCGGTGGCCATGTCGCGGGCCAGTCGCACACCGTCGTCCGCCAGCATCCGGACCAGACCCAGCTCCTGCGCGCGGTTGGCTCGGATGAACTGTTCCATGCGGGGTACCGTACGGGGAATGATTAGGGACGGCTTGTCGAAGGTAAGAATTTCACAGAACGTGTTGTAGCCGCCCATGGCGACAATCCCGGCGGCTTCCTGGATCAGCGGTTCGATATTGGCTTCGAAGGTGATCGCTTCCACATCCCGCAGCCGGCTGACGCGGGCGGCGAATTCCGCCTGTATTTCGTTCTGCATGAACGGCCCGAACACCAGCAGCGCCGGATAGGGTGGCCGCGCGTCATATTCGTAGGCCCGGAGCACCCAGTCCATCATCGCTTCGCCGTCGCCGCCGCCGCCGGGCGTGACCAAAAGATAGGGGCGGTCGAATGGCACCGCATGTTCGGTCGCCGGGGCCCCGCGCGCGCCTTCGCGTTCCAGATACCCTGTATAGACCATCTTGCGCCGCACCTCGGGCGGCAGGTTGATTTCCGCCAGCGGATCGCAAATTTGCGGCAGGCCATAGACCCAAATCTCGTCGTAGAGTTTTTCCAGCGCCGGGACCACGTTCTTGCGTTCCCATTCGGTCGCCAGCAGGGACGGTTCGTCCATTACGTCACGCAGCCCCAGTACCAGCGGCGTACCCCGTTGGCGCAGCATTTCTAGCGTTTCCGCCACTTCGCCGCGGAGTCCCAGCGGTTCCTTGTCGACAATGAACAGATCGGGGTCGAAGATCTCGGCGGTATGCCTGACGATCGAGGCGCGCATCGCCACCGTCTGTTCGATATCCAGATCCAGGCTGTGAGACGTGTAATCGCCGTTGCGCAGCTTGATAACGCCGGGCACGCGCACGAAATCTACCCGGCGGCGGAAGTCGAAATTCCCGATTATCGGCGACCCGGACAGGATAATGACTGACATGCTGGGGTTCTGGTCGACCAGCGCATGCGCGATCGCCCGGCAGCGGCGCAGATGGCCCAGGCCAAAGCTGTCGTGGCTGTATATCAGCGCGCGTTGCGGCTGTTTGTCCGTTGTCATGAAGCTTCCCACCAAGTGGCCGTGGGCCAGTATATCGCATAGCTTTGCCCTTTTCCCAAAGCGTGAATTTCTGTCGGAATGCAGTCTGCTCCGAATTTTGGCCCCAGTGATCGCCTTCATAATGTCGGTCGCGGTTTAATTTCTATGCTGATCTCGAAACAGTTCGGCTGGAGAATAGACCTAGTCGGATCCTTCCGATAAACTTCAATTTCTGCAACGACAGGATTCTCCGTGGAACCGTCTATCTATCGTTATGTAATACGCTATTCGATGCGCCAGCAGGTGATCCTCACCCTGATGGCGATTGCGTCGTTCCCGTTTCTGTATGCCTTCTATGAACTACCCAAAATGATCGTGAACGGGGCGATCGAGGCGAAAACGGTAAGTTTTCCTACTACCCTTGCCGGGATAGAGGTCGACCAGATTAACTATTTGTGGGTGCTGTGTGCCGCGTTCCTTATATTGGTGATCGTCAACCAGGCCTTTAAATACGTTATCAACCTGTATGCCGGCATCACTGGCGAGCGCATGCTACGCCGTCTGCGGTTTGAGCTTTACGGGCGGATCTTAAGATTTCCATTACCAAAGTTCCGAAAAACATCGTCGTCCGAAATGGTGACCATGATAACTGCGGAGGTCGAGCCGCTCGGTGGATTCGTCGGAGATGCGTTTAAACTACCGGTATTCCAGGGCGGATACCTGATAGTCATACTGTCATTTCTGTTCATGCAGAACTGGTTTATGGCGCTTGCCGCGGTCGCACTTTATCCGCTGCAGGGTTATCTGATACCGAAACTACAAACCCGAGTGAGGTCGTTTAGCAAGGAACGGGTGCGCTTGGTTCGTCAACTTTCCGACCGTATTGGTGAGTCAGCGGCTGGTGTTGTCGAAATCCATTCCAATAATAGCGCCCGTCGAGAACGGGCTGATTTTTCCAGTCGTCTGGGAACTATTTATGATGTTCGTCTCCAGATTTATATCTGGAAATTTATTATTAAGTTCCTTAACAACTCGATCAATCAGCTTGGCCCGTTCTGTTTTTACGCGATCGGTGGTTGGCTTGTAATCCAGGGCGACCTGGAAATAGGCACACTCATGGCGGCGATTGCGGCGCACAAGGACCTGGCGGCACCGTGGAAAGAGCTGCTCAATTTCTATCAACGCCAGGCTGACGCAAAGATTAAGTACGAACAGGTGATGGAGCAGTTCCAACCCGCCGGTATGATGGGTGAAGGCCGCCAGCTTGACGAGCCGGCTGCGGTTCATCCTGTGTCTGGGAAAATCACCGGATCTGGTGTGTCGCTGGGCGATGACAGCGGGGCGGTTTTAGTCGAGGGGGCCTCGTTCGATTTCGATTCGGCCGAGCATGTGGCGATCGTGGGTGCCGGAGGTTCTGGCAAGGATGAAACCACCCAGCTTATTTCAGGGCTTCAGGTGCCGACCGGTGGTGACCTGAGATTAGCAGGGAGCGCGATAGGCGATCTGCCGGAAGCGTTACTAGGTCGTCGCCTCGCCTATGTGGGACCCAGTGCTTATCTGTTTTCCACCTCCGTTCGGGACAACCTACTTTATGGCGTGCAGCATCTGCCATTGATTGAGGCCGAATATTCAGGAGATGCAAAAAAACATTATGACCACTGGCTGTCTGAAGCCAACGCCTCTGGCAATTCGACAGACGATATTAATGGTGACTGGATAGATTATGACGCTGTTGGAGTGTCTGACGATGCTTCGCTGATGGCGCGCATCTTTGACGTGCTAAAACTGGTTCGCCTGGATGAAGATATTTATGCGCTAGGTTTGCGTGGCACCATCGATCCAACAACTCTGTCGGAACTCGCCGAACAATTCCTCAGAGCACGTGCTGAGTTTCATACACGGCTATCTGATCCCGAAATCACTGCGCTGGTCGAGGGCTTCGATGTAGAAAAATACAATCAGAACGCTACGCTGGGCGAAAATTTGATGTTCGGGACCCCCGTAGGGTCTGCTTTTGACATGGACCGGCTGGCAGAAAACGATTACGTGCTTCAGGTGTTGGAGAGGGAAGGCCTGTTTGATGATTTGTTAGATGCCGGAAGGCAAATTGCGTCCACCATGACAGAGCTTTTTGCCGATCTGCCCCCGGGCCATCCCTTCTTCGAACAGTTCAGTTTTATTTCTTCTGACGATCTTCCGGAGTTCCAGACCATCGTGACTAAGTTTGATCGTGACGGACGAGCCTCGTTGGGCCCGGATGAACGCTCGATGCTTCTGTCGCTACCGTTCAAGGTGTCGCCTGCGCGGCATCGTCTCGATGTCATCGATGAAGATCTTCAGCAGCGTATTTTAAAAGCTCGGCATGCCTTTGCAGAGAACCTACCCGAAGGCTACCGTGACGCGGTGGAATTCTTCGATCAGGATACGTTCAACGCCGCCGCGACGCTGCAGGACAACGTGCTATTCGGTAAGTTGGCCTACGGGCAAGCCCAAGCCGCGGAACGGGTGGGCGACATCATGGCCTCCGTGATAGACGATTTAGACCTTCGCGCTGCAGTAATGGAAGTCGGGCTTGGGTTCCATGTCGGGATCGGTGGTGGCCGTCTCTCTGCTCCACAGCGCCAGAAGCTAGGAATCGCGCGTGCTATATTGAAACGCCCTGACGTAATGATCCTGAACGAAGCCACATCCAGCCTCGACGCCGCGGTGCAGACTTCACTGCTTCAGGGGCTGCGCGAGGAAATGAAGGGTCGCGGGCTGGTCTGGGCGGTGCACCGCGCCTCCATGGCCGAGGATTTTGATCGCGTTATGGTGATGAAGTCCGGGCGCGTGGTCGAACAGGGCTCCTTCGACGAATTGGATAAGGACGGCAGTGAGCTGCGCGCCATGGTGGAGGCGGAATGATGCCGCATCTGGGTGCTGCCGCGTCGATGACAAACCCGGGTAAGGGTCCTATGATTTTACGGATACTGGGCGAAAACCCGGTAAGGAGGACAACTTGAGCCTGAATGAAGAGGTCGAGGCCCTGCGCAGTGTGCCGCTTTTCGCCAAGATCGAACCGTCCAAGCTTAAGCTGCTGGCGTTTACCAGTGAACGGCTGACCTTTTCCGCCGGGCAGGAACTTTTCCACCAGGGTGATTCCGGAGATGCCGCCTATATCATTCTGGATGGCCAGGCGGACGTGGTTGTGGACACACCCACCGGAGAACTGGCCGTCGCCCAGGTCGGCAAAAACGATTTAGTCGGCGAAATCGCCATCTTGATCGACGTGCCCCGGACAGCGACCATCCGTGCCGCATCAGAACTGACGACGCTGGCAATCACTAAGGATCTGTTTTTTCGCATGGTCAGCGAGTTTCCTGAAATGGCGGTCGAGATCATGCGAGAACTAGCCCACCGGCTGGAGGCAACCACAGCACAATTACGTGAAGCCAGCAGCGCCTGAGTTTGCATATTCACGGCAACAGATCATTTCAATGAAATGAGCAGACTCGACTCATTTATCCGCCGTGTCTCCGCGCAGCGGGACTGCCTAAATCTGGCGAAAGATCTGATTGCCGACGTACCGGGGCCTGTTCTGGAATTGGGGCTCGGCAACGGGCGCACCTACGATCACCTGTGCGAATTGTTCCCCGACCGGGACATTTACGTCTTCGACCGGCGTATTGCCGCCCACCCGGATTGCATCCCGCCGAATGACCGCATGATCCTCGGCGACATCAGGGAAACGCTGGCGGTGGCGGCCAATCGCATCGGCGCACCTGCTGCGCTGGCCCATTGCGACATCGGCACCGGCGAAAAGGACTCCAATGCGCGGCTGATCGCCACTATCGCGCCCATGTTTGAAGCCCTGATGGCCACCGGCGGCATCGTCATCAGCGATCAGGAATATTCCGTCGATAGCTGGGTTGCCCAGCCCCTGCCCCACGGCGTCCGGCCTGGGCGGTATTTCATCAACCAGGTGGGCTGACCCGCAGGAAACACCGTGTCCAGCGAAGCCGGTTTTTTCTGGATAAGAGTTATTTATCCTTGGAATTCCGCCGGTCCGGCCGCGACCAGGGTCATATCCCTAAGCGTGCTGATGGATCAGCAGCACTTTCAGGCCGTTTGACTCGGGCTCAATTCAGCCTAGCTCCACCTTCCGCAACCGCAGCGAGTTTCCAACGACGCTGACGGATGACAGGCTCATCGCTGCGGCGGCCAGAATGGGCGACAGCAGGATTCCAAAAACCGGAAACAGCACGCCCGCGGCGATGGGCACGCCGGCGCCGTTGTAGACAAAGGCGAAGAACAGGTTTTGGCGGATGTTTCGCATGGTCGCCTCGGCCAGTAGGCGGGCGCGGACGATGGCGGTGAGATCTCCTTTTACCAGGATGATTCCCGCACTTTCTAAGGCTATATCGGTGCCGGTGCCCATGGCGATCCCAACGTCCGATCCGGTTAGCGCTGGAGAGTCGTTGATGCCGTCGCCTGCCATGGCGACCGTGGCGCCTGCCTTTTTCAACTCTTCTACCAGCGCGGCCTTGTCTGCGGGTAACAGCCCGGCGCGAACATCATCGATTCCCAGCTTTCGAGCAACCGCTTGAGCGGTGGCGGCGTTGTCGCCGGTAGCCATTACGATGCGGATGCCGTCGGCGCGGAGACGCTCCAGCGCCGATATGGCGCTGTTTCTAACGGGATCGACAAGGTAAAGCGTTGCGGCTAGCTTTCCCTCGACCGAGAGGAAAATGGCGGTTTCTCCCGTCTGTCGCGCAGTTTCCGCTGCCGCATCGGCAGCGGCGGCATCAATGCCCTCTGCTTCTATCATCGCGAGATTGCCCAGCGCCACGCGTTTGCCGTCCACACTACCGGTGACGCCTTTGCCGGTGTGGGACGCGAAATCCGACGCGTCAGGGACAGTAAGGTTTTGGTCTTCGGCGGCGGTTACGATGGCGGCGGCAAGCGGGTGTTCCGATCCGCGTTCCACCGCGGCAGCGAGCTGTAAAGCCGTTTCCTTCTCAACGGTGCCGGTAAGTTCGATGCTACCCAGCGCCGGTTTTCCTTCGGTCAGCGTACCGGTCTTGTCGACGATCAACGTGTCGACGGAGGCGAGACGTTCCAGGGATACTGCGTCGCGGATCAGCACGCCTGCTTGTGCCCCGCGTCCCGTCGCGGTCATGATCGACATCGGCGTGGCGAGGCCGAGCGCGCACGGGCAGGCCACGATCAGCACCGACACGGCGACCACCACGGCATGGGTCATTGCCGGGTCTGGCCCCCAGACCGACCATGCGATGAAAGCGACGATGGCGACTGCGACGACTGCGGGGACGAATATACCGGCCACCTTATCAGCAACTTTCTGCACCGGGGCGCGGCTACGCTGGGCGGCGGCGACCATCTCGATAATGCCCGACAGCAACGTGTCGGAGCCGACGCGTTGCGCTTCCATCATCAGGGTGCCAGTGACGTTGACCGTGGCGCCGGTCAGCGCATCGCCCGGTGCTTTTTCGGTCGGCATTGGCTCGCCGGTAATCATCGATTCGTCGACTGCGGAGGCGCCGTCGATCACCTTGCCGTCCACCGGTATTTTCTCACCGGGCCGGATACGAAGCCGGTCGCCGGGTTTAACCCCTTCCAGTGCGATTTCCGTTTCTGAACCGTCCGGGTTCAGGCGTCGAGCGGTTTTGGCGGTAAGATCCAGCAACGCGCGCAGCGCCGCCCCGGTGCGTTCGCGGGCGCGCAGTTCCAGTATCTGTCCCAGCAACACCAGGTCGACGATGATGGCAGCGGCTTCGAAATAGAGGCCGACGGTGCCGTCCGGTTGCCTGAAACCACCCGGGAAAATGCCGGGTGCGATGACGGCGAAGATGCTGAAAAGGAACGCTGACGAGACCCCCAACGCGATCAGGGTGAACATGTTCAGATACCCGGTCTGGAGGGACCGCGCGCCCCGTTCCAGAAAGGGAAGGCCGCACCACAGAACCACTGGCAGGGAAAGTATCAGTTCCGCCCAGCCCGCCGCGCTGCTATCCAGCCAGTTTTTTACCGGCAGTCCTGCCATTGGCCCCATGGACAGGACCAGCAGCGGCGCGGTTAGCGCCGCGCCCACGGTAAAGCGCCGAGTGAAATCGACCAACTCGGGGTCGGCGCCAGCATCCGCCGGCGGCAGGCCCATGGGTTCCAGCGCCATGCCGCAGATAGGGCAGGAATCCGGCCCGTCCGTCACGATCTCCGGGTGCATCGGGCAGGTAAATTCTGTGCCCGCGGGTGCATTCGCAGCGGCCTCCAAATGCGCGCCGGAAAGGAAGTGTTCCGGGTCGGCGGAGAATCGGTCGCAGCAGTGCTGGCCGCAGAAATGATAGGTTTTGGCGTCGTGAACGTGACGCGGCTTGCCTATCGTCGTATCGACTGTCATACCGCAGACGGGATCGATAGCCGTGTCGGTGGTGATGTGTTCAGGGTTTGCGGTCAAGGGCGATATCCGGAAGCGGTATCAGTGATTTAACGCCGCAAAGGGGTTGCGGCAAGCGCCAGTTACGGATCGATATCCGCCCAGACCGGCGCGTGATCGGAAGGTTTTTCCCAGCCGCGCGCCTCCCGGAAAATCCCGGCATCGGTGACGTTCCCGGCCAGCGCCGGGCTGACCCAGATGTGATCCAGCCGCCGCCCGCGGTCACTACCAGGCCAAGTGCGGTTGCGGTAACTCCACCAAGAATAGACTTTCTCGTCTTCCGGGATAGCGCTGCGGACTGCGTCGACCCAACCATGGGCGGCCCGCCATCCCGCCAGCCCATCAACTTCCACCGAGGTGTGGCTGACGACCTTCAGCAACTGTTTGTGCGACCACACGTCGTTTTCATGCGGTGCAATATTTAGATCGCCAACCAGAATGCGCTTACCCTTTGGCGTCAGACCCTTTGACCAGGCTGTCGCTTCCTTCAGGAAATCCAGTTTGTGGGCGAATTTCTCGTTAATCTTGGGGTCCGGTTCGTCGCCGCCGGCGGGGACATAGAAATTATGCAGTTCCGTACCGCCGCCGATATTGGCGGCCACATGGCGGCAGTCTTCCTTGCCACACCAATCCCGGGTGCCGCCGTCGGAAAGCGGCGTGCGTGACAGAATGGCGACGCCGTTATAGCCCTTCATTCCGCGCAGATGCTGATACGGAAACCCGGCTTGTGCGATGGCATCGGCCGGAAAATCGGCATCCTGCGCCTTGGTTTCCTGCAGGCATATAAAATCCGGTTTCAGCGCATCCGCAATTTTTTTAAGGGCCTCGATACGCAGGCGGACCGAATTGATGTTCCAGGAAACGACACGCATGGGGGAAAATCTATTCGGCGGCTATTCGGTTGCCGGTGCGTTCCGCGGCCCGCTCCAAGCAGGCGGTTCCGAAGGCCTTCCACAGGGCGTCCGACAGCACGTTGTTTTCGAAACGCCATTCTGCGTGCCACTGTACGCCAATGCAGAACGCCTTTGAGGACGTATGGCGAATGCCTTCGATCACGCCGTCGGTCGACACGCATTCGACCTCGAATCCGGGTGCGACCTCTTCGACCGCCTGAGCGTGGAGCGAATTCACCATCACTTCACGCTGACCGCACAGCCGATGGAATTCGCCATTTTCCAGCGTGACGACGATGTGGCGTTCGCTGAACTTGTGTTCGATGTCGCCTTCGCGCGGCATGCGGTGATCGTTGAAGCCATCCACCTGATGCACCCGGTAATGTAGGGTACCACCCATGGCGACATTGATTTCCTGAATGCCACGGCACGATCCGAAAACCGGCACGCCCTGTGTCACGCATTCGCGGATCAGGGGCAGTACCGTGTTGTCGCGGGGCGGATCGCGCACCTCGTCGTCCGGAAACGGCGGGCCGTCGTAATGGTGTGGTTCGACGTTTGCGCGTCCGCCGGTGAGCATCAGCCCGTCAAGCCGGCTCGCCAGATCGGCGAAATCGTAATCGTCGGCCAGCGCCGGAATCACCATCGGCACGGCGCTCGCCCCGTCGGATACACCGCGGATATAGCGTTCGCCGACGCCATGCTGGGCCAGTGAATGGGCGGGCAAAAAAATCTGGCTAGCCGGGATGCCGACCAGGGGTTTCGTGGAACTATCAGCCATGGAGAATGGCTATCACACTGCCGTAGCTGCGGCAATGAGGAGGGAAGAGGGCTCGTGCCGTTGATATAAAAATCAAGGCTGTTCGTGGTCGAACTTGGTTTCGTCGAACACGAACACGTCGCCCGGAATGGAGACATTGAATGCTGGTGCGACCAGCGTCACCGACGTCGAAATACCTTGGGCGTCCGTCACCGTCCATTTGCGTAGGCCTAACGGCTGGTCGGCGAAGGTGAGAACGAATTTGCCGGATTCGGGTTCACCGGTCTGAAACAGCTCGACTGAAATCAGCTGAGGCTGGCGGATAACCCGCCGCACGATGAACTCGTCCCTGAAGGCAATTTTGTCGCGCACCAGAAAACTGGCGGCGGTGGTCTTGATCGGCACATGCCACACGGCTTCCAGCTCGGTATCCACGTGGGCCAGCCAGAATCCGTTGGCGTAGACCTGGATATTGGGTGGGTTGGTATATTGCAACCGCAGCCGCTTGGGCCGTTCGATATAGATCACTCCCTCGGCAAAGTTGCCGCCGGATGAAAGCTGTACGAATTGGCTGCGCAAGGTGTCCAGCGCGTTCAGATAGGCTTCGATGCGGGCGATGTCGGCCTTGTCCTGTTCGCTCAGGCGATAGACCGGCTGGGCTGGCACGGCGGGAATTGCTAGGGACAGCGGCAGCAAAACAAACAGGGCGCGCAGATAGAGTTTCATCGTCTCTATATATGGCCGGAAGATGGCGATTGTAAGGCGCGATCAATTTACCGTTCGGCCACCCTGACGAAAGCCGGGATCCGGGCCGCACGATCAAAGTAGGAGATTCTGGCTTTCGCCGGAATGACAACATAAAAGAAAGCTAACTTTCCCGGTTGTCAATATCCCGGGCCATCACTTCGCGCTTGCCGGCATGATTTGCCTTGCTGATAACGCCTTCGGCT
>CAJWUK010000010.1 GCA_913047365.1 uncultured Alphaproteobacteria bacterium | reverse complement strand
ATTAGTTTCTGTGATGAAGCAATTGCTGCTCGCTAATGCCGTATTACCGGCCAGTATTTCTGCATTTTCCGCATCCGAATAGGACGAGTTCAGACGCGCCAATTTTATCACCTCTTATCACCCGACATTTCCATCATTCGATCGCGAGGCACGCGGTCTAACGCCCCCAGAAGAAAGTCTGGTGCTCGACATCGGGTTCATGAATTCCAAGCGCTTCCCAAAATAGATTCGGCTTCCCATTCCCGACCGGGTCAAGATTAACTTCTAATTATCCCACCATCTCTTGCCCCGCCATTGCCAACGCACTAAGTTCCAATCACACACAAATGCCTCAAAAGACTGGAGATTCTCGCCATGGAAATGACCGGCGAATATCGGATTTCAGCCCCCAGAGAAAAGGTATGGGAAGCCCTAAACGACCCCGAAGTTCTCGCCAAATGTATTCCCGGATGCCAGGAACTGAATAAGGATTCGGATACGGAACTGTCAGCAACGGTCAAATCCAAGGTCGGTCCAGTGTCTGCCACGTTCAAGGGCAACGTGAACCTGACAGATATCGATCCGCCGAACGGATACAAGATTTCTGGCGAAGGGACCGGCGGTGTGGCGGGCTTCGCCAAGGGCGGTGCGGATGTCAAACTAGCCGAAGACGGCGGCGAGACGGTCCTTACCTATGTTGCAAACGCGCAGGTTGGTGGAAAATTGGCCCAGATCGGCTCACGCCTGATCGATTCGACCGCCAAGAAAATGGCAAACGAATTCTTTGGCAAATTTGCCGAGGAAGTCGGTGGCGGGGACAGCGAGACGGAGCCCGAAGACGCTCCGGCGGCCCAAGAAACGACATCCGGTCCCTCGAGTGCCGAACCCGCACCCGCGGCACCAACCAGTGAAGCGGGCGGCGGCATCAGTCCCGCCATTTGGGTAGGCGGACTGATCACTGTGGTGGTCGTTGTTCTTTTGGCACTCGCGGCCTGAACTGCCCTTCCAAAAGTGCTGTAACCCGCTTGACCTATGGGATTGCCAGCGGTTTACTGAGGTAATAGCGCAATTCCGACCGAACGCAAATATCGTCTACAGGGTTGAAAATTACCCGTCAGACAGCCAATAACCACCGGACAATGGAATGTCCGGCGCAAAAATGGAGACTCCTATGACGACAACCACTGTCTCGATGACGGTGAACGGCAAACAAGTTTCGGCGGATGTCGAAAACCGGACGCTACTAGTCCAATATCTTCGAGAAAGCCTGGGCCTGACAGGCACCCATGTCGGTTGTGACACAAGTCAGTGCGGCGCCTGTACGATTTACGTGAATGGACTGCCGATTAAATCATGCACGATGCTCGCGCGCCAGGCTGACGGGGCGGAGGTTACAACCATCGAGGGCCTCGCCGACGGCGACACGCTGCATCCAATGCAAGAAGCGTTTCGCGAAAATCATGCGCTTCAGTGCGGATTCTGCACCCCCGGCATGGTGATGAGCGCCATCGGAATCGTCGAACGCAACAAGGACAGCCTGGATGAAAAAACTGTGCGCCACGAACTCGAAGGTAACTTCTGCCGCTGCACCGGGTATCACAATATCGTAAAAGCGATTCTTGCCGCGCACAAGGAAATGACCGCCTGACATCGCGTAAGAGCAGGTAAACGGCTAAACGGAAAGGTCGAAAATGTACGATTTCAATTACAAACGGGCATCGTCTGTCGACGACGCCACTGCCAGCGTCGCCGAGGCGGACGAGGGCAAATTCGTCGCCGGCGGGATGACCCTGCTTCCAACGCTGAAACAGCGCCTGGCACAACCGTCGGATCTGGTGGATCTTGCCGATCTCGGCGACCTGGTTGGCATCACCGTCAACGACAGCACCGTCACCATCGGGGCGATGACCCCGCATGCAGTGGTCAACGCATCCGCGGACGTGCAAAAAGCCATTCCCGCGCTTGCCAAACTGGCCGGCCTGATCGGTGATCCGATGGTTCGTAACCGCGGCACTATCGGCGGTTCGATTTCTAACAACGATCCTGCGGCAGACTATCCGTCAGCGGTGGTCGGTCTGGGAGCCACGGTTCACACCAACAAACGCGAAATCGCAGGTGACGATTTCTTCGTCGGCCTGTTTGAAACCGCGCTGGAAGAAGACGAACTGGTCACCAAAGTCGTCTTCCCGGTCCCGGACAAAGCGGCCTACATGAAATTTCCGAACCCGGCATCCCGTTACGCCATTGTCGGCACGTTCGTCAGCCAGGGTCCGCAGGGCACCCGGGTCGCCGTTACCGGTGCCGGATCACACGTGTTCCGCCAGTCGGACATGGAAGCCGCGCTTGAAGCCAACTTCGCGTCGGAAGCTGTGGAGAACATCAAGCAGGACGACAGCGATTTGAACACAGATATCCATGCAAGCGCCGAATATCGTGCGCATCTGGTTACCATCATGGCGAAACGCGCGGTGGCGGAAGCCAACGGGTAACGACCATTCCACGGTTCGGCGTCTATTGCCGGGCCGAATCTCTTCACTTCGGGGAGACCGGTTTTTTCTGGTCTCCCCGCATTTTTTGGATATTTTGCAACCCGTTAACCGATGGTTTGAAGGCGCATGACTTATACCCTCCCATCCGACGTTGATGCCGTCGTCGAAATGCTGCGCGGCGGTAACTATGTGGCAGACAGATCGCTTTCCACCGCCCTGTTCTTGGCTCTGAAGCTGGGCCGGCCGCTATTTCTGGAGGGCGAAGCAGGCGTCGGCAAAACCGAGATTGGAAAAGTCCTCTCGGAATCACTTGGCCGCCGGTTGATCCGGTTGCAGTGCTACGAAGGCTTGGATGTCGCGTCTGCCGTGTACGAATGGAACTATTCGATGCAGATGATTGATATCCGGATTGCCGAGGCGTCCGGACAGAGCGACCGCCAGCGCATCGAGGACGATATTTTTTCAGAGAAATTCCTGATCAAGCGGCCACTTCTTCAGGCTCTGGAAACCGACGAAATTGGGGAACCACCGGTCCTCCTAATCGACGAACTGGACCGTACCGACGAGCCATTCGAAGCGTTTCTGCTGGAAGTTCTCTCTGATTTTCAAGTAACGATCCCCGAAATAGGCACCGTCTCGGCTGAGAAACCACCGATTGTTATAATCACGTCGAACAGAACTCGTGAAATCCATGATGCCATCAAACGGCGCTGTTTCTATTTCTGGGTCGATTATCCAAACGCCCAACGGGAACTGGAAATTCTGAAAGTGAAGGTTCCTGACGCCCCCGCGAAATTGAGCCGACAGGTTGTTGATTTCGTCCAACACCTTCGTAATCGCGACCTGTTCAAGCTGCCGGGTGTTGCGGAAACCATCGACTGGACAAACGCTTTAATTCAACTCGACCGCATCGATCTGGATCCGGAAACGGTCAACTCCTCCCTGGGTGTGCTCCTCAAATATCAGGATGATATCGAAAAGATACAGGGTTCCGAAGCCGCCCAGATTTTGGAGGAAGTGAAAGCGGGCACCGCCGCGGGGGCCTGATCGCTGATGGCCGAAACACCGACCAATACAGATCTCACGCCGGGTATGCAGCTCCTCGACCGGCTCGAGGACAACCGCCTTTCTCCCAATATCATGCATTTCGGGCGCGTTTTGCGGGCAGCGGGATTACCCATCGGTCCCGGGAAAATCATCGACGCCACCAATGCGGTCATTGAGGTGGGCATTAATAGCCGGTCTGATTTCTATTGGGCTCTGCACGCCGTCTTCGTGAACCGCCGAGACCAGCACGAATTGTTCGATCAGGCTTTTCACATTTTTTGGAAAGACCCGAAGCTATTGGAACGAATGATGGGCATTCTGCTGCCCACCGTGGACAGCGGCGAAGCGGGGCTTCCTGAAGAACAGGCCATGCGCCGCCTGCAGGAAGCCCTGAGCCAGCCGCGGGACGACAATCCCGACCACGACGAAGAAGAGGAACAGGAAGAGGAAATTGAGCTCGACGCCGCAATGACGGTATCGGAACGTGAACTGCTCCAGACCATGGATTTCGAGGAAATGTCCGCGGATGAAATCGACTCCGCCAAACGCGCCATTGCGCGGATGCGTCTGCCAATCATGGAAATCCCCACCCGCCGCTATCAGGTAAGCTCCAGACAAGCGCGCGTGGATATGCGGGCAACGCTGCGAGCGGCTCTTCGGTCCGGCGGCACCTCGATCCCCCTCAAATACCGCAAAAAGCAGTCGCGGCCGCCGCCCATCGTGATTCTTTGCGATATTTCGGGTTCCATGAGCCGCTATACGCGGATGTTCTTGCACTTCATGCACGCGGTCACAAACGACCGCGACCGGGTTAATACATTCCTGTTTGGGACCCGCCTGACCAACGTGACACGGTATCTGCGCAACAGGGATATCGACATCTCCATAGAACAGGTGACGGAGGCCGTCGAAGATTGGTCCGGTGGCACCCGTATTGGCGAAAGTCTCAGTGATTTCAATAAGTTCTGGTCTAGACGCGTGCTGGGACAAGGCGCCGTCGTCATTCTGATTTCTGATGGGCTGGACCGGGATGCCGGACGCGGCCTGCATATGGAGATCGAACGCCTGCATAAATCCTGCCGGCGGTTGATCTGGCTGAACCCCCTGCTCCGCTTCGAAGGTTTTCAACCGAAGAGCCAGGGCATCCAGGCAATCCTGCCATCCGTTGACGAATTCCGTCCGGTGCATAATCTAACGAGTCTGGAAGAATTGATCGACGCGTTGAACCGTCCCGGCGGTCCGCGCAAACAAGGAGTTCAGGAATGGCTGACGGAAATATAGCAAGCGGGCTGTCCCAGGATGACGATGTCCTGAACGAAGCCGCAAGCTGGCGCAAGGACGGCCGCAACGTCGCCCTGGCCACGGTCGTATCCACCTGGGGGTCTTCTCCCCGCCCCGTCGGCAGCCATCTGGCGGTCAACGAGAACGGCAAAATTGTCGGATCCGTATCCGGTGGCTGCATCGAAGGCGCCGTCGTTACCGAGGCGATGGATGTCATGGAATCCGGCAAGCCGAAAACACTGGAATACGGCGTCACCAACGAACTTGCCTGGGAAGTCGGCCTCGCCTGCGGCGGATCAATCCATGTTTATGTCGAGAAAGTCGAATGAAGCAGGAAACACTCTCCCAGATTTTGGAAGATCAGGCGGGGAAAAAGGCCGTCGCCCTTGTCACGGATATGGAAGCCGGCGACCAGACGCTGGTCTACCGCGATTCAGCCAACGGACCGGAACAGGACAACGCAGAAATTCTGAACATTGCGCGGCACGCCATGCAGGACGACCGAAGTAAAATCCACGAAATCGGCGGCCGCAAATATTTCGTTGAGGTGTTCAATCCTCCGCTTCGCATGCTGATCGTCGGCGCCGTCCACATCGCCCAGCCCCTGTCGCGCATGGCCTCCGTCGCGGGCTACGACGTCACAGTCATCGACCCCCGCGCATCCTTTGCCACCGATGAACGGTTCCCCGGCATTACCCTGAACGGCGAATGGCCGGATGACGGCATGCGCGAACTGGATCCCGATCGCCGGACCGCCGTTATCACCCTGACCCACGACCCCAAGCTCGACGATCCAGGGCTGGAGGTCGCACTGAAATCTGATGCGTTTTACATCGGCGCGCTGGGCAGCCGGAAAACCCACGCCGGCCGCGTCGAACGCCTGACCGCAGCGGGATTTACGGAGGCCGAGGTTTCCCGCATTCACGCCCCGGTCGGACTCGCCATCGGATCGATCTCACCCGCCGAAATCGCCGTTTCCATCCTGGCCCAGGTCACGGAAGTCCTTCACCGCAAGGTCGAAGCACGGGCGGCTGCGTGATCGAAATTTCCGGGCTTTCCAATCCATGAGGTTCGGAGAAGTCGCGGTCGCGGACGCGGAGGGCGCGATCTTGGCGCATTCCCTGCGTGTTGCTGACGGCGTCCTGCGAAAAGGCCTCATTCTGGACAACAACGCCCTGTCCCAGCTTTCGAATGCGGGGATCGACCGGGTGACGGTCGCCCGGCTTGAAGAAACAGATCTCAACGAAAACGACGCGGCGCTCCGAATTGCAGAGGCCCTGCAATCCAATGGACTGAACGCATCCGGCGGCAGCCGGGGCCGCGCCAATCTGCGTGCGACGGCTGATGGGTTGGTCCTGATCGATGCGGATACCGTCCACCGAATTAATGCCCTGGACGAAGCTATTACCGTTTCCACCCTGGAACCCTTTGCAGCCATCAAAACCAGCCAGGTTGCCGCGACAGTAAAGATCATCACTTTCGGGGTGCCTGCGGAAACCGTTGAGGAATGCGTCTCCATCGCGTCTTCCGGAAACGCGCCGGTTTCCTTGGCTTCTTATGAAGCGCTCAAAATCGGGTTTGTTCAGACTCTGTTGCCGGGCCACAAACCGTCGCTGGTCGCCAAGGCCAGCCAGGCCACGAATGACCGACTGTTGCCGCTGGGTTTGAAGATCGACGTAGAACGCAAATGTTCGCATTCCGTCCCGGAAATCGCCGAGGAACTGAAATTCCTGGCTGAGTCCGGGATGGATATCGTTCTTGTTCTCGGAGCGTCGGCCATCGTCGACCGCCGGGATGTGGTGCCCTCTGCCGTCGTCGAGGCCGGTGGTGCAAACGAACATCTGGGCCTGCCGGTCGATCCTGGCAATCTGATGCTGTTTTCCAAAATCGGGAATACGCGCATTCTCGGCATCCCAGGTTCGGCACGGTCTTCAAGGCTGCACGGGTTCGACTGGGTGTTACGGCGTCTGGCGGCGGGTATCACCGTTACGCCAGACGACCTGACCCGCATGGGTGTGGGCGGAATGCTGAAGGAAATGCCTGGACGCCCCGTTTCCCGAGAACTAGAGGAACCTCTCGATTTGTCGGACAAAGAAACAGATGGGCCGATCGGCGCCCTGCTCCTTGCCGCCGGACAATCCCGCCGCATGGGGCGGGACAACAAGATGCTGGTGGAGATAGATGATGAACCGATGGTCGTTCACGCCGCCCGCGCCCTGCTGGAAAGCCGGGCCGAACCGGTGGTCGTCGTGCTTGGCCATCAACCCGACGCGGTAAAGAAGGCCCTTTCCGGTCTGGACGTCCAATTCGTCACCAACCCCGACTACGAAAATGGCCTGAGCACGTCCCTGAAAGCCGGGCTGGAAGCATTTCCGGAAAACACCGTGGGCGCCGTCGTCGCCCTGGGTGATATGCCGCGCGTGACGGTTTCGGATATCGACGCCCTGATAGATGCGTTCGATCCCGATGGCGGGCAATCGATCTGCGTTCCCACATTCGATGCTAAACGCGGAAATCCCGTTTTGTGGGCCAGGCGGTATTTTGCCGATATAGCCGGTATCTCCGGCGATGTCGGTGCCCGCCACCTGATCGGCGAAAATGCAGACCAGGTGTTCGAAATTTCCCGCGACAACCCGGGAATTCTTTTGGATCTCGACACACCACAGGCGGTCGAAGCCCACAGAAACGGTGATTGAAGAAATAAGAAAGCCGCCGGTCTTCCTAACCGGAGGCTCAGTGTGGTGCCACCATTAATGCCTCATCCCGGGCTTTTCCCGCAAAAATCTTTGTCTCTGTACCTTTTTAGGACACCTCGTTCAGCAATGCGCCGATCATTTTGTTTTTTATTCTGAACGTCGCGGCATTCGCCTTATAGGCATGTCCCGCCTTTTCGCCGCCGCCCGCGACGAGATCAGGGCTGGTTGGCTCGCTTATACCGTTGGCATTTACCAGTCGGCCGCCCGGCGGTGGATAGATCTGGCATCCAAGAGCCATAATCCAGCCCATTATAGCGTCGGTCATCTGATGTATTACGGCCGCGGTTTCAGACGCGACCGGATTGAAGCCTATAAATGGTTCCTGTTGCCCCATTGGAACGGCGTCCGCCGGAGCGCCAGGCCATTTAGATCGCTGGTAACCCGATGACCCGTTGGGAGACCCGCGAGGCTCACGAACGCGCCCGAGAATGGCACCGGCGGAACGCCAACTGATCAAAAAAGGCGGGTAAAAAACCCGCCTTTCCTGACTTGCGATATTTGAAACGTCAGGCGGCGATATTGCCCTTCCCTGCCTCTGATTCCAGGTAACTTTTCGGCAGCTCCCGGAAATCGGTCAACAGCGATCCGAACCCTTCGATGATGTCATCGAAACCGTTCGCACGCATCGCATACCAGTAAGTTGCTGTGTTGATCGCGACAACCGGCTTCTTGAGCCATTTCTCGGCCTCGCCCGCCAGTCTGGCCATAGCGAGATTAGTGCCGACCTGGACGATCGCTTCTGGATTGTGTTCGTTCAGTTCCACCAGCCCGTCGCGAAGTTCTGCCTCCGACACCTGGGCGATATTTGCAGGGCTATCGCATTTCAGGCCCTTGATCGCCAGAACCTCGAAACCACAGTCTTCAAAGAACTTCTTCACGTTCTTGTCGCCGACAGGCCAGTACGGCGTGATCACACAAATTTTCTTGATATCGCCGTAACAGCGCAGCGCCGCCTGGGACGCATCGGACCCCATGGCAACGCCCATGCCGGAAAGTTCTTTTACCCGCTCGCGAAGGCGAATTGATTCTTCCAGCCCATCCCAGAATGTTTCGGCCGACATGCCCATCACGATGTAATCAGGGTTGCAGGTCATGACCCGCAGGATGGCATTGTCGAATTCGTTCCGGATGTTATCCATCAGCGCGTTGAATTCCTCGTCGGAATTCACGGGCTCGTCCGGAATCCAGATACGAACCGTATGATTGGTCACTCCGCGGGGACGCATATCGTCGAATTCGGGCTGCACCGACGTATTCGTGGATGGAACGATAACGCCCCAATTGGCCCGGTATCCCAGTGAGTCCGTCATGTTCCTACTCCTTCGACTTGATGTTCGCCTGGTTCGGCGCAAGCTTGTCCAGTTCGTCCAGCACTTCTTCCAGCGACATCACATCGCCGTATTTCTGATCGATGTCGAACAAATTAGCCTCGTGCGGGCCGTTGGCCCGGTCGCCGGAACATTCCCGCGGCACGATCGGCCGGAAGCCGTTCGACATGGCATCCACCACGGTCGCCCGCACGCAGCCGGACGTCGTGCAACCGGTCACGATAGCCGTATCGACCCCGCGTTTGGCCAGCCAGCCGGTCAGGTCGGTATTGCTAAACCCAGACGGGTAGTGTTTTTCAAGCACGCGTTCACCCGGCCGGGGCTCCAGTTCGTCGACGACCTGGACCTCGTGAGAGCCACGTTTCAGCTTCGCCAGACCCGGCGATTTGAGATTGAACACACCGTCTTCGCTGCCGTCTTCGGCGTAGACATGACTGGTGAAGACGATGGGAAGATCCATATGGCGCGCCACGGCGAGCAATTCCGCCGTGTTGTCGATGGCATCCTGGATGTTTCCACCACCAAAGGCATCCGGGTCGTTAAATCCGTTGATGAAATCGATGACTAAAAGGGCCGGCTTTTCGCCAAAGCCGATGCGGTTTCCGAAGCCCTGTTTCTCATAGACTTCGGTATCGGCGGCATCATGCGGGTTATCGTTCATCCTTAAGCTCCCCTGTCTCAGAACCGGTAGGTTATACCGATAATCAGGTCATGCGAAGTGTAGCTGTCCGCCGTGATTGTCCGGCCGCTGGTGTGCGGTCCGCTGACGACCTCTCCCAGGCTGACATAGCGGTATTTGAACTCCGCATCCCAGTTTTCCGCAAACGACCAGATGGCGCCCAGACCAGCATTCCACGCAAAATTATCGCTTCTATCGGTGCGTTCGGACGGCGATCCGGCGCCAATTGGCGTACGGCTGACCACGGAAACATTTTGGGCCCAGCCAATACCACCCCCGGCAAACAGCGCCCACGTATCCGACAGTTCCGAGTCGTAATAACCGTTCACGAACAGGGCGTGGGTTTCCAGCTGGTTTTCATATCCGGCGGCGGTGAGAACTCGGGTATCGAAATCAAACCGGATCCGAAAGTGGTACTCGACCTCCGACCGGATCGGCAGGCCTTTCTTGGCCCAGTTGTATCCCAGCGCCAGGCCCAGAGCGGCCGTGGTGTCGTCGGTATTACGTTCCTGAATGGTGCCGCTGGTAACCGACACGTCGTCGACTTTCGCCACGCTGCCAATCATGAGCAGCGTCAGGTAATCGCCCGAATTGGACGACGAAGCGCGTTGCGCCTGTACCGTTTCCGCTCTTGAAAATACCAGTGCCGCGCACAAAATTGCAGTAGCGCCCACTCCCTTGAATCCCATTTGACAGCACCCCCCAAAGCGTTGTCATGTCCTATCCCGCCGGGCGGTGAATGTCCAGACAACCGGGGGTTCAGCGGCTAGTCACCGATCGATCTCTCGAGGCGTGGATACCGTATGCCAAGCGTAATGCCGCGCGCGCCCATGAAGATTAGAAGCGCGGCCCACAAACCGTCATTGCCGAAAATCGGGATCAGCAGGAAACAGCACGCCAGATAGATAGCTAGGGACGCGATCATCGCGTTCCGCATGGTCCTGCCCTGGGTCGCGCCGAGGAACACGCCATCCAACACGAACGGAAAGACCGCCACCATCGGCATGGCGACCGACCACCATATATAGTCCTCTGCGGTCGCCCGAACTTCATCGATACCGCTCAGCAGGGCGACGATCGACGGACCGAACACAAGATAAACCACGCTGAATCCGGCGGCAACGATCAGCGCCCAGAACATGGATGCCTTTACGGCGTCGCTGAACGCTTGCCGGTCTCCTGCGCCGATGGCCCGGCCGCCGAGTGCTTCGGCGGCATGGGCCAACGCATCCAGCGCATGGGCCATGAAGGTCTGGAAATTCAGCAGTACCGCATTTGCGGCAAGAACGACGTTACCGAATGTCGCGCCCTTCGCGGTGAAATAGGCGAAGGCGGATACCAGACAAATTGTCCGCATAAAGATATCGGTGTTGAGGGCCATGGTGCGCCGCAGTTTCGCTGTTTCCAGTATTTTGCTTTTCACGAATGCACCGCCGAGCCGCCGCAATACCGGCAACGCCAGCCAGAGCCCGAACAACACGGCAACGGCGTCCGCAATTGCGGTCGCCGCCGCAACACCCGCGACATCCCAGCCGAAGCCGAGAACGAAGACGAGGTCGAGGACGATGTTCACGCCGTTCAGGACCAGTTGGTGCCACAACGCAGCCTTGGTGTTCTGTACCCCGATAAACCAGCCCAGCAACGCAAAGTTCATCAATGTCGCCGGCGCACCCCAGATACGGACAAAGAAGTATTCAGCAGCCAGTGCCTCCACCTCCGGCGTTGCCTCGACAATCCAGAACGCGGCCAGCGCAATGGGCGACTGCGAAGCGATAAGAAGAAACGCGGCCGGAATACCGATGACCGCAGCCCGCGCGAGACAGGCCCGCACTTCATCCGCATCTTCGCCCCCGAAGGCCTGAGCGGTCAGCCCGCCGGTTCCCATGCGCAGAAACCCGAAACCCCAATAGATAAAAGTGAAAATCATCGCACCGACGGCGACGCCGCCCAGAAACCTGGGTTCCGGCAGATGGCCGATCACCGCCGTATCCACCGCGCCGAGGAGCGGCACGGAGATGTTGGAGATGACAATCGGGCCGGCCAGACGCCAGACCCGGAGATGAAGTTCGCGATCCATGCCTTTCTGTGACCGCCGACGGCAATTCGGTCAAGCAAACCTTGGGAGTAAGTTTCCCGCGCGTATCGATGTGCTAGTTTTCCGTCACCCTGCGGCAGGATGGTTATACGGATGACGGAACGGTTGAAAAAAGGTTTGAGACGGGGCGAGGACGGCAAGGTACGCTGTTTCTGGCCCGACGGCACCCCGGACTATATGGACTACCACGACAACGAATGGGGTCTCCCCGTCGCCGACGACAACCGGCTGTTCGAAAAGATCTGCCTGGAAGGTTTTCAGTCCGGTCTTTCCTGGCTGACCATTTTGCGAAAGCGGGAAAATTTTCGTGCCGCCTTCGTCGGGTTCGAATACGAGAAAGTCGCCCGGTTCAGAAAACGCGATGTCGAGCGCCTGTTGAAGGATGCAGGAATCGTCCGACACCGCGGCAAGATTGAATCAACCATCAACAACGCCAAGCGGGCCTGCGAAATGGCGGAGGAGTTCGGCTCCCTGGGTGCCTTCTTCTGGAAATACGAACCGGATGACGCCAATCGGCCCAAGCTTCTGGACTACAAAACACTCAAAACGCTTTGTAAAACCCCGGAATCGACGGCGCTATCCAAGGACCTCAAAAGGCGAGGCTGGTCATTCATAGGACCGACAACTGCCTATGCCTTTATGCAGGCTATGGCAATGGTCAACGATCACATGGAAGGCTGTTTCGCGCGAGAAGCGACGGAAAGGGCACGGAAAAAATTCAAACGTCCGAGTTAGGACCGTCTATTTTTGGACGTCGGCGGCAACCCGCATGGTCATGATCTTGTCCGGATTGGTAACAGATCCGTTACTGGCTTCGTCGCCCTTCTTAATTTTGTCGACGAATTCCATCCCCGAAGTGACCTTGCCCCAAACCGTATATTTGTTGTCCAGCCAAGGCGATGTATCCAGCATGATGAAGAACTGACTGTCGGCGCTTGCCGGGCTTGCTGCGCGTGCCATGGAAACTACGCCCCGCACATGCTTTTCAGAGGTGAATTCAGGCGGCAGGTTCTTGCCGGACCCACCGGTACCGTCGCCATTGGGATCGCCGGTCTGAACCATGAAGCCGTCGATGACACGGTGGAACGTTAGGCCGTCATAGAATTTTTCGCGAGCCAGCTCCTTGATCCGCGCGACATGGTTCGGCGCCAGATCGGGACGCATTTCAATGACGACCCGCCCGTCCTTGGTTTCCAGATAAAGCGTATTTTCCAAATCTGCAGCCATTGCGACCCCTATTGTTATCGCCATCGCCCCGATGCAGGCACACAGCGCTATTTTCGTTACCTTACTGAACATTTCAACATTTCCCAATTCCCGCATCAGCCTGCCCGCCATTTGACGCTGATTTCTATCGTATTGTCCGTTCGGGTCAATCCACGATTACGTATTCAGATCACAAACTCGGACATTGCCTCAGGAGCATACAGATCTTCGGGCGTCAGTTTCCGGTGAGTAACACCCTGTTCGTCGCAATACTGCAAAAAGGCCTCGATGGTCGCGCGGCTTGATTCAATTCCATAAGGCCAGACACCCTTGTTTCCGAACACCATCTCCGCCGTGCGCTCGGCGTTGACGTAGCCCCACGGCACCGGAATCTGAGACGCCGTTACCCCGGTCAACCGGGCGACAGACCGGTCCCGCGCTTCCTCAAAGGCCGTCATAAGGTTTCGCGCTATCCAGGGATATTCCTCATAAACATCCCGCTTGATGGCGACGGTATGCATGATCGGATAGATACCCGTTTCCTTGAAATAGGCCTCTTCCACCGCCCGAAAGTCGGGAACCAGGCGGGTAATTGCCGGATTTCCGGTCTCGAATTCATGTGGCGGGTGCGCCGAAATCATACAGTCGATCTCCCCCGCCAGAAGCATGTCGACCAGCGACTTGTCCTGTACCTGGGTATAGCTGACGCCGTCCGGCAGGTTGAGATTTGCCATCTCAACTCGGCCCGGCTTGTTAACGCCCGCCTGAACCCATTCGACCTCGTCCAACCTGGCGCCGCCCTGATGATGCAGCCAACCCCGTGCATAAACGGTAGCGGTCTGTGACCATTCCGGAATGCCTACCCGCTTTCCCTTCAGATCGGACGAATCCTTGATGCTACCGTCGGAGCGGATATAGAAAGCGGAATGTCGGAAAACCCGGCTGATAAACACCGGAATGCCGGTAATCGGCGGGTTGTCCTGGGACATGATGGAACAATATTTGGCGAATGACAGTTCGGACACATCCCATTCGAACGACTTGGCGAAGCGGTAGAATATTTCCTCTACTTCCATCTGAAGATGGGTGATTTCGATTCCCTTGGCCTTTACCTGCCCGCTAGCGATGTCACGCACATGATCATAGTCCCAGGTCGCCATGGTCAGATGTATATCGTTGTGCATTTTTTTGCCTCCTTTAGAGGAAGAGGGTGAACAACAGGCTGCAATCGTTCAGCATACCCAGCCGATAACCGGCACAGCAACAAAGGCAAGAAAGTATACCCATGCCCATCCGGTAATCCTTCGCCTCGGGATGGTCTGTTCGTCTATGATGATTTCTCGCCGTCCCTTGCCGAAAAGATACTTGGAACGGAGACGAAAATGAACTTCTCGATGAATGATTGAATTTTGTTGCTATTAATTTCTTTTCTGAGGGAAAGACATTTGACGCCGGACAATAGGCTAAGGCGCCCCAGCTGGGGCAAAATTGGGATTACAGATATATCAATTGCGCGCGGACCTTTAGGGCAACATACACAACACCGATCCGGGATCAAAAAATCCTATAGGAACGGCAATACCCTCAAAAATTTCCTAGAAAAAATCCCAATAGTCCGTTGCTACCTTAAATTGATGAAAATGCAGGGCTGGAGTGACAAGCGCGTGTTGGCGTCTTAGCGTTGCTCCCTCGACCTACCGCCGGGGTCTTCGGATCAATCCTTATCCTAAAGGTCGGCGATTATTGAGGGAATTGATTCGAAATTATTTTAAGCTTAAAATAATCGTGATAGTATTTTGGGTTTGGGAAATAGAGGTAATGATGTCTGTTAAAATAGAAATCGACCCGCAGGAAGCCAAACAATCGATCCTGGAATATTGTCTGAAAAAAGGTTCCCTGGTGGCCGGCGTCGCGTCAGTAGAAACCCTGGATCGAATTGCACCGGAAGGCCATCGTCCCAGCGATTTATGGCCTCGCGCAAAATCGGTTATCTCTCTGGGCGTCGGCGGCCAGACGCAGGGCGCATGGAGTGTGCCTGCCAAGGCACTAGGATATTTCGGATCCACCGAGGTACGCGCATACACGGTCGCCTATGGCTGCGCGTTCTACATAGAGAACAAGTTTGGCAAACGGGCTCTTTATTGCCCACCAGACATGGATACAGAAGCTGGACCGCGTGTGCCGTTCCAAAGCCTGAAGCTGCACGCGGAAATTGCGGGGATCGGAGCCCGGTCGCTGGCCGGCGATATTCTTTTGCATCCCGAATTTGGCTACATGTATTTTGCTTCTGTCTTCACGGAACTGGAATTGCCACCGGACGAGCCGATGCAAGACAATCCCTGCCCCACCACATCCTGCGTGGAACTGTTCCGCAAATCCGGACAAACGCCTTGCATGAAATTCTGTCCGGTCCAGTGCTTGTCGGGCGATATCGATGAAGACGGCAATCAGGCGGAAATGCACTACGACATGGCGGCCTGTGCCGAAATGACCCAGCAGTTCGAAGCCGTCCCCGGCGTAATTGCCGATGCTATTCGCGCAACCGACGAAGAAGAACGGGAAGATCTTCTGTTCGACGCGGAGAACAAAATTCTCTGGTATAAGATGTCCGTCGGCTCTGGCGGCCTGCTGGGGCAATGTTTTGAATGTATGCGGGTCTGCCCGATCGCCAACCAATCTCCTCAGGCCGATCCCATTCGCCGGTACGAAACCCGAATGGCCGCCCAGGCGGGAGAATAGTCCGTGACCCGCGGCCTGAAACGCAGCCAAACCGGCATTTCGGAGGAGATGATCCAGACATACGGCGAAGCCATTTTCGAAATGAGTCACAATTATCAGCTTCGGCGTGGTGATCCCGTCCGCGAACTAAACTGGGAGGAAATCGAAAAACAGCGGCCCGGGACCGGCATGTCCGACATTGAACTCGCTCGAAAATTCGGTCTTACCCACGATCAGGTCACCTATATCCGGACCATCATGGAACGCCGCCGTTTCCGGCGGCACAACTATCACCGCCTTTACGACCTCGGCGGCGGTCGGCGTTTCCGGTCGGAAAGATTCATCCCCCATTTCGAACGGTTCGAATTCCGCCCGGAAGCAATCGAACTCAGAAAATCGCTCGATTTTGATCCGCGTATTGCGTCCACCCATCTGCGCAGCGGCAACTGGAACGGGGACACCGTCTCCGCCTGGCTGGACCGGTGGGCGAAGGAGACACCGGAGGCCATAGCCGCCTACGGCCCGGAAGGCAGCGTCACCTATGCCAGCCAGCGCGAGGAGGCGCTTAAGCTGGCAAACAGTTTCCTGGAACTTGGTATTCGGAAAGGCGATGTCATCGCCATCCAGCTTCCAAATCTGCCAGAATTCATGACCGTCTATTTCGCGGCGACCATGATTGGGGCCGTGTTGTCGACGATGCATATGCCTTATCGCGGTGGCGAGATGGAACCGCTTCTGCGCCATGCAAAAGCCCGCGCCATCGTCTGCGGCGGCGCGGCCGAGAGCTACGACGCACCGTCCACAATGCTGGATCTCAAAAAAAAGATCGAGACGTTGGAGCACGTGATTGTCGCCACCGGCGGGGCCCCTGATGAGACGTTGGCGCTGCGATCGCTGATCGATGATGGAACGATGGCGCCAATTGAGGAACCGCCGGTCGCGTCCGATCCGGCTATTCTCTGTTTTACGTCGGGAACATCATCCGCGCCGAAAGCCTTGGCTCACAATCACCAGACCTTGCTTGCAAATAACCGCATCGCCGCGCCGATCTACAACATGACGTCGGACGATATCGTTCTTGGCGGCCCGCCGTTCACACACGCGTTTGGAATATGCGTCCTGAATTTCACGCTAATGGTGGGCGCAAGCGCTGTGCTGATGCCCGCCTTTACGCCGCCGGGTTTGATGGAACTGATCGAAAAAGGCCGGCCCACTGTCCTGTTTGTCGCCCCTGCCCACGTGGCGGCCTGCGCAAAGGCGGGCCTGCTGGAAAAGAGTGACCTTTCATCAGTTCGCATCGCCACGATCTCGGGGTCGGCCTGCCCGCCGGAAGTCGCATATGCCCTAGAGAACGCCATGCCCAATGGTTCGGTCGGTCAGATGTGGGGCATGTCCGAGTGTTTCATGGGTCTTCATACGCCATTCGACGCCCCCGCCAGGATCAGATGCGAAAGCCTGGGTTTCACCACCCCCACCTTTGAAGCGCGCATGGTCGGCGATGACGGATCCCTCGTGCTGGATGGCGAGGAAGGTGAACTGGAAATTCGGGGGTGCTCGGTTATCGCTGGTTATTTCAACAATGACGAGGCCAATCGGGTCGCGTTTACCGGCGATGGCTGGTTCAGAACCGGCGACCTGGCGAAGCGCGACGCTGACGGAAACATCCACATCACCGGCCGGGAAAAAGACATCATCAATCGCGGCGGGATTAAGATAAATCCAACAGATGTAGAAGCCGTTCTGGACACCCACCCCGCTGTCCTTATGTCCGCCATCGCCCCGGTACCGGATGAGCTTCTTGGCGAACGCGCCTGTGTCTATGTACAGCCCCAACCGGAGAAGTCTGTGACCCTGGAAGAGCTGTGTTCTTGGCTGGACGAAAACAACGTGGCCAAAATGAAATGGCCGGAGCAACTGGAAATGGTCACGGAAATGCCGATGACGCCAACCAGAAAGATAATCAAGTCGGCACTGTCAGCGGTATAAAACTCATTTCTCATCCTGTTCCGTGGGGAAAATACTGGCGTTCCTTTTCTCGCCGACTTCATTGTCCAGTTTTACGGGACCTTCATGTATTTCGATGAATGGAAGAACCAGAGAGAGCCGCAGACACGTGCGCTAATGATCCCTCGCGTGGACCCTATCGGCCGGACGGAAGGGCGACAGCATATGTTCTAAATTTTGACCAAGCCGGCATCGCGGACGCCGAAACGGGGTCCGACGTCGTCGTCCATATCGAAGTAGCCAACCCGAGCATTGGAAAGATTAAGAATGTCGTTGATGATCGCCAACAGATGCGCGCATAAATCATAGATGTCATCGACATATTACTTGCGCCGGACGATCCCAACCGGGCCGATATTTCGTTAAATATAAAATCCCCGATAAAACCTTTTTGCCCGGTTAAATTATGATAGGGCCACCGATAGGATAAATAGCATGACGTTTTCGTTTTCTGCATCACCGCCGGCCGTTCTTTCCATCCACGGAAATGGGAATGTCATTCCCGTCCGCCGTATCTATACAATCGGACGTAACTACGCGGACCATGCAGCGGAAACCGGCCTCGGCGCTATATCGGGAAGCGTGCCGGGGATCTCCTTAAAACCATCGGATTCGGTACTCTCCGATGGACAAACCCTGCCTTATCCTTCCAAGACGGAACAGCTCGATGCAGAAATTGAAATGGTGGTCGTTGTCGGGCGACAAGGACGCAATATTCCCACCAAAGACGCCCTGGACTACGTATTCGGATACGCTGTAGGGCTTGACATGATCCGACGCGATATCATGCAGGACTGTATCGCAAACGAGCATTCGTGGGATCTTTGCAAAAGCTTCCGCGGCGCATCCCCGGTAGGACAAGTCAGGCTTGCGTCGGAAATAGGACACCCCGATACCGGCGAAATTCGGCTGCAGGTCAATGGTGTGGCCCGCCAACAGGGAGATATAGCAAAACTGATCTGGAAGACGTCAGATATTGTCGCCCGCCTCTCCGCATATGATGCCGTTTATCCCGGCGATATCGTATTTACCGGAACTCCAAAAGGTCCCGGTCCCGTTTCAATAGGTGACAAACTCGAATGTTACTTGGAAGGCGTTGGAAATCTTAACATTTCAATCGGCTGACACGTCCAAAGTGCCTCGTATCAGGGGCGCTTCAATGAGGGTCATTGCCGTTATGGCACCAACCCGGCTGAGGAGATAACGCTCTTTATAGGTGGCGTCGGCGAACTGGATCTCCGTGTGCATGCGGCAAAATCACCCCGCATAAAACTAACCTTGATTACCAACAACCCGTGAACGATGGTAACGGCTTTAAAAACCCCAGCGACATTCAGCCGCAAAAAACGATTATCGATTGATTCGATTTTTCTCCATTCGGCCATTGCCGATGGAACGCTGACCGGCTGAAATAAGGTATGAAAACGTCACCTGCCGCTATTGGCTTTATAATCGTTATCGTCAGCGCCCTCGCCTTCGCCGGAAACAATGTTTTTGCGGTAATGTCTTATGAAAGCGGCGCAACGCCGCTAACGCTCATCACGGCGCGGATGATCTTCACTCTAATCGCGCTCACCCTGATCATGAAACTGTGCGGCGCTGCCATTCCCTTGCCACCGCGGGAACGTAAGGCCGCTTTGGGACTGGGTCTGCTGAACGGCACGATGGCGTTTTGCCTGATGTCGGCCTTTGATCACGTTGCGGTCGGGCTCGCCGTACTGGTTTTCTATCTTTATCCGGTCTTTACGGCTCTGGGCGCCTGGCTAACCGGTCAGGAAAAACTAAATGCGGGACTGATCGTCGGACTGGGTGGCGGTTTTATTGGCCTCGCACTTGCTCTCGAAATTACGGGACAGTCCGCCAATGCTATTGGCGTCGGCCTCGCCGGATTTGCATCGGTCCTGATGGCAGCGACGGCACTGCTGAGTGCGCGGGTGCTTAAAACCGACAATGCACGTTCAATCACCCTCCACATGCATATATCTGCATCCATCCTTTTCATAATTTTGATCCTAATTTGGGGACAAATCGATTTGCCCACCACGATGCGGGGATGGGTTGGGTTTGCCGGCGTACCATTGTTCTACACAGTCGCGATCGTCACCTTTTTCGCCGGCATTGCGCATATCGGCGCCGTCAGGGCATCGTTAGTGATGAATCTTGAACCCGTGGCAAGCATCGCCATGGGCTTTATCCTCCTTGGCCAGGTGCTCAGTCCCCGCCAGCTTCTTGGAGCCACGATCGTGATTTGCGCAGTTACCGCAATTAAGTGGCTGGGCGCAAAAAAACCGTCTGAAAGCTAATTTTCTTCTATAATTTAGGAAAATTTCAGGATTCCCCTGCTATTTGTCGGCACTGCCAAATCTGCGGCCTAACAGCCCAATTAATCGGGAATACCCATCTGTCATTCTTCCGTAATCTGTCGATCGCAAAACGCCTGCACCTTCAGAATGGCACGACCGTGATCGGTCTGATAATCCTGTCGGCAATCACATTCTGCAATAAATTGGCGGACCTTAAAGAACAGAAGAATGCAGAACTTTTGCATCTCACTTAAGTGGCGGTCGCCATCGCCCCGGCCATCACAAGCAGGTGGCCGATGGACAACGGACACAATCACAGGCGAAAAAGCCGCGTAACAGTCGCCCGCTGGTTATCGGATAGACAGGACAGCGTTTATCGCGTTTCCACGTTATATTTTGCCCACCGCTTGCGCCCGAATGCCAGAAATTCCACACTCCGCTAAACCCAATGACGGAGGTAGAGATGGAAAAAACCGTTGAACATGTGCACTGGCCGGACGCTCCCGACATATGGATGCCGTATGCGCCCGCCATAAAAGTAACAGGCGGAACGCATGTTCATCTGGCGGGTGTGACGGCCGCGGCGGTTTATCACCATCACCCCCATCGACCTGAAGAGTTCGATTCAATGCCCCACACAATGGAAGGTCAGACCAGGGCAGCCTTGGAAAACATCAAAAAGGGCCTGGACGCCGTCGGAGCCGCCTTCGACGATATTGTCACCGCGTCCCGTTACGTAACGGACCTTTCGGACCAGGATTCAATGAACAAGGTCTGGGCGGAGTATTTCGGCGATGCCAAGCCGGCCACTACGACCGTAGAAGTTGTGCAACTTGCCACGGACCCGAGGTGCATGATCGAGATCAATGCCATGGCCGTGATCTGACATGGCGCAAACGGGTATCGATGACGGGTTCGACACCGAGGTTTTTAATTACTGGATTCCTCGGCTGGTCGCGGACGGGGTCGATGCGAATGACATCCAGGCGGTCCGCCCCAACGTTGCAAACTGGCGAGACTGGCCGGTCGCCTGGGCATCCGTTGCCGAAGATAATCTGAACCTCGCGCGGGAGCGCCTGAAGGCCGGCCATTCGGTAACCGCTGGAGACGCCTTTGTAAGGGCCAGTCTGTGCTTTCACGTCGGCCAGGTCGTCGCTGGCGAAACACCGGAAATAAAACGCGATTTGCAGCGCCGGAAGGAGGCGGCGTTTCGCGACGGTGCTCAATTATTACAACCGCCTGCCGAACGAATGGAAATCGATCACAATGGCGTGCCGCTGGTCGGATATCTGCGTTTACCGGCCGGTCAGGGCACTGCTGTTCCCTGCGTAATTCTGGTCCCAGGGCTAGATTCCACGAAAGAAGATTTCATCACACTATCTGACATGTGCCTTCGTCGCGGGCTTGCCTCCTTCGCCTATGACGGTCCTGGTCAGGGCGAAGTCAGGCCGCATGCCCTGCTGGCCGAAGGTTACGAAGATTCCATTCAGTCCGTCTTCAACGCCATTGCAAAGAAGCCGGAAATAGACGGAGAGCGGATCGGTCTACTCGGGCGCAGCCTGGGCGGTTATTACATTCTTCGCGCTGCGGCCTGGGAACCTAAGATAGCTGCACTCGCGGTTTTCGGTGGTTGTTACGATCTAGGCGACTGGGAAACGATGCCGAAGACCATTTTAGACGGATTTCTCTGGACGACAGACTCAAAAACTTACGATGAAGCCCGTCAGAAAATGGGCTCCGCGAGCCTGGATGACTGTATCGATAAGATCGATTGCCCCACAATCGTCGTGCACGGGAAAAAAGATGCCATATTCCACTACACTCAGGCGGAACGTATCGCCGCCGCGCTGGGCGAGAAAACCGACCTGCATATTGAGGAAGACGGCGTTCATTGCTGTCATAATTACGGGTTTCAGTATCGCACGCTGATGATCGACTGGATCACGAATAAACTGGCAATAAGAAGGTGAGAGCCCGATGACGCTTGAAAGCAAAATCATGCCCGTTGAAGGATATGACGTTCACTGTTGGGAGGGCGGAAACGGATTTCCAGTCCTGATGCTGCACGGCGTCGGCCCCGGCACGTCCATCATGGGGAATTTCGAACCGGTGATGGAACCGATGGCCCAACGTTATCACGTACTCGCCGCCGATCTGATCGGTTTCGGCGCATCAGCGCGTAAGGCGCATGAGCCCTATTTCGACGTGGACCTTTGGGTTCGCCAAGGATTGGCGCTGCTCGATAAACTTCCGGGCGACGAATTCGGTATCGCCGGACATTCCATGGGCGGTGCGTTATCGCTGAAAATTGCGGCCGCTGACAACCGAGTTACCCGGGTGATGACCAGCAGTACTGTCGGTACGTCCTATACCTTGACCGGCGCACTTGATGCTTTCTGGTCCCTGCCGGCCGATCGCGACGAATTGCGGGCGGCGATGTCCGCCATGGTCTACGACCCCGCCGCCGTCACCGATGCCATGATCGAAGGCAGATGGAACCTACTGGCCCAGGACGGTTACGACGAATATTTCGGATCTATGTTTGGTGGCGACCGGCAACGCTATATCGATGCGGGCGAGGTAACGGATGCGGAATTCGACGCCCTGAACGACCGCGGTGTGAACATCGCCATGATCCACGGGACCGACGATCACCCCTGCCCGGCTGACCTGACATCGGCCAAACTTTCTGAACGATTACACAACGCAACCGTCACCATGATCGAAAACTGCGGACATAACCTCCCGCGTGAATATTCGGCGGAGTACCTGAGAACCGCGTTCAAACTGTTTGGATAGGGAAAAACGACCATGAGCGAACAGCCGACAATCACCGGCAACATCATCGAAGACACGACTATCGCTGCCGGCGCGCCTTGGAGCCGGGTTATCAATAAAGACGAAATGATGCGGATCGTGGACCTAGAAGGCAAACAAGCGGTCGATTTTTTGTGCTGGAACGCTCAAGACCATGAAGACCGCTATGCCGCTGCCGACACAATGAAGATAAACAAGACAGGGATTTTTCTCACCACCGGGACGACGCTCTATTCAGTCGGGCTGACGCCGTTGCTCACGATTGTGGCTGATAGCTGTGGTTTTCACGACACCATCGGCGGGTGCTGTTCAGCCGATCTGAATAAATTCCGGTACGACGTCGATAACCAGACCGGTTGCCGAGAAAATTTCCTGTCCGAAATAGATAAATATGGGATGGGCAAACGCGATATGTCGGCCAACGTGAATTTCTTCATGTACGTGCCGGTTGCCGAAAACGGCGATATGGATATGGGGCCAAGTATTTCGAAGCCTGGAGATTACGTGGACCTGCGCGCCGAAAGCGACGTACTGGCCGTGATTTCAAACTGTCCGCAAATCAATAATCCGGTGAATGACTTTAACCCGACACCGGTGCAGGTTACTGTTTGGAATCCAGCGTGATAGGCATCTCGCCGGGATCAAATCCACCATTGATCCGGATTGTATTTTTCATTTTTTTCGGAGAAACCTCTTTCTGCTCGGCAATGCGTTCCTCCCGGTTTTCGACATCCACATCCTCATCGAAATAGGATTTAAGCATGCCACGACCTGTCGCCGGATCTTCTTTCGACGGCGCCTGGAATTCGTCTTCGGTTGGCGCCGGCGGTATAATTACCAAACGATGTATTTTTCTGACGTTTGGTTTGACCCTTCAGGACATCCCGCTTTAAACAAAATTACGTTGTTACAGGTAGTTCGTGACATTTGATGTGACATTATCTGGACTAGTAAATCGTATTACTAGGCAGCCTCAGTGACAATCAGCTCATGTCGGCAGTCGGGGCATAACCTCTGTCGCAAATATCTCCAGCCCGTCGAGCATCGGGTAGAAGTGAAGCATCGGAGTGTCGACACCGATCCGGTGTAGTTCGCTGAGGCGTTCGACGATATCGTCTGCTGTGCCGACTAATCCGGCACCGAGAGCCTTGGCTGCGACCAATGAGATACGGTCGCGTTTGCCGTAAGCTTCCAGAGATCGTGCCAGTTCGATGGCCTCTTTGCGAGTTTCGGTGCAAATTACGTGCGCGCTAATTCCGAATCTTAGTTTCCTGTCGAGGGTCGCGCTGAGGGCGCGCATATTCGCCACATCGTGGGAGATGCGTTCAATGTTCTCTGGCGCATTGTCTAAACCCGGCTCGTAGCCAACGAACCAGACATCGGCGTAACGCGCCACCTGCTCCATGCCCTGCTTTGCGCTGCTCGCGGCATATATAGGCGGATTGGGTGTTTGCAAGGTTTTGATCGGCAGCACCGCGTCTTCAAGCTGAAAATAATCGCCGTCGAAATCAAAGCGCTCCTCACACCAGAGACCCCTGAGCACCTGCATGAACTCACCCATTCGGCAATAGCGCTCCTCGGTGCGGTCGAGCCAGGTGCCATTGCCGAAGACATCAAACTCCTTCTGGTACCAGCCATTGACAACGTTTATTGAGAACCGCCCGCCACTTATGCGGTCGAGGCTTGCCCCCATCTTGGCCGCAAGCTGGGGGTGAATGATCCCGGGGTGGGCCGCGACCATCAACTCGATCGATGTTGTCTCGGCGATCATTGCCGCCGCCATTATCCATGCCTCTAGGTCTGGACCAATGTGGCGTTCGGCGATCAGGGTGGTCGCAAATCCGAGTGCCTCGGCCCGCTTGACTACCGCGAGTGCCAGAGCGAGAGATCGATCTGTTGTACCTCCCTTTCCCTGGTTCGAAAGTTCTTCGATCGCGATCGCCATCTCCGGTTCTACCCGGACGGTGTGAGGGAGGGGTGTCCAGATTCCCAGACGCATAACGGTCATTTCCTAAATGGTATGGCGCCGTGTCTGTAGCAACATCAAGATCGGTCAATTTGAAATTTCACGTTACGCGATAATATGCTGTTTCCCAACAGCGGAACCCAGCGGTTTTGCTCCCTTGCACGCTTCAGTGCTTTTTGTCTGTTACCGTTCTGTTAACTTGACAAAGCCTGATCAGATCATGGGCTCGTTACGAGCATGAAATGGGAGCTACGAACGTGAGCGAAATAAACTTTATCGATACAACGGTGCGGGACGGTAATCAAAGCCTGTGGGCTAGCGGCATACGTACTTCCGAGATGTTGCCAGCCCTTCCGAATATAGATGATGCGGGCTTTGAAGCAATCGAGATTCATACCCCCGCCATCGACAAGAAGATGGTGCGCGAACTACTCGAGGACCCCTTTAAAAGATTGAAGCTTGCCCGGGAATGCGCCCCCAAAACGCCCTTGCGTATCATCCGCGGCCGTTCGCTCGAATCTTTTCAGCTATCGCCCCAATGCATCGAAAAGCTCTGGTGCGAGCAGATGGCGGCAATCGGGATAAGCGAATTCCGCACGTCTGACTCGTCTCATACCGTTGCGCATTGGCGCCGCCATATCGAAATGGCCCGGGATGTCGGGATCAATACGGTGGTTAATCTCATCTTTTCTATCTCACCGCTGCATACAGACGATTATTATGCCGGAAAGGCCAAGGAATTGGCCAAGCTGAAGCCCTATCGGATTTGTATAAAGGACCCAGGTGCACTGTTCACGCCGGAAAGGGTTCAAACGCTTGTTCCAAGGATTCTGGAACACACCAAGGGGATAGATGTCGAATTTCACACCCATTGCCACACGGGACTCGGTGGGTTGTGCACCATCGAGGCCATCAAACTCGGGATTACCAAAGTTAATACGGCCATCCCGCCGCTGGCCGACGGTTCTGGCAATCCGTCAGTATTCGAGGTAGCAAAAAATGCACGCGTGCTTGGACATGAAACTAGTCTGGATGAGGACAAATTGCGTCTGGTTGAGGCGCACTTCAACGACGTGGTTAAGCGGGCCGGGTACCCAGTCGGCAGCCCGATGCCCTATGATGCCGCTCATTACATACATCAGGTGCCTGGCGGGATGATTTCCAACCTCCGCTTTCAACTGACGAAAGCGGGAATCGGCGAGAGATTGCCTGAGGTCCTGAATGAAATTGGCCGTGTCAGGGCCGAGTTAGGTTACCCTATAATGGTGACGCCCTATTCCCAGTTTGTGGGGTCTCAGGCCGTCATGAATATCCTAAGCGGCGAGCGTTACGCGACTGTTTCCGATGAAATCATCGCCTATGCATTGGGATATTGGGGCGAACACGAGTGCGATGCAATCGATCCGCATATTCGTGACCGCATTCTGGATCGGCCCCGCGCTAGAAAACTTGCTCAAAATCCACCGGAGGAAGTCAGTCTGGGCGAGGTGCGCCGAGTCTATGGCGGCAATGGCGTCTCCGACGAAGAAATGCTGCTGCGAATATTTACTGGTGAAGCTTCTGTCAATGCAATGCGCACCGCCAATATATCTCAAGATCGCGGGCCGCCGACCAACAGCATCACGGGATTGATCAACTACCTTTCAACAGAAGATCGCGTCGGTTATTTCGCAATCCAAAAAAGTGGCCTCAATTTGGTTCTCAACAAGTCCGCCAAAACGCCAGGCCCGGATATCAACTAGCATCGTAGGACGAGAGGAACGTTTCATGGAAGAGGACGAGCAGAAAATTACACCGGAGCAATTTGCACAGATCCGGGAGATCGTCGAAGTGTTTAATTCCAGCAATTTTGATTATCTGACATTGGAATTGGCCGGCATGAAGCTGACCGTGGGCACAGGTGCGGCGCCGGTGCCAAATCCAGGTGGGACGGCAGGTTCAGGTTTGGGGTTGCGGCCTGACCCAAAGACTGGTGAAAAGCCAGCCGCAGCCGTTGAGAGAAATACCGCCGGTACGCCGGACCTATCCCAGACCGGTTCGGAATCCGCACCTGCCGAGGCGCCCGAAGCAGATGACGGCTCAGTTGCCGTAGTCGCACCGACGATGGGCACCTTTTATTCCCGCCCGGACCCGTCTTCCCCCCCTTTCGCAAAGGTCGGCACATCTGTCGATGCCGACGAAACTGTCGGACTGATTGAGATCATGAAGGTATTCAACAACGTCAACGCCGGTATTTCCGGCATAGTTACGGAAGTTTGCGTCGCCGATGGCGAGGCCGTCGAGTTCGGCCAAGTCATTATGCGCATCCGCCCCTAGATTGGAAATGGCAATGAAGCTCGTGCGCGCACTCATAGCCAATCGGGGAGAAATCGCCGTCCGAATAGTCAGGGCCTGCCAGGCGATCGGAATTGAGACAGTAATTGCGACATCAGAGGCGGACCGGGACAGCCTGGCCGCGCGTATCGCGGATAGAACTTTTTGCGTTGGCCCAGCTAATGCGCTGGAAAGTTACCTTAATCCGGAAAGAATGGTCGGCGCCGCTGTCATCACCGAATGCGATTGTCTTCATCCCGGCTACGGGTTCCTGTCCGAGTCTCCGGCACTGGCCAAAATGTGTGCCGAAAACGACATTGTTTTTGTCGGTCCCTCACCGGATCATATTTTGCAAATGGGCAACAAAATACTGGCCAGGAAAATTGCCGAAGAATGTGGTGTGCCAACATTGCCGGGGTCTGAACCCGTATTGGATAAAGAAGAGGCGGTGGGCGTCGCGAGGAAAATCGGTCTGCCGGTTATGATCAAGGCGGCCTCTGGCGGCGGCGGCAGAGGCATGCAGATTGTTGATGATATCAATGCCCTTGCGGCGGAAATCGAAGTGGCTGCTTCTGAAGCCGGCGCGGCTTTCGGGGACAGCACGCTTTATCTCGAAAAGTACATCAGCAATGCCCGTCACATCGAGGTCCAGGTGCTTGGTGACGGCCACGGAAACATTGTACACCTAGGCGAGCGGGATTGCTCTTTGCAACGACGCCACCAAAAGATGGTCGAGGAAGCACCCGCGCCAGGATTATCGGTGGATTTACGCAACCGTATGTGTGACGCGGCGGTCACGCTAGCACGGACGGTCAATTACAAAAGCGCCGGCACCGTCGAATTCATTTTCGATATGGACTCGGAAGCTTTCTATTTTCTCGAAATGAATACCCGCATTCAGGTTGAGCACCCGGTTACCGAGATGATTACCGGCGAGGATCTGGTAGAGGAACAATTTCGCATCGCCGCGGGCGATAAACTGAGGTTTTCACAGGCAGAGATTTCGTTCCGCGGGCACGCGATTGAATGTCGTATAAACGCGGAAAGCCCGGAGGCGGAATTTTTGCCGAGCCCTGGCGAAATTACTGACTGGCAACCGCCGATTGCACCTTATATCCGATTGGACAGTCACTGTTTTCCGAATTACAAGGTGCCGGTCAATTACGATTCAATGCTCGCCAAGCTGGTAGTTTACGGACGCGACAGGCACCAGGCGATACAGCGCATGAAACACGCGCTATCGCAATTCGCGATTGACGGCATCGAAACGACGGTGGACTTCCAATATAGGCTGATCAGCAGTTCAAATTTTATCAACGGGCAGATGAACACCCGATTTGTTGATGAAATCGTCAGCCAATCCGAGAAAGGTACATCCGGACTGCCGATACCACTTTAAATGAATGACTAAATATTAGATTTCTTGCTGACCGAGCTCTGATAGAGGTCTCGGGCCCCAATCACTTCATCCAGTCTGTCGAATTTTCGTGATCAGTAGAAAACATCCTCGCTTCCGAGTGCTGAACTTTCTCTGCAATAGTCCCGGAGAGACTAACCTCGTCGTTAGACTTTGTCTGGGTTATAGACACTTCTTTTTCATAGATACCTAAAGCAGGTTCTTGGTCATTATCTGCTAACTTATGTTGATTTTGACCAGTATCGTTCATCATCGAGAGTTTGTTCAATTTTTTACTCTCACGTAGCGAGGAAACACGACGATTTTCAGCCTTAAGGTTTTCCGCCTCGGCACGGGTCGCTTCATCTCCCCAAGCCCCCAACCTATCTAGGACAAGTTGCGGCAGTCGCCCCTCAAGTGCACACTGTCGAGCGTGTTCCCACGTACTAAAGCTGTGCTGAACGCCATTTTCATAAAAAATCCCACTCACCGGATCATAAGAGCAGGTATTAGGCTTTTCGTTTGCGATTACTAGCCCCGCGCTGACTATTGCTCCTGCGCCGACCATTGAGGCCAATCCAATGGAAAAAATTAAATTACGCTTCATCTGAGAGTCTCCACATTCGTTTCCTGGCTCTAGAGCCAGGAAGGAATATGCAGACAGAAGAAGGCTAAAATGAGTACCAAATAAGGTATTTTTTGGGCATTTAGGGAAAACTTAGTTAATTCGTGACTACTCAGGGTAATGCGTGGCGCAAAGTTTGTGTCCTGATAAATCCCGAACGTAGGCAAGGTAAACTTTTCGGTCTGCAGACAAATTTCTCCAGCCAGGTGGGTCTTCGATACTCAACCCTCCATTGGCGACCGCAGCGTCATGAAACGCTCTCGCTTGCTCCGGTGTTTTACAATTAAATCCCAACGTACCGCCATTCGCTACCGTTGCCGGACCACCGTCATTGGGCTTGGTGACAATGAAGGCAGAATCCGATGTCCGATAATAAATACGCTGCTTTTCCTCATCAAAATTTCCCTCTGGAACACCGATTTTAGACAAAACGGCATCGTAAAATTTCTTGGCCGCTAAAACATCGTTCGAACCTATTACTATCTGGGCAAACATTGAAAAGCCTTTCCTGTTACTTTTATTGTATAGTCTAAGGTCGCATTTTAGCAGTAACCAGAAAACTCCCAACCAATTCTGCGGATATAGCAACCGAGAACGCGGCCAGGGTATACGCTCATCATCAGCACCCTCGCGAAGCCCCGTGGCGTAGCGGTAGATATTTAATCGTCGAATTGCGCGCCAACGTGACCTAATTTAGAACCCAGCACAGTTGCAGGACCGTCTCTCAATCCTATTTCTTTGTGTAACGATTAGTCCGCAGGCAACCGCCCTTTCAGGGTCAGCGGCAGTTGCAACAGGGCGAACAGACCAACCAGCGGGGCGAGCACGAACACCTTCACCCAGACCCAGCCTTCTTCATCCATCAGGCGCCAGGCAAATTCGTTGGCGATGGCGAGGCCGGCGAAAAACACGCCCCAGCGCAAACTAAGCAGTCGCCAGGTCCGGACGGTCAATCGGAATTGCGCGCCGAAGAAGATCCGCATCATCGAATGCCCCAGCGCGAATCCACCCAGCAGCACCAGGGCGAAGAGACCATTGAAGATGGTGGGTTGAATCTTGATCAGTACCGCATCGGAAAAAATGATCGCTGCGGCGGTCAGAACGCCGGAAAGGATGACCGAATAGACCGGAAAGGCCGCGATCCGTTTTTCCGCCAGCCAGGTGCCGGACAGCACGATGGTAGCCGCCACGACGGACGCTGCCGCCGCGGTGAAAATGTCGTAGAGCTGAAAGCCTGCAAAGAAAATGCCCAGCGGCACCACTTCCACGGCAAGCGACCACAGCCGCATAATCCATCCGATCTTCTGTTGCTGCGTCTCTGGGGGTAGATACGAAAAAACGGTTCGGCGGGATTACCCGAACCGAATCATTGGTTAGTCTTCGAATTTCGCGTCGATGTTTTTGCGAAAAACAAAGGCAATAGCCCAAATCACCGCCAATCCAATCATGGCGGTAAACCCCCAAGTGGTTCCCGCGATTAGGCCTCCCAGCCACAGGAATGATAATCCCCAGGCAATTTTCTTCCACATTTTCATAGTGTCGGAACCTCCGCCTAATCGACTGCTACAATTTTGAGAGACAGGTTTATGGCGTTGATGTGCGGTAATTAATGACCGCCGTACCTAAAACAAACTGATTTTCCTAACATCGATTTCTGCTTCATGGTCCCTCCCAAACGCCACGATACCAATCGATTTAATACTTTTTGGATCGATGGTTTTTCTAAGGAGAATACCTGAGGGACGAAATTCGTTTAACAGCATCGTCGTCTCCGACCAATCTTCATTGGACATAAAGCTCCGCTGGTAATACTGCCAAGGCAAGAAGGTACCTTTGGTGCGAATATGAACAAAATATTTCTGACCGTTGCCTCGCAACGAGAGCTTCAATCCCTTGGTGTTTGCCGGCAGGCCGTCGATGACCGATCTCCGAAATTGAATAAACCCGCCGTTGTTTTCCGTACTCACCTTTCCGACCATTCGTGCGAAATTCGCGCTACCGTCAACACTAAAAGACAATTGTCCGCTTGAAATACCCCCCATTACCGTGTCGGCAATAAACTTCCATCTGTCCTCGGGTTTGTTTTTAAAATCATCCAGTAATTTTTGCTCGGCCATGGCGTTTTGCGACAGTATCAGTAAAAAACTTGCAAGGCAGATCTTGGCATACTTATGAAGCTTTGGTGTCAGTCTGAGTGTCATATAACAATCTCACTACTTAACGTCCGTCCTGAAACAGCGGTATGACATGCCACCATCATCATATGTTTGGGGCGGGCTGATCAAAAGGAGGCATTGCCACACCTTACTTGCCGCGGGTCCAATCGAGATTGTCTGTAACCAAACGCTGCTCGCAAGGCATGCCCGGCACTGACGGATAATGATGGAGCATTTTGACGAGGAATGTTTAGTTCGTGATCTAAATGTGACCTATTTACAAGAAAAACCGCAGTCTCCTGCGGTTTATATGGCGACCCCAACGGGAGTCGAA
>CAJWUK010000009.1 GCA_913047365.1 uncultured Alphaproteobacteria bacterium | reverse complement strand
CGGCAATCCGCGCACCCGGGGTGTCGGATAGAACAGTAGCCTTTCGGGCAGCGATACAGCCCCCATACAATTGGGCCCCGAGATGCGAAGCCCGGTCTGGTCGGAAATCTCGCGTAGGGCCTCGGACCGTTTCGCCCCAACCTCGTCGCCGCCCTCGCCAAAGCGGGACGCGAACACCAACGCGTTTTGCAGGCCTGCATCGGCGGCTTCGGACAACACATTGGGAATGGCCTCCGCCGGGATGATCACCACCGCCAGGTCGATCCTTTCCGGCAGAGAGGCAAAATCGGGATAGACCTTCTGGCCCCACAGTTTCTCCCGGCGTGGATTGATCAGATAGGTTTTCGCGGGGAATCCTTCGTGAGCAAAATTGTCGTACAGCCCCTTGGGCCAGCCCGCACCGCCGGTTTCCGACGCACCGACAATGGCAACGGTCCGTGGCCTCAAAAACGTCTCGACTGAGCGAAACATCATAATCTTCCCGAATTTATTTCGTTAGCCAGAACGGCAAGTCCGAGTATTTAGTGGCGGGTTAATCCGGTCAAGCGGCACCTCTTTGCGGCACCCGGACAAATCAAGAAAACCTCCAAAGGCATTGAATCTAAATCGTTTTCTGGACACCGAAATGATGATTTGTTAAGTTTAAGATGGTACTGGTTAATCTCCGTTAATCAAACGGCTACGGAAGGTTTGAGTGTCGGAACGCGCACCCGGAACCATAGGTTCCGAGTCTTTTTTCTACATTGGTCGCAATGGATGCGGAACGTTGCAGATCGCCCTTAGCGTTCTGGTCGGGGGTCTTCTTATCGGCCTTATCGCCGGTCCCGGCGCAAGTGATTCCATCGCAAATAACACTTTAGAATCCACAGGCGGTGTCCGGCACGTGGCTGCCCAACCGGCGCTCGAGCAACCACAGAGGCTGTTCGTGGCGTCCGCCGTGGCGGAACCGGAACTGCCCAAACCGGCGCCTGAGAAAATACGCAGCCTCAAAGTTCGAAACGGCGACACCCTGATGTCGATGATCCTGTCGGCGGGTGTCGCGCGGGAAGAAGCCCACGACGCGGTCACAGCCCTGCGGGCAGTCTACGATCCCCGAGATTTGCGGGTCGGCCAGAAAATCCATCTGACACTTTCGAAAAACGACAACCTAAAGGAAATGCTGCTGGATCCCAGCGTGATCCGCCAGATCGCCGTCCGCCGGGACGATGCAACATTATTCCGCGCATTTGAGACAAAGCGAACGTTGAACCGCCGCCTAAAATTCGCCCGCGGCGTTATCGGGTCCAGCCTTTACAAGGCAGCTGTGGGTCGGGATGTGCCGCTGTCGGTTCTAACTGAACTTGTCCGCATCTATAGTTGGGACGTGGATTTCCAGCGCGAAATCCAGAAAGGCGACCGTTTCGAAGTCGCTTATGAACGCTTCGTGGACGACAAGGCCAACCTGGTCCGCCACGGCAAGGTCATTTACGCCAAGCTCGTTCTTTCCGGTGCTGCAAAACCGCTCTATCGGTTCGAAATAAAGCCCGGCCGATCCAATTACTTCGACGACAGGGGACGCAGCGCCAAGCGGCCGCTGCTTCGCACGCCGATCGACGGCGCGCGCCTTTCATCCCGGTTCGGCAAACGGCGCCATCCAGTTCTCGGCTACAACAAAATGCATCGCGGAGTCGATTTTGCTGCCAGAACCGGCACCCCGATCTATGCCGCCGGCGACGGCGTCATCGTCTATCGCGGACGCAATGGCGGCTATGGAAAATACATCCGCATCCGCCACGCTGGCCGCTACAATACAGCCTATGCCCATATGAGCCGGTATCGAAAAGGCGTCGCTGTCGGAAGCCGCGTGCGGCAGGGTCAAGTGATCGGCTATGTCGGGAGCACCGGCCGCTCGACCGGCCCCCATCTGCACTACGAAATCCTGTCCAATGGCCGCCAGGTCAATCCGTTGACCGTCAAGATGCCATCCGGCATCAAACTCGGCCGCAAAGCCTTCGCCAAATTCCAGGCCAAGCGTGAGAACATCGATGCACTCGTCGCCGGCCTGATCAAGGAATTTGAAATAACGCGGCGTTAAGATGGCCACATTTCCGGGCCATCGCCTTCACCCTGGGGCGCCAGGATTTCGCTGCCTAAGCTCGAAGCAGGATAATCAGAGTATTTCGAAAATCGACTGTGCGTCCCTGCCCGTCGGTCAGACGGCCATCGTCCAACACCTAAGCAGCACGTTGAACACATTCGGATGCGCTTTTTCGACCTCGTCGAACAGCTCCACTTGACGGGGCTGGCGGAGGACCGCTTCGGTCAGCGCGCCACGTTCCTCGTAGCCGAAATAACCGGGAGGCTTATGTGCGGACCCGGTAGCCGACATCCAAGGCAGAAATGGGGAAAAATCGATATTTTACAAGTACCCGGAAATCCCCATTCAACGGGCAATTACATGCCCGAGAATACCGGTTGTGCCTTTAAAACAGGGCTAACGGGCCGTTAACGTCGAAACAGTGCCGAAATGACGCAGAGGTCAGGCTTTGGCACTGTCGCCGGTGTCTTCGCTGGGCGCATCTTCAGACACGGCCACATTCGGTTGCGCCTGATCTGCGCCGTCTTCCGCTGCCCGGCTGTTCCGTCCGTCGCCGCGTCCGTTGCCACGGTTGTTCCGGCGTCGGAAACGGCCGTTCTGGCCATTCGCGGCCTTCTCGCCATCTTCGCCGGCGGCGTCCGCTTTTTCAGCGTTTTCTGCGCCGCTTGCGTTACCTGACTCGTCCGCTTCGCCATCCTGGACCGGATTCTGCGCCTGGCGCTGCTGTTCGGCAGCCAGCGCATTCGCATTCATGATACGATAGTAGTGTTCAGCGAACTGATAATAGCTTTCGGCGTTGATCCGGTCGCCTGCCGATGAAGCATCCCGCGCCAGGGCAAGATATTTTTCGACGATCTGCTGCGGATTGCCGCGAACCTTTACGTCGGGCCCGTTGCTTTCGTAACTCTGATTACGGGGATTGCCGCCTTTGCGGCCTCCGCCCCGACCCCTCATACGTTTGTTATTCTGGCCCTGTCTCATAAGCGCCTTCGTTTCGATTAAAGAACTGACGTTTTCATCCTGAACCGATACGGACCTACCAAATCCATGGGCCAGCCGCCGACCTGCGGTAGAATGGCTTTGGGTTGCAGGATGTTTTCAAGCCGACGGCTGAAACGTTGTTTCGTGCCTCGTCGACTTGGGCACCCTAGTCGGGATTCATGCGGTTTCCAACCCCTTTTTTAGGGGGGGGGTGTGTTAACCAATGCGGCGCGGTTTTCCGAGCAAACACCAGACACCGATCATGGCCTGCCAGATCGGCGCGGTTTTCCAGTATATGCCAGCCAGCAGCGGAAAAAAGCCCCGTCACGTCGTCTGCCTGACCAGCGCCAATTTCCATCAGGGCAATCCCGGAAGGCGCCAGGGTTTCGGGAATTCGATCCGCCAGAACACGATATGCATCCAAACCGTCCGAACCGCCATCCAGCGCCGACCACGGGTCGTACTGGCTGACCTCCGGTGCGAGATTGGCGATATCGCCGGACGGTATGTAGGGCGGGTTGGAGAGCACGATATCGAACCGGCCTTGGACCCCGGACAACCAGTCACTGGTCTGGAATTTTACGCGCGAGGCACACCCCAGAGAATGCGCGTTTCGGCATGCCGCCGCAACAGCTTCGGGGTCTATATCCGTGCCGGTTCCAATTGCTTCCGGCAAGGCTTCAAGTGTCGACAAAAGCAGACATCCGGTGCCCGTTCCGATATCCAAAACAGTCGGTTTTCCGCCCATACATAGGGCGTAGTCGATGGCGGCTTCGACGATTACCTCGCTGTCGGGTCGGGGATCCAGGGTTACGGGCGTTACCTCGAAGGACAGGCCGTAGAATTCCCGTCGGCCCAAAATGCGAGAAACTGGCTCCCGATCGGCCCGACGGTGGATCATAGTTTCCGCACGCGTCTTTTGATCCGGGCTCAGTTTTAGATCAGGATCGTACAGCATATCCTCCCGGCTCAACCCCGCCGCGGCGGCTATCAGAAGTCGCGCATCGGTCGCCGAACCCTCGATCCCGGCATCTCGCAGCCGGTTCGTCGCCTGCCGCAATTCATCGGATAGGACGAAAGGGCCGCCGGTCACGTCACCTCCGCCAGTTTGCGGACCTGGTCTTCGGCGGTCAGTGCGTCGACGATTTCATCCAGTGCTTCGCCTTCGAGCACCTTGTCCAACTTGTGCAGGGTCAGGTTAATCCTGTGGTCCGACACCCGTCCCTGGGGGAAATTGTAGGTCCGGATTCTCTCGGACCGATCGCCGGAACCCACCTGGTTGCGGCGGTCCTGGGCACGTGCATCGGCCTGGGCTTCGCGTTCCGCATCATAGATCCGCGCCCGCAAAATTTTCAGCGCCTTGGCCCGGTTCTTGTGCTGCGATTTTTCATCCTGCTGCTGCACCACGATGCCGGTGGGAATATGGGTGATGCGAACGGCGCTGTCGGTGGTATTGACGTGCTGGCCACCCGCTCCTTGCGCCCGATAGGTATCGATACGGAGATCCTTTTCCTCGATGACGACATCGACCTCCTCTGCTTCCGGCAAAACCGCCACTGTGGCGGCGGAAGTATGGATACGCCCCCCGGATTCGGTTTCGGGAATCCGCTGAACCCGATGCACCCCGGATTCGTATTTCAACCGGGCGAAGACTCCCTTGCCACTGATTTCTGCAGCCGCTTCCTTGACCCCGCCAATCTCGGTGTCGGACGCGTTCATGATCTCAAACCGCCATCCGTGCTTGTCTGCAAAGCGCTGATACATACGCAGCAGGTCGGATGCGAACAGCGCCGCTTCATCCCCGCCCGTACCGGCGCGGACTTCCAGAATGGCGTTCTTATCGTCCGCTGCATCGCGGGGCAGCAGCATGACCTGGAGCTGTTTTTCAAGCTCCGGAATGCGATCGGTCAGCGAATGAAATTCCCCCTCCGCCAACTCTTTCATTTCGGCGTCCGTCTCACCATCGGCGATCAACTCAGCCAGGTCACCCGCCTCGTTTTGCGCATTCCGCAATTCGACAATGGAGGCGACAACAGGATCGATCTCCGCAAACTCCTTGGACATCTTCACAAATTCGTCGGAATCGATAATATCGCCGCTCGCCATCAGGTTCGACAACTCACTGTGGCGTGCAACAATCTGGTTCAGCCGTTCGTCAAAATTCACGTCTCTTACTCCCTGGTGTTCCGGTTGCCGCCATCGATGTTGAACAGACGCCGCAGCAGGTTTTCCGCTTCTTCTGCTCGTTCGGGGTGTTCCGCCGCGAGCCGTCGAAGGTTTTCCGACGGTTCATGTAAAAGCCGATTGATCAAAAGACGCGTGGTCTCGTCTTTGTCGCCAACTCCTTCCCGCAGAATTTCCAATCGCGTTTTTTCGAACCGGGACCGCAACGCCGTTACCGCGGGTGTCGCTCCCCGCTCGGCGCTGGATTTGGCGAATGCCGCGGTTTCCTTGGCGACGATGGCGTCGGCCTGGGACGCCGCCTCATCCCGTCGTGATCGCCCTTCGACGGCAAGACGCTCCAGATCATCCAATGCGTAAACAAAAGCGCCTTCCAGCCCGTTCACAGCGGGATTCACATCCGACGGGATCGCGGCATCAACGAAAAGCATCGCATGACGCCGCCGGGCGACAAGCGCCGTTTCGGTGTTGTCCCGATCAACCAGATAATTACCTGCGCCAAGCGAGCTAATCAGGATATCAGTTTCCGGCAGCAGATCGGGAAGATCATCCAGGGTGCCGTGATGGCAATCGTAACGCCGGGCAGAAATTTCGGCGCGCGCCCGGCTGCGGGCGACAACGGTCAGACGCGTAAGCCCCGCCTGGACCAAGTGATCGACGATCAGTTCGCCCATTTCACCGCCCGACACCAGGAGCGCCCGCACATCCGACAAATCGCCGTGGACGTCGCGCGCGACCTGCAGGGCGCAGGCGGCCATGGAAACGGGCCGTTGGCCGATCGGCGTCTCCGACCGAACACGTTTTGAGACCCTGTTCACAGTCTGGATGACTGTATCCAGATCCGGCGAGATGAAGCCATGCGCCTCGGCGACGCGAACAGCATCACGAAATTGTCCGGTCACCTCCGGTTCGCCGACGATGGGGCTGTCCATGGACGAGGCGACGCGAAACAGATGCGACAGCGCCCGGTCGCCAGAATGGAAATAGGTCTGCGGTTCCAGATACGCTGTATCGAACGATCCGAGAGCGGCCAGAGCCGCCACCACTCCGTCCCGCGCAATCGCCGGATTTTCGGCGAGGCCGAAAATTTCCGTCCGCGCGCAGGTTGCCATGACGACAAGGGAAGAGAAGCCGGCGTCTAATACCTTGCGCAAAAACGCCGGCAGGTCGTCTTCCGAAATAAAAAGCCTGTCTCGCGTCGCCTCAGAACTCGTCCGATGACTGGCCCCAACGACGACGAGACGGTCCAATGTCCGCTCGGCCGCCATGTCAGCTAGCGGAACTGTTCTAGGCGGTCGCGCAGATCGTCTAGTGCCACGAGCTCCTGCTCACCGGAGTCCAAATCGCGAAGAGTTGCCGAGCATTGGGCTAGTTCGTCATCTCCCAGAATGACCGCGACACTCGCATTAATGTTATTTGCGCGTTTCATGCGCTGTTTCATTTTGCCGCGATACCCCATATCCACGGTGTACCCGGCACGGCGCAAATCTTCTGTTAGCCGCAACCCCACGGCTTCGGCGGCGTCGCCCATCGGTATCATGGAAATTGGTCGCTGCTTCGCCGGTGCCTCGCCGATTAGCATAGACAGACGTTCTATGCCCGAGGCCCAGCCGACACCGGGTGTGGACGGCCCGCCCATCTGTTCCACTAGCCCGTCGTAACGCCCGCCGGCCAAAACGGCGCCCTGGGCACCTAGTGCCTCCGTGGTGAATTCGAACGCGGTATGACAGTAATAATCCAGCCCCCTGACCAGGCGCGAATTCCGTTGCCAGGCAATATTAAGGGTATCGAGGCCGGCACAAACGGCGGCAAAAAATTCCTGCGATGCCGCATCTAGGCTGTCGTCGAATTCCGGCGCACCGGCCACGATTTCTCGATCGCCCTCGTTCTTGGAATCCAGAATTCGCAGCGGATTGCGTTCCAGACGGTCATTGCTCTCCGCTGACAGGCTGTCTAGATGATCGGAGAAATATTCCACCAGGAGAGCGCGATAAGCCGCGCGGCTTTCGGTATTGCCGAGCGTGTTCAGTTCCAGCGCGGTGTGTTGGAGAACGCCGAGTTCTTCCAAGATGGTGGCACCCAGGGCGATAACTTCGACATCCCCGGACGGTTCGCCGACCCCGAGCAATTCTGCGCCGATCTGGTGGAACTGACGCAGACGTCCCTTTTGCGGGCGTTCGTAGCGGAACATAGGCCCGGCATAGAAAAACTTCAGCGGCAGATGCTGGCTTAGCCCCCCAGAAATAAGGGCTCGGGCGATCCCCGCCGTTCCTTCCGGCCGCAGGGTGATCTGTTCGCCGCCCTTATCGGTGAAGGTATACATTTCCTTGGTAACGATATCAGATGTCTCGCCCAGCGTTCGCGCGAATACTTCGCTGAACTCAAAAATGGGCGTCGCGGCCTCTTCATAGCCGTAGCGTTCGGCTATGCCGCGACCAGTCTCGATCACATGGCGCGCACGCCGTGCTTCATCGGGCAATAGATCATGCGTGCCGCGGACAGGTTGAAGAGAAGCCATCACCAGATTTCTGAAATGTGCCTTTCAGACAATGCGCGGAACCGGTCAGCGGAACCGCCGAAGTTTATACCCGATTATGGGACGACGCCCAAGAATGAAGGATCGCTAGCGGAATGATCCGCTGAGCAGTTTCTGGGCATCCAGCGGAATGTTCTTCCGGATTTCGCCCTTATAGCCGAGGGATGGCGCGCGCTGGCCGCCCACCGAAATTTGCAGCCCGCCGGCATTGCCGGTTTCCAGAACCAGATCGGCGCCGGATGGTACTTCATAGCTGTCGCCTGGGCGCATCAACTGCGAGAATAACGGTTTATTGTCGGCGGTGAGAACTGCAACGTAACTGTCATCAGTCGCACGGACCACGATACCGACGGCCCCCGATTGCGGCTTATCGATCCGGCTGGCCGGTTGGACGGGGGGAGCGGTTTTCGGGCGCGGAACTGCGGCTATCTGTGGCGGCGTTACAGGCGGGGCGGCGGCCGCTGGTTGCTCGGCCTGTTCTGCGGATGCCGGTGCCGGCGGGACCTGCTGTTCGGATACCAGCGCGGGTGCGGCGACAGGAGCAGGCTGGTTTTTGGCGTTTTCCGCCAGCCCGGACATTTCCTTGGGCAGTGCGGCGACTTCTTCGATAGGGCTGCGCCCATCAACGGTCAGGAAATACCAGCCGCCATAAGCTACGCCGGCAATAACCGCAGCCACCAGCAGGATGAATGCAGTCGGTAGGCGGCCTTCCTCGACCGGCGACGGCAGACTTAGCGATGTCTTGCTGCTGATTTCGATGCCCGCCATCTTGAAACGGTGTACGATTTCTTCGCCGTTCAGGCCCAGGTAATCGGAATAGGCACGCAGAAATCCACTGACATAGGCGCTGCCGGGAAGATCCGACAGACGGCCCGCTTCAATTGCTTCAAGAAAAACCAGCCGAATTCGCAACTCCTCGGCCACGGTAGTTAATTCGTGTCCAAGGTTTTCGCGCATTTCGCGCATCATTGCACCAAGCTCGGCAGCTTCGAACTTTTCGGACTCGATCGGCATCTCCCCGTTCATCCAAGAGTGTCCCCCCACACGCGGTCCTTAACAGATTTCGGTCTGTCTATTCGGACTTCCCCCAGTAACTCAGCATTGCGCGTCTGCGGAACTACCCGTTTCCTACCCCCCGCAGCAGCACCCGCAGAGAAATAACAAGGAAATCAAACGGATATCAACGCCAAACTGAAAATGAAACAAGGCTTCAGGATTCGAGAACAACGCCATGATCCATGGCATAGGCCCGGAGTTTTCGGCGCAAACTATGATCAGGAGAGGCTAGAAGCTCGTCCATATAAGCCTGAAGCGCCCCGATATCTGCCGTCAGCGTCATCGCCTTGACCGGGCCAAATTGGGAGGGAGACACCGATAGCGAGGTCATACCGACACCTAGAAGGGCCATTGCTTCTAGCGGATGGCCCGCCATTTCGCCGCACAACGATACCGGAACATTAGCCTTATTACATTTCCGGACGATTTCCCTGACCACGGAAAGCAGGCTGGGCGCCAGCACATCATAACGCCCGGCCACTCGGGGATTCCCCCGATCGATGGCGAACAGGAACTGAAACAGGTCGTTGCTGCCGATGGACAGAAAATCGAGATGGGGCAGCAGGGCCTCCAGTTGCCAGATCAGCCCAGGCACCTCCAGCATCGCACCGACCCGTAGCTCGGTTGGCGCATTCCCGCCATTCCGGTCCAGTCGTTCGCGCTCTTTTTTCAGGATTGCCAGCGCGGACCGGAATTCGGCTACTTCGGCGATCATGGGAAACATCACATAGAGTTCTCTTCCCGAACCCGCATGGAGCATCGCGCGCAATTGCTGGCGGAGCATTCCGGGACGATCCAGCCCGACGCGAATCGACCGCCAGCCTAGCGCAGGGTTCTGATCGTCCGATTCCTTTAGATACGGCAATTGCTTATCCCCACCGATATCGAGGGTACGAAAATGCACTGGTTTTCCGTCCGCCTGAGACAGGACGGCCCGATAGATCGCAGTTTGCTGTTCGAGATCGGGAAACGTGGACCGGACCATGAAAGGTATTTCCGTGCGGAACAGCCCGACACCGTCGGCGCCGGTCTCTTCCAGCCACTGCATGTCCGCCAGCATGCCGCAATTAATGCTGAGCGAAATTGGCACGCCATCCCGCGTGACGGTCTTTAGGGCGTGCATGGACGCGTACATACTGCGCCGCTGTTCCCGTGCCCCGAGCGTTTCGGTGATCATCGACTGGATATCGTCGGACGGACGAACGAATATCTGGCCGTTGTCACCGTCCACAATCACCGGGTCGCCGGGATCGACATTGCGCATCAGGCCGTCGACTTTGGCGACAATCGGGATGCCAAGCGCGCGGGCGACAATGGAGACATGGGATGTCGGCCCGCCTTCCTCCGTCACCAGCGCCCGGATCCGCGATGTGTCGTAGTCCAGCATTTCCGCCGGGCCGGGATTACGCGCAATCAAAACGATGTCTTCAGGCAGATGCTGCATAGACACGCCACCGCCCAGATGGGTCATCAGCCGAGTCGCGATATCTTCAAGGTCGCTCAGCCGTCCACGAATATAGGGATCCCCCACGCCACGCATACGGGCGGCAGTGTCTTCCCGTACTTGCTGAACCGCCGCATCCGCCGTCAGGCCGCTATCGATACCTTCGCGGATGCGCCGCAGCCAGCCGCGGTCTTCCGCGAACCGCCGATAGGAATTCAGCACCTCGCGATGCTCCCCCGATTCACGCAAATCGGTTGTCGACAACAGAACATCAATCGCCGCATGCATGGCTGACATGGCATCGCGCAGGCGATCGTGTTCAGCGTCGATATCGTCAGCGAATATCTGGCGGATGGACACGCCAGGCGTATGCAGTACCGCCTGACCTACGGCTAGGCCCTCGTTTACCATGGTTCCAGGCATGCGTTCAGGACCTAACAGCCGGCTGTCACGAGCGTGTAGCCGCTCGTCCGGACCCAGCAGATCGCTGGCAGCGATTAGTTCGGCAATGACAACGGAGATAATTTCGAGCGCTTCGGCTTCTTCCTCGGAATATTCCCGTTTTTCCCGGTTCTGAATAACCAGCACGCCGCGCGGGCGGCCGCCGCGAAGAACCGGCACCCCCAACAAAGATGAATAAACCTCTTCGCCGGTTTCGGGCCGATAGCTGAAACTTGGGTGTTCCTGGGCATCGGAGAGATTGAGCCGTTGGGTGGTTGCGGCAATGGTTCCGACAAGCCCTTCGCCAATTTGAAGCCGGGTAACGTGGACGGCCTCGCGTTTCAGGCCCTCGGTTGCGAATAGTTCGAGCACATCCCCTGCACGCAGTACATAGATCGAGCACACCTCGGCCGCCATTTCGGCGGCGACGACCTTGACGATTTCGTCCAGCCGGTTCTGTGCCGAGCCAGACCCCGCCATCACCCGGCGGAGACGGCGCAGCGCCTCGCGGTGACCGGTGGACGGCGTGCGGTCCATTATCCGCTAGCCTTGGTCCGGTCCCGCGCGGCCAGCGCTTCCACGGCCTCGTCGATCAGGTTTTCGATGATCGTGGTGGCCGGTCGCACCTCCTTGACCATCCCGACGCTTTGTCCGGCCATCAGCGAACCGGTCTCTACATCTCCGTCAACAACGGCCCGTCGCAGTGCCCCCGCCCAGTAATGTTCGATTTCGAGCTGGGCGGCATTCTGTTCCATATCACCGCGCTGTACCGAATCGATCATGTTGCGCTGGGTTTGCTGAAACTCGCGAGTGGCGTCGTTCTGTAGCGCGCGTACTGGAATAACCGGGAACTGCGGGTCCAATTGTACGGACGGAACAGCGTCGCGGGCGGATGCGCGAATGAATGCCTTTTTGAAATTTTCGTGGGCAATGGATTCTTCGGCACAAACGAACAGCGTTCCCAACTGGCAGCCCGACGCGCCCATTTCTAGATACGCCACGACCGCATCTCCCCGGCCGATACCGCCGGCGATAAACACGGGAACGTCTTCGATATGGGGCAAGATTTCCTGCGCCAGCACACTGGTCGCCACCGGTCCGATATGGCCGCCAGCCTCGGCCCCTTCTATCACCAGCGCATCCGCTCCCTGACGCACCACGCGTTTTGCGAGGCTGAGAGTAGGCGCGAAGCAGACAACCTTCGCACCCCCGCCCTTCGCGCGCTTGATCGCAGGCGCCCCGGGAAGACCACCGGCCAGAATGATGTGACCCACATTCTGGTCGAGGCAGACATCTATCAGTTTTTCTAAATCGGGATGCATGGTGATTAGGTTTACCCCGAACGGCGCCGACGTCATTTCGGCAGTCGCCGCGATTTCGGCATCCAGCAGGTCTGTCGTCATCGCGCCGCAGGCTATCACCCCGAACCCGCCGGCATTCGATAACGCGGACACCAGATTCCGTTCCGAAACCCAGGTCATAGCGCCCCCCAGAACCGCATATTCCGTTCCCAGAAACTCGCGCCCTTTGGCCCAAAGTTCGTCCAGCCGTGCCCTCGGCGCCACCGTGTCCATTCCGGTGACCCTAAACCGAGTCCAGCCCGTAGGCGGTGTGCAGCGACCGCAGGGCAAGTTCCGTATAGGCTTCTGACACAAGAACGCTGATCTTGATTTCGGAGGTCGAGATCACCTGGATATTGATGCCCTTGTCGGCGAGCGCCTGGAACATCCGCATCGCTACCCCGGCGTGGCTCCGCATACCCACACCAACGACGGAAATCTTCACCACATCCGGATCTCCCTCGACGCGCTCGAACCCCAACTCTTCCTTCCCGTCTTCAATTACTTGCAACGCCCGGTCCAGATCGTCCTTGGGCACCGTGAAGGTCAAATCGGTCGCCTTACCGTCCTCAGACACGTTCTGGACGATCATATCGACGACAATGCTAGCGTCCGCCAGGGGCCCGAAAATGGACGCGGCAATGCCGGGATTATCTGGCACCTTTACAAGCGTGATCTTGGCTTCGTTTCCGCTATGCGCGATCCCGCTGACGATTTCCTTTTCCATGATTTCTTCCTCATCAACGACCATGGTTCCCGGCGCATCTACAAAACTCGACGCCACTTGAAGGCGGACGCGGTGGTTCATGGCCAGTTCCACCGACCGGGTCTGCAACACCTTGGCGCCCAGTGACGCCATTTCTAGCATTTCTTCGTATGTGATCCGGTCCAGCTTTTTCCCACGGTTCACGATGCGCGGATCCCCGGTATAGATCCCGTCGACATCGGTAAAGATATCACACCTGTCGGCATTGATCGCCGCGGCCAGCGCCACCGCCGACGTATCTGATCCGCCGCGGCCAAGCGTGGTGATGCGATTGTCAGACCCGATGCCCTGGAACCCGGCCATTACCGCGACCTGCCCACCATCGAACCGGCGAATGATTTCGTCGGCCTGCAAATCCATGATGCGCGCGCGTCCATGCTCGTCGTCGGTAATCATCGGGATCTGCCAACCCAACCAGGATCGCGCATCGACGCCGATGTTCTGCAACGCCATCGCCATCAGCCCTACGGTGATCTGTTCGCCGGCGGATACCACGACATCGTATTCGCGTGCGTCATGCATGGGCGATATGTCGCGCGCCCACTCAACCAACTGGTTGGTAGTTCCTGACATGGCGGAAACGACGACCGCGACCTGGTTGCCGTCGTCTACAGTTTTTTTCACCCGTTCAGCCACCGCCCGAATACGGTCGATGTCAGCTACGGATGTGCCCCCGAACTTCTGCACGATACGCGCCATCTGGACTCCCCAAACTGCTGCTGCGCCGCCGTCCTTTGGCGGCTCCCGTGTCGGCCTGCGAAGCCCGGGTTTCGGGAGGATATATAAAGGCTTACTTGCCCCGCGCAGCGCGGGCGCATACATACTCGGATGTAACTTCACAGGCAAGTACGAGCGGTTGCCACCCATGGCTAAAGCGCAGACCGGCACGATCGACGCAGACGATGTCGCGAAATTCGAGGCGATGGCAGAAGAATGGTGGGATTTTGACGGCAAGTTCCGCCCGCTGCACCGTTTTAACCCGATTCGCTTGAGATATATCCGCGACCGCCTGTGCGCACGGTTTGGCCGTGACCCCCGCGACCTGCATGCCCTGAAGGGGCTCCGAATCTTGGATGTCGGATGCGGCGGCGGACTGATTTCCGAACCCCTGGCCCGTATGGGTGCCACCGTTACCGGCATCGATGCATCGGACATCAATATCTGCATCGCCCGCACCCATGCCGAGCGCAGCGGCGTTGACATCGACTACGAGGCGACAACACCGGAAGAACTGGCGACAACAGGAGATAAATTCGACGTGGTTATCACGCTGGAAGTGGTGGAGCACGTCGCGGACCTGGATCTTTTCCTCGATTCCTGCACGCGGCTGGTCGGCAGCGGCGGCGCAATGACGCTCGCCACCCTTAACCGGACTCCGAAATCGTTTTTGTTCGGAATCGTCGGCGCGGAATACGTTATGCGCTGGTTGCCGAAAGGAACACACGACTGGCACAAATTCGTACGCCCATCCGAAATCGTTCGGGCTCTGCGGCAGAATACGCTGTCGGTGGACGATGTAACGGGGCTGATCTTTAATCCGTTATCGGGCGAATGGCGAACCGGAAAGGACGTTTCCGTCAATTACATCCTCTTTGCCACCAAATAGGCCTCAGCGGCCCGGATGGGCCAAAGCCCAACTTTCTGACAATTTCAAGAACATCGATTTTGCCATCGGACGATGCCGCCAACCCTTGGGTTCGCAGACGGGTGTCTCGGTTCATGAATTGCGGGATCTCGGCGTTATCAGATCGGGATTGCCATTTTAGCACTCAGGCGTCGGATTTTCCCGGCCACGGAATGCGGGTGAAATCGACGCCTTCGTCGTGCAGTTCCTCGGCTTCTTTCGGCGTCGCTTCCCCGTGGATCGCCCGCGGTTCTTCTTCGCCGTAGTGAATTTTTCGGGCTTCTTCGGGAAACCTGTCACCCACATAGTCGCTGTTTTCCTCCACATGCTTTTTCAACTCGTGAAGGGCTTCGACGTATTCGGTGAACCTTTCATCTTGCGGGGCCATGGCGGCGTTAGGGGCAGAATCGTTTTTGCCCTTTCGCATCCCGCCCAGACGGGGAGCCATGAGCCCACGGGTGCAGTGGGTATCCCCGCATTCCGGACACGAAACAGCGCCCGCTTCGGTCTGCTCGTCGAAGGAAGCGTTATCCTTGAACCAGCCTTCGAAGACATGTCCGTTGCTGCACTGAACGTCGATTACAATCATGGCACGGAAATTAGAACAGATTTCGCGTTTTCCAAGCTCTAATTTGCTATAGCGTTTCATCTTGTTAGAAAGCGTCCATGGCGATTGACCGGAAAATTTCTCCGCCGTCAGACTGGGTTATACGCTTTACCCCAGCAATCCGGCCGGGCGGCACCGTGCTAGATGTCGCATGCGGCGGCGGCCGTCACGCCCGATATCTGTCGAAACAGGGGTTTCGGGTGACCGCAATCGACCGGGATGTCTCGGCGATGTCAGGCGTCGCGGACATCGAAGTGCTGGAAGCGGATCTGGAAGACGGATCTCCCTGGCCATTTGCGGGGCGCCGCTTCGACGGGGTAATTGTAACCAACTATCTTTTCCGCCCGCTGTTTTCCACGCTGACCGAAAGCGTGGCGGATGGCGGCGTTCTTGTTTACGAGACTTTCGGGATAGGAAACGAGCGCTTCGGGAGGCCACAAAATCCGAATTTTCTGCTTCGGCCCGGCGAATTGCTGCAGGCAGTATCAGGCAGGCTTTCGGTCTTGGGGTATCAGGCAGGCACGGTAAATATACCGAGCCCCGCCGTGGTGCAGAGGATTGCGGCCATTCGGCGAAGCAGCGTCACCGATCCTATTCGGCTGCCCGCCCCGTAGCAGTAGCCGGCCGGTACGGTCGGGCATTTGAAAGGACGGGAAGCATCCGCCGGGCCTCCGTCACCTGCCCACGGTCTATATCCGCGACGATGACTCCCGGCTCTTCCCCCGCCTCTGCCACAATCTCTCCCCACGGGTTCACGATCAACGAATGCCCGTAGGTCTGCCGACCCGCCCCATGATCGGCGCACTGGGCGGCGGCGAACACCCAGCAACCAGTCTCGATAGCGCGGGCACGCAATAAGACGTGCCAGTGCGCCTGGCCGGTTGTTCGGGTGAAGGCCGACGGCACGCCAATAAAATCAGCGCCCGCTTTAGCAAGATCTCTGTAAAGCCCTGGAAAGCGGATGTCGTAACAAATGGTCAGCCCCAGACTTCCCCAGGGCAAATCCGCTACCGCGGCTGCCGTGCCGGGTCGATAAGTATCGGATTCGCGATAGGATTCGCCATCGGCCAGGTCGACATCGAACATGTGAATTTTGTCGTAACGCGCAACCACGACGCCGGCAGGATCGATGAGGAAGGTCCGGTTCGCGATGTCCGCCTTCGGTGTAAGAACGGCGAGCGATCCCACATGTAGCCATATCGATCTCTCCACCGCCACATGCTGGAACGCCGCCAGCGCCGGATGATCGCCTTCTAACAGGCACTTTCCTCGCAGGGCGGCTCGATCGGGTTCGAGCAGTGCCACACATTCTGGCAGGGAAATAAAATCCGCGCCGTCCGCCGCCGCGCGTTCGATCAGTTTAAGCGCAGTGGCCACGTTCGAACCTATCTCATTTCCGGCATTGACCTGAATACAGGCAAGTCGGAACCGGTCGCCCATCAGCCGGTTCCGAGCAGCCCGTCCAGATCGCCGGCGCGATCGAGGGCGGTGAGATCGTCCGATCCACCGACATGGTGATCGTCGATGAAAATCTGCGGCACCGTATGTCGGCCATTGGCCCGTTCTAGCATTTCATTCCGCCGATCGGGCGACGTGTCCACATCGATTTCGATAAATTCCACTCCCTTTTGCGACAATAAATGCTTCGCTCGCGCGCAGAACGGGCAGAACATGCTGGAATAGATTTCGACTTTGGCCACGATTTCGATCCTTACAACCGGGGATTTTGATTTTCCGTAATATGGGGCGGGGCAAGGGATTTGTCATCCGCCGACGATATCGCGCGCGACCCAGCCACAGCACTTTTGTATGCCGGCTATCCGGCCTATCTTGCCGCGCATGACGGATACGGGGATTGTTTTCGACCGGGCGGCAGTCCGGCGGCACCGAGACCGCGCAGCAGCGGATTTCGCCAGGCACGATTTTCTGTTTCAGGAAATCGCCGACCGCCTAGGCGACCGGCTGCAGGATGTAGACCGTAGGTTTACCAGCGTGCTCGATCTGGGAGGCGGCCACGGCGCTCCGATCCCAGAGCTGGATACGACCACGATTATCACCGGCGATCTGTCGGAAGCGATGCTGCGGCGATCTGGGCGGCAGCGCCCGGTGGCCCTGAACGAAGAATATCTGCCCTTTGGGGTGAACGCTTTCGACCTTGCGGTGTCCACGCTGTCGCTCCACTGGGTGAACGATCTGCCCGGTGCGCTGATCCAGATACGCCAAGCCTTAAAGCCCGACGGGCTGTTTATGGCTGCGATCCTAGGAGGCGATACGCTCATAGAGCTGCGCCGTGTCCTGCTCGAAGCGGACGCAGAGACCACCGGCGGCACCCGGCCGCATACATCGCCGGTTGCCGATGTGGCCAATGCGGGAGGACTGCTGCAGCGGGCGGGTTTCGCACTGCCGGTCGTCGATACCGACACGCTGACGGTTACCTACACCGATATGTTCGCCCTGATGCGGGATCTGCGGGGCATGGGAGAAACGAATGCGGTTGCAGCCCGAGACCAGCGTTTCATGCGGCGCGATACCCTGTTCGCCGCGGCAGAGAAATATCAGGCCCTTTATGCGGACGCCGACGGACGAGTGCCGGCGACCTTTCAGGTCATCTGGCTGACCGGCTGGGCGCCGCACGAAAGCCAGCAAAAAGCGATACGGCCCGGCAGCGCTACCGCGCGATTAGCAGATGCCCTTGACGCCGACGAAATCGGCGCCGATGAAAAGGCGGGGCCGGAGAAGTAGAAATTACGCGGTTGCGGGCGCTTCCTGTCCGCGCGACGGACGGGTTTCCCTTACCAGGATCGAAAATACACTAGCCGACACCGCCAGCGCGACAGACAGCCACCAGATCCAATCGTATTTCGCGGTCAGGTCGAACATCCAGCCGCCGATCAGCACGCCTACCGCCGCACCCAGAGAATGGCCACCGAACAGAAGACCAAGCGTCAGCCCGATAATGCGGACGCCGATATGGGTGGCCACGATGTTAGCTATCACCGGGAAGGTCGCGAAATTCAGAATGCCGAAGATGGCGGCGAATACGAACATCACGGTGATATCAGCAGCGATGAACAGGAGGAGCACGAAGGCCAGCGCACGCAGAAAAAACATACTGGCGAGCAGGCGGGGCCGGTGCACATGATCCGCCATCCACGAAAACAGAATGACACCTGCCAGATTGCCCAGGCCATGCACACCATAGGCGGCCGAGCCTTCAACCAGCGTGAAGCCGCAGGAAATCGCGTAGGGAATGAAATAGACGTCGATGACGCCAGCGGTCGTGAATCCACAAAGAGTGAACGCCCCCAGCAGCAGTAAAAACGTTCGGTTTACGAACAGGAATTTCAACCGGTCGAACAGCGTGTCATCCGCGTCGCTCGCGATTTTTTCGGAGCTCTGCTCTCCACCCAGCGGCGGCTTGAAGCGCAGCAGTACCAAAAGCGCCAACGCGGCGATCACGATGGCCAGCACCTGGTAGGACGCACGCCAACCAACCGCCGCAATCATGATCCCGAGACCCGACAATATGGGAAGCTGCCCCCCCGATGCGCCGGAAACCGCGATGCCGATAGCGAGGCCGCGAAATTTTTCAAAATAGCCGGAGACCGCCGCGGTCACCATGGGGAGGGAAACCGATGCCCAGCCGATGCCGCCGATCACCCCAAACAGGATGTAGTAATGGGTTGGATTGGAAACATAGGACGTCGCGCCCACGCCAAAGGCCAGCGATACCAAACCCGACGCGATCACCAGCCGGGCACCGTAGCGGTCCATCAGGTTGCCGGCGATGGGCGATCCCACTGCCATCATGGCTAGCACAATGGATGCGCCTGTCGCCGCCTGGGATCCGGTCCACCCCAATTCTGCCTGCCACAGCGGCAGCACCATGCTGACCGACGAGCGGGTGCCGAACGTAAATGCCAGCGATACGAAGCAGATGGCGACGACGATCCAGCCGCGGTTTCTGTTTGCCGTGTCAAGATCTGTCATTTGGCGCGTCCTCTCAGGCCGTTGCCGGCGTTGCGGCTCCTTCAGAGCCGGGAGTTTCCCTGATCAACCACGATAGTACCGCGGCAACCAACGCCAACGCGATGGAAACGATCCACACCCAGTCGTAGCTCTGGAAATTGTCGAAGAAGTACCCGCCCATAAAAGCGCCTGCCGCCGCGCCCGCTGAATGACCAGCGAAAAGGAGCCCCAGCGTCAGTCCCATCACCCTTACGCCCACGTGGGTGGAAACAATACTGGCCAGCACCGGCATCGTCGAATAATCGAAAATACCGAACACGATCGCGAACAAAAACAGCAGTTCGGGATTTCCCGTAATCTGCATCAAGATCAGAAACGACAGTGCGCGGAAGAAATAAATCGCTCCCATCAGCAGCGGCCGGTGCACCCTGTCGGCCAGAAACCCGGCGAGGATCATACCAGCCATGTTTGCGCCCGAGAGAACCCCCAACGCCGCCGCGCTTTCGAAACGGGGATAGCCGCAGGAAATTGCGTAGGGAATCAGGTGGACCTCGATCACGCCGCTGGTGGTAAAGCCGCAGATAACGAAGCCAGTCAGCAATAACCAGAAGGTCGAATTCCGCGCGATCAGACGCAGCCTATCCGGCAATGACCCGCCGGTTGCAATAGTATCAGTGCTAGCCGACGTCCGACTAGCAGGCGTCATCAGGAACCAAGCGATTGGCGCCAAGGCGATGATGATCAGGCCGAACCCAGCGAAGCTGACGCGCCAGCCCACCCATTCGACGGCCAGCGCCAGAAGCGGCATGCCCAGAAGCAACCCACCGGACGCACCGGACGTTGCAATACCGGTGGCCAGACCGCGGTAATCTTCGAATATTTGAGCAACTGCGGCGGAAGCCTGCGGAGCGGCGAGCGATCCGTATCCCAGTCCGCCAACGATGCAGAACAAAACTATGAACTGCCACGGCTCCGTCATCAGCGACGTGGACGCAATTGACGCCCCGACGCAGATAAGTGCCGCACAAACCACCGGGCGCGGGCCGACACGGTCGAGGAGATTTCCGGCCAGTGGTGAAATCAACGTCATGAAGACCAGCACCAGAGAGCCGCCGCCGGACAGGAACGTACGATCCCAGCCAAGATCCTGTTCCCAGGTCGGCATTATCAGCCCCAGCGCGGCCCTTGCCGAAAACACTGCTGACAACGCCGCGAAGATAAACACCACGATAATCCAACCGCGCGGATTGGCGCGGTAGACATTTACGATGGAGGAAGAACCGTCCGACATTGCCAGGGGGGGGTAGCACGCCTTTAGGCTAAACGCACTTCACATCCATTACAAAAAATCCCGCAGCATAGCGATCAGCGGTTTGTCGGCGGGCGGCATGGAATAATCCTTCAGCCGCATTGGGGGGACCCAGGCAATTTCCTGACCTTCCTGCGGCATCACCCGTCCCTCCCATTTGCGGCAGACATACAGCGGCATCAAGAGGTGAAATTCGTCATAAGCATGGGATGCAAAGGTAAAAGGCGCTAGACAGCTTTCGACCGTGTCGACGGCCAGTTCTTCCTGCAGTTCCCGGATCAGCGCCGCTTCGGGCGTTTCTCTCTCTTCTACCTTACCACCGGGAAATTCCCATAAGCCCGCCATCGATTTGCCTTGGGGGCGCTGGGCGATCAACACCCGCCCGTCGCGGTCGATGAGCGCGACCGCGGCAACCAGGACAATGGGCAGTCTTGTCATTCAGGAATCCCGCTCAGGATCGGTAGTCCGCATTGATCGAAATGTAGCCATGGGTCAGATCGCAGGTCCAGACGGTGGCCTCGCCCTTGCCGATCCCCAGATCGACCGCGATTTCGATCTCTTGACCCTGCATATGTTTGGCCACTGGGGCTTCCCGGTATCGTGGCACAACCGTGCCCTTGTCGGCCACCGCAATGCCGCCGATGCTGATCCGAAGCCGATCGCGATCCGCTTCCTCACCCGACTTGCCTACCGCCATCACGATCCGGCCCCAGTTGGGGTCTTCGCCCGCTACTGCCGTCTTCACCAGCGGTGAATTGGCAATGGCGAGGCCCACCTTCTTCGCTGCCTTCGACGATTTGGCGCCTCTGACATTTATGGTCACAAACTTCGTCGCGCCTTCGCCGTCGCGGACAATCTGATGCGCAAGCTCGACCATCACTTCTTCCAGCGCATCCCGGAAGTCCCGAAGCTTCGAATCTGACGCCACCCCGATCTTCGCGTGCTTCGCAGCACCGGTAGCGAACAGCAGAACCGTGTCGCTGGTGGACGTATCCCCATCGACAGTGACGGCGTTGAACGATCTTTCCGCCCCGCGGCGGATCAGGGTCTGCAGAACATCAGAAGGAATAGCAGCATCAGTGAAAATAAAGGCCAGCATGGTCGCCATATCCGGCGCGATCATTCCTGAACCCTTGGCGATGCCGGTGATTGTGACCACTGTATCGCCAATCTTTATCTGTCGAGACGCGCCTTTAGGGAACGTATCCGTCGTCATGATAGCCGATGCGGCGTCCTTCCACCGGTCCGGCGAAAGCGACCTTTTCAGTCGGGGAAGCGATTTCCGGATTTTGCCGTCCGGCAGAGCCTCGCCGATCACGCCGGTAGACGCCACAAACACCTGCGACTTGGGAACATCCAGAACCGAAGACACTTTTTCCACGGTGCGCTGAACGGACTTTTCCCCTGCCAGACCGGTGAAGGCGTTCGCGTTGCCGGAGTTGACGATCAGCGCCCGTGCCCGGCCTTTCTCCGACTGCTTCCGGGACCAGTGAACCGGGGCCGCCGCGGTCTTGGATTTGGTGAAAACCCCGGCCACACTGGTTCCCTTATCGAAGGCCGCCAGCAAAACGTCCTTTCTACCCTCATAGCGCAGACCTGAAGATGCCGCCGCCAGGCGGACACCGGGAACGTTCGGCAGTTTTGGAAACCCGGCAGGCGCCAGGGACGATTTCTTTGCCATGAATACAGGTGCCCATGGTTGGTCAGTGTGAGGAGTCTAGCGCGAATCCAGCAGGTGCGGAAACGGTGTAACTAGTCTAATGCGGCTCCGCCCCCCCGGCCACACACGGGATGATCCTAATCGGTGGCTGGCAGGGGGAGTAGACCGGCGCGCCTCCGCGCTGGCGGAAACCGAATTTTTATAGTTACTTCCCGGGAGCCACCCGTTTGAGCCTGGGCGCCGAGCCATCGAGACCGAACCGTTGCACGTTGGCCGATTCCGTCAGCTTTTTCACAAGCTCGGTCGCGATTTCCTGGGACATCTGCTCGTTCAACTGCGCTCGGCTTTCATCGAACGTCGGCGGCTGGGACTGACGTTTGTCTTCCACTTTGATCACATGCCACCCGAATTGGGAGAACACCGGCTTTATGGTGATTTCCCCCTTTTTCAGGGCGAAGGCCGCATTTTCGAACGCGGGTACCATCTGGCCACGGGCGAAATAGTCCAGATCGCCGCCGCGGGTCTTGGACGGGCCAGTGGATTTTTCGGACGCAAGCTTGGCGAAATCCGCACCGCCTTCCAGTTGCTCGATGATCGCCTTCGCCTCGTCCTCAGTTTTCACCAGGATATGGCGTGCGCGGACTTCCTCTTTCTCAGGGAACCTAGCGATCGCCTCCTTGTAGCGTTCACGCAGTGCCTTTTCGGTGATCTGTTTTTTGATTTCCTGCCGCATAAGCGCCTGTTCCAGCATCCGGTCTTCGAACAGGGATAGACGCCTCTTATGATCGTCGGTTTCATGCAACTTGTCCGTCCGCGCTTTCCCGGCCAGAATTTTCGTCCGCACCAACTGGCTGACCAGCGGTTCTAACAATTGTGACATGGGCAGTTTGCGATATTGCTCGGGCAGTTGGATCCGCGCCGCCTCCACATCGGATTTGAGAATTTTCGCGCCATTCACAATTGCGACCACTGGGTCTGGCGTGGACGTCTGGGCCAGCGCAGTCTGGCCGAAAACGAACGGCACGGCGGCCACGACCGCAAGCCTGAAATATTTCATGTAGGGATTCCCTGTTTCGCGCCAAGGCGCTATTTGCTGATACCAATCCTAACCCGTTCGGGCGTAAAATCGCAGTAACGAATTGGAAATAAGTATTTTTTATGGGAAACCGGACATTCTGACGCTGTTTACGTTGACTTGGCGGGCGTTGCTGCATATGTGTGCGGCAATTCCCGTTTATGGCAGTGTCCCGCCGCCTGCCGAACCGCGTTGGTGGGTTATCCAGGCTGAGGAAGCAGGATGTTACAGTCGATCGCGCAGCGCCTATTCGGCAGCGCCAACGACCGCGAAGTAAAGCGGCTAAAATCCGCCGTCCAGCAGATCAACGGCATGGAAGCCGAGATCGAAAAACTGTCCGACGACGAGCTGCGCAGTCGCACCGACACTCTGCGTCAGCGATACAAGGACGGTGAATCCCTGGACAATCTGCTGCCCGATGCCTTCGCGACGGTCCGCGAAGCCGCAAAACGCACCCTGGGTCAGCGCCACTACGACGTACAGCTTCTAGGCGGCATGGTGCTGCATCAAGGCCGCATTTCCGAAATGCGCACCGGCGAAGGGAAAACCCTTGTCGCCACCCTGCCGGTTTACCTGAACGCCCTAACCGGCGACGGTGTTCATGTCGTCACGGTAAATGACTACCTCGCTACCCGCGATGCAGAATGGATGGGCGAGGTATACAAATTCCTGGGCCTGACCGTCGGATGCATCGTTCACGGGCTGGAAGACGAGGACCGTCAAAAAGCCTATGCCTGCGACGTTACCTACGGGACAAACAACGAATTCGGCTTCGATTATCTACGGGACAACATGAAGTTCCGGATCGAGGAAATGGTCCAGCGCCAATTCAATTTCGCCATCGTCGACGAAGTCGACAACATTTTCATCGACGAAGCCCGGACCCCGCTGATTATATCAGGCCCGGCGGAAGACGCTGCCGATCTGTATGCCGCGATCGACAAGGTCATCCCGGAGCTTGGCCAAGAGGATTACGAAAAGGACGAAAAGCAACGCACGGTGACGCTGACCGAGACCGGTACGGAAACGGTCGAGCGCATCCTCAGCGACATGGACATGCTGGGTGGTGCGTCACTTTATGACATCACGAATGTATCGCTAGTCCACCACGTCCAGCAGGCCTTAAGGGCCCATACCCTGTTCCAGCGCGATACGGACTACATCGTCAAAGATGACGCCATCGTCATAATCGACGAATTCACCGGCCGCATGATGGAAGGCCGACGTTTTTCCGAAGGTCTGCACCAGGCGCTGGAAGCCAAAGAGGGCGTGACGGTTCAGAATGAAAACCAGACGCTGGCGTCGATCACGTTCCAGAATTATTTCCGCCTGTACCCAAAACTGGCGGGCATGACTGGAACGGCCATGACAGAAGCCGGGGAATTTGCCGAAATTTACGGCCTGGAAGTGGTCGACATCCCAACCAATGTGCCGCAGGTACGCATCGACGAAGATGACGAGGTTTATCGAACCGCGGCGGAAAAATACGACGCTATCGTGAATGAAATTCGCGTTTGTCAGGAAAAGAAGCAGCCGATCCTTGTCGGTACAGTGTCGATCGAAAAATCCGAGCTTCTGGCCGGCTTGCTGAAAAAGAACGACATTGCGCACAATGTCCTAAATGCCCGGTTTCACGAACAGGAAGCCTATATCATCGCCCAGGCGGGTCAGCCTGGCGCGGTAACCATCGCCACCAACATGGCCGGCCGCGGCACCGATATCCAGCTTGGCGGAAATGTAGAAATGCTGCTGGAAGAAGAACTAGGCAAGCTACCGGAACGTAAACGAGAAAGTAGTCGCACCGAATTGCTGGCGAAAATAGAATCCGAGGTGGCCAACCAGAAAAATATCGTTTTAGATGCCGGCGGCCTATACGTAATCGGCACCGAACGTCATGAAGCGCGGCGCATCGACAACCAACTTCGCGGTAGGTCAGGCCGTCAGGGTGATCCGGGCCGGTCCAAGTTCTATCTGTCGCTGGAAGACGATTTGATGCGGATTTTCGGATCCGAACGCATCGACAGCATGCTGCGCAAGCTGGGGCTGGAAGAAGGCGAAGCGATAATCCATCCCTGGATCAATAAGGCACTGGAAAAAGCCCAGAAGAAGGTTGAAGAGCGGAACTACGAAATCCGCAAAAACCTTCTGAAATTTGACGACGTCATGAACGACCAGCGCAAGGTGATCTACGAACAGCGCAAGGACCTGATGGTGACCGAAGACGTATCGGAAACTGTGGTCGAAATGCGCGAACAGGCGATCGAAGATGCGGTCCTGCGCTGCATTCCGGAAAAGGCCTATGCCGAACAGTGGGATACCGACGGGCTGCGCGAAGAAACGTTACGCCTGACCGGTCTTGATCTACCGATTGCCGAATGGGCCAAAGAAGAAGGCATCGCGGACGAGGAAATCCGCGACCGCATCACCAAAGAAACGGCCAACAAAATGGCAGCCAAAACGGCGAATTACGGCGCGGAGCTAATGCGTCTCGCTGAAAAGAGCCTGTTGCTGCAGCTTCTTGACCAAACTTGGAAGGAACATCTGCTGGCGCTGGATCATCTGCGCCAGGGCATCGGGCTTCGCGCCTACGGACAGAAGGACCCGCTGAACGAATATAAGCGCGAAGCCTTCGACATGTTCGAAGATATGCTCAACAACCTGCGGGAAACCGTAACGTCGGTCATGTGTCACCTGGAACTATCCATCGACGCCGAAGAACTCGCTGCAATGGAACAGTCCGAACAGGAGATGCAGGAGTCGCGCATGGACCCAGCCTTTGTCGACGGTGAAATGCAGGGGACGGGAACCGATGGGATGCATCCTGCGGCCGCCATGCAGGTCCAGAACCAGCCGGCAACGGCTGCATCTGCCTCTATCGATCCCGACGATCCGCCCCCGGGTTGGGAAATGAACCAGGCACTGGGCCGGTGGCTGAACCCAAACGATCCCGATACTTGGGGTAAGGTGCCGCGAAACGCTTCCTGCCCCTGTGGATCGGGTAAAAAATACAAGCAGTGCCATGGGAGGGTTTGACGCTCAAGCCTGGGGTCCACCCTGGACCAATTCTGTCGGCCTCGGGCTTGAACCCAAGACCTATTACAAAAGTTAAACTTGGACCCTCGGGTCAAGCCCGAGACTAACAAATTGGGATTTTGATCAAATCCCGGTTGTTTTCGTCCGACCGGTATTCCCGCACCGGATTATCAAAACTCCGCTGACAATCAGCAGCCCGGCCCCGATCAGGGTCATGGCGTCAGGCAGTTCTTGCCAGATGAGAAATCCGGCGATCGTCGCCCACAGAATGGCCGTATAGCGGAACGGTGAAACCAGCCCGGCTGCACCGAGACGCAACGCTTCGATCATTAGAAAATGCGCACCGGCATTCAGCAGCCCGTTAACCACCAGCCAGAGCGTAGCGTCCAGCTTGAGCGGCCGCCAGCCGAACGGGATAGTGAACGCCGATGCGACGATCAGCAATACCGATGCCCAGAACAGGACAGAAATGGATGTATCGGTTCGCGCCAGCCTCCGGGTTAAAAGATCACGCATTCCGCTGGCGACCGCCGCGGCAACGGGAATCAGCAGCGCCCACTGAAAATCGACGCCGCCAGGACGAATGATCGTCAACACGCCCGCAAACCCGATGATGACCGCAAGCCAGCGCCTCCAGGAAACGTGCTCGCCCAGCAGGCGCATGGAAAACATCAGAACGACGATAGGCGACGAGAAGACGATGGCCGTAACTGTGGTTATAGACAGTGCGCTTAGCGCCCAAACTATCAGCGCCGCGCCGCCCACATGCATGACTGCGCGAATGGCATGCGCGGTGCGATCATTAATCCGAAGATCGCGCCATGTATCTTTTTTCCAGACGTAGACTAAGATCACCGCTAAAGCCACAGTCTGGCGCAGACAGAGGATCTGGCCGATGGGATAAGATTCGACCAGATACTTGGAAACCGCGTCGTTCATCGTCAGGACGCCGGCGCCCAGGATCATAACGCAGACACCCTTGGTGGCATCCGATTTTAGAATCATTTCGGAAAACGCCCCTCAAACCGGCCGCAAAGGCGGTCTATATTCCGGCGGTATCCCCCATTTTCAGGAACTTCTTACGCCGGTTCTGACGCAGAACGGCACCGTCGGTACCGCACAGATCCGACAGAGCTTCAGCAATTGCCTTGCCAGCAGCCCTTATCGCCCGATCGCCGCCGCGGTGGGCCGCACCGACAGGTTCGGACACAATTTCGTCGATGACGCCCAGTTGCAGCAGATCCTGCGCCGTCAGTTTCAGCGCATTCGCGGCATCAGTTGCGAATTTGCCGTCGCGCCACAGAATCGATGCGCAGCCTTCGGGGGAAATTACCGAATACACGGCGTGTTCCATCATCAGTACTTGGTCAGCAACCGCGATCGCGATCGCTCCGCCAGACCCGCCTTCGCCGATTACCAAGCTGACGATGGGTACCCGCAGATTGAGACAGACCTCGATGGACCGGGCTATCGCTTCGGCCTGGCCGCGCTCTTCGGCCCCGATACCGGGGTAGGCGCCGGCGGTATCGACCAAAGTGACAACCGGCAAACCAAACCGGTCGGCCAGTTCCATTAGGCGCTGGGCCTTTCGGTACCCTTCAGGCCTGGCCATACCGAAATTGTGTTTCACCCTCGATTCCGTATCATGGCCTTTTTCCTGGCCGATCACGACGACAGACTGGCCGTTGATTCGTCCCAACCCGCCGATGATGGCGTGGTCTTCGGCATAGGTACGATCCCCCGCCAACGGCGTGAAATCGCTCACCAGCGCCGACACGTAATCCAGGCAATGAGGCCGCGCGGGATGGCGGGCCACCTGGACCTTTTGCCAGGCCGTCAGATTGGAATAGATCTGGGTCAATTCACGGTTGACCCTAGTCTGGAGGCGTTCGACCTCGTCGACGATGCTGACATCACCGCCGTCGTTAAGGTGACGCAGCTCCTCTATCTTGCCTTCCAGCTCGGCAATGGTTTTTTCAAAATCAAGGAACGCGTGAACGGGAGTGTCTGCCATTTTCAGATCCGGATGTCTGCGAGGGGGTGAACATCCCGGACCAGCGATTTTAGGCGCTCGTCCAGGACATGGGTGTAAATCTGGGTTGTAGAGATGTCGGAATGACCGAGCATCTGCTGCACGCTACGCAGATCCGCGCCGTTGGCCAGCAGATGGGTGGCAAAGGCGTGGCGCAACAAGTGGGGTGAAATCCTGGGAACGTCGAGCCCGGCTTCGATGGCGATATCCTGCAACTGCTTAGCGAAGCCATCCCGCGTGATATGGCCGTCCGCGGCACGTGACGGGAACAGCCATGGCGTGCTCCTAGTCTGCTTGCCGAGCATCATTTTGCGCAGCGGAAGCCAGTCGGACACCGCTTTTCGCGCCACCTCGCCCAGCGGCACCAGGCGTTCCTTGCCGCCCTTGCCGCGCACAGTGACGATGCGCCCGTCCCGCGACAGAGATGACAGACGCAGCCCGACGAGTTCGGAAACCCGAAGACCCGTGGCGTAGAGAATTTCCAGCATCGCCACCAGCCGCACGCCCCGCCATCCGTCGACCCGCCGCGCCGCTGCTAGCAGCGCGTCGACATCAGCCGCCTGTAGAACCTTCGGCAGGGGCCGCCCGAGCCTGGGTGAATCGATGTTGGTTGTCGGATTATCAGGCCGGTGGCCTTCCAGCATCAGGAACCGTTGGTATTGCCGAACGGCGGACAGTTTTCGCGCCTGCGTCCGCGCCGCCAGCCCGGAATCGGCAAGACTTTCGACAAAGCTGCGCACCTGTTCAGGAGTCGTGTCGGAACCGCCGGCACCGAACCGGGCTAGATGATCTAGATACTGGCGGATGTCACGCGAATAGGCATCGCGCGTGTTTTCAGAGGCGCCGCGCTCTGCGGTCATCATCTCGATGAACGCACGCAGCAGGTGTCGTTCATCTGTCGTCATATTCCTGCGGTGACAGCAGCCTCAACGGCTAGTCGCCGCGCTTCCCGTTCCAGTCCAAGCCGATGGAGCGCGCCTATAGCGACTACGGCATCACCGAACGACAGCCGGCCGCCCTGAGATTCGGCAGCGCCAACGGTGAGAAGAAGAAGTGCTTCGCCGATATAGCCAGCTTCAACCGCCCGGGCGAGCCCCCGCCGCCAGACCGTATTCAGCCCCGCGCCGCTTCCGGTAAAGGGGGTTTCGATCGCCCGTCGCCACATCTCCGGCGGAACCGGCTTACCAAGCCCATCCAGCAACTCAAACAACGCCTGGCTCCTGCGAGGGCCGTTCTCGGGATCACCCGCCTGCAAGGCTGTCGCCCATTCGGCCAGCCTGGCCATCCCGCCACCAACGGCCGCATCGGGGTCGGCCAGGAGAGCGAGCGGCCAGAGCGTGTTTTCGATCACCCGCGCTTCGTCGGAAAGGGCGCGGTCAGAGGCGGCTATCCTATACCAGGTCAACGCCCTCTCGACCTCACCACCGGCGAATAGCACACGCGCAATATCACCCGCGAACCAGGATAACTCCTGCGCCGGGGCAATGGACTGCGCGGCCGGCAGGCTGGTAGCCGCGATCTCGGCATAGCCGTTCCATTCCCGTCCTATTTCCCAGGCCCGGCGCAGGATTTCTGCCTTGGCGAGCGGGACCGGCTGGGCCGCGGCGGACCGCAGCATCAGGGCTCGCGTCCGCGGCGTCCATTCTGCTTCTGCTGATGAAATTGGCGCCTTCAATTCCTCACCGGTAAAAGGAATGCCGACATAAAGCTGCACCAGCGCATCACCGGACAGTGCACCCAGCCGATATGCCCGGTCGGCCGCCACCAGACGTGTTTCCAAATCGGCGTTCGGCGACAGTGCGACCGCCCGAAGGTTCGCCGCCGCACTGTCTCGGACTATGCCGGCCGGTACTTTGAGCCTGGCCGCCCGCATCATCGACAAATGAAGTGCCCGGGGCGATTTCAGCGGAGGCAAGTCACCGCCCGTGGTACCGGCCAGTGCGTCGATCGCAGCAAAGAATACCGGTTCGACCTCCGTCGCCCGTTCACCCAACAGGTCGGCGATAACCGACGCCCGGGCATGGTCGCCCGACAGCGCGAAGCAATAGGCCAGCGCCTGCGACCAATAAAAACTTGTATATTTACTGCCCGCATTCTGCACCGCCAGGCACGCACCGGAATTGTCGTTGTTGAAAAGCAGCGCCTCTATGCGCGTTCGCTCCAGGTTCTCATCGCGACGTACGGCCGGGGCGAGTTTGAGCAGAGCGACAGCATCGCCGACCGCGCCCATCGCAAGCAGCCGGTCAACACGCAGCGCAACAAGGCTGGCATCGACAGGCTTCCCTGCCGGTACTGCTGCGCGCGACACCAGAAGCCTACGGGCGATATCGCGGATCGCGGTAGATGCGGTTCCGGCGGGCATTCGCGGCATCAACGTCCGGACCGTCTCCCAGTCGGTACCCTGCCAAAGGCCGAGGGGCAATCCGCCCTGATCTTCTGAAATCAGGCCGATCGCATCGGGGTCCAGCGCGTCCAGCCAGTTAACCACAATTCCGCTTTCTTCAAGCGGGCGCGGCGCCACAGTGATTCCCCCGGACAGGTTCTCCGGCGCGGGCGTCGGCTTTTCCGGTCGGACGATTTCAGGCATCGAACGCTGAAGTTTGAGCTGCGCCCCGGCCGAAACTGCCGCCAACAGCGTCGCGGCGCCCATCGCCGCAGCGGCAAGCCAGGCCGTCTGCCTAACGGGGAAAACGGTCATCGGGAAGCGTGCGTTCAACTTTTGTCGCCGGCACCGGAATCTGCCAGGTTGCTAGAAACAATCCGCCGCCGACCAGGACAATCAGGGCGCCAACAATGACGAACGAAGCTAGTTTTTTCATATAGGCGCGACCCTGTCCGGTTTTGCGATTCGTCGCCAGTCCAAAAGCCCGGTATCGGGATTTCTAATACGCGCGACAGAAATGGGTTTTCGTCGTATATTCAGCAGGTAATGGTAATTTGTGGCGATTTCGAGGCAGTCTATCGGCCGTTAGAAATGCTTTCAACGCAAACCCGCGCCGAAAGAATGGGTTTCGGCGGATTGATGGCAAACATCCGACATTAATTGTATGCCCAACCGACAGAAATCACCGAAACTGACGCTATCCCCGGCGCTCGACGACCGGTCGATCGTGTTGGTTGGCCTGATGGGTGCCGGAAAAACCTGCATTGGCAAAGGTCTAGCCAGCAAAACCGGTCTGAGTTTCGTCGATGCGGATGCCGAAATCGAAGCTGCAGCCGACTGCACGGTGGAAGAAATATTCGCCCGCTACGGAGAACAGGCCTTCCGAGACGGCGAACGGCGTGTGATCGCCCGGTTGTTAGAAGGCCCCAGGCAGGTACTGGCCACCGGCGGCGGCGCGTTCGTGAACCCGGAAACACGGAAAAACGTTCATCGCGACGGTGTATCGGTATGGCTGAAAGCCGATCTCGACATCCTGGTGCAACGGGTTTCGCGGCGAAACGACCGGCCACTTTTGAAAAACGACAATCCGCGGGCAACGCTGGAGCGCCTGATAGAACAGCGATATCCATGCTATGCAGAAGCCGACATTACGGTCGATACCGGGAACGAACCGCCCGATTCCACGGTCGGCAAGGTCGTCGATGCCCTGAACGCCCATGCCGCAGCACTTACG
>CAJWUK010000008.1 GCA_913047365.1 uncultured Alphaproteobacteria bacterium | reverse complement strand
ACCCCGGACCCGCTGATTAAGAGTCAGCTGCTCTACCAACTGAGCTAATCGCCCCCAAGCGGCGCGAGCATATAGCAGAGGGAATTTGGCCTGTCGATAGGCCTTGTTCGGGCTTCGCCAACGCCTAGGCACCACCGCCGGTTCGGGAAATCGTCACATCACGATGAACATAAACGTTGATTAGGAAACCAATACCGATCATCAGCGTCAGCATGGCGGTACCACCATAGGAAATAAGCGGAAGGGGAACCCCAACCACCGGAATCAGACCCATCACCATCGCAATATTGATGAACACATAGAAGAACACCATGCTGGTAATCCCCAGCGCCACTAGCCGGCCAAAATGGGTGCGTGCCCGCAGACCGATCGCGAAACCATAAATCATCATCAGGACGTATAGCCCAAGCAGCGCCAACCCGCCGGCCATACCGAGTTCTTCCGCCAGCACGGTAAAAATAAAATCGGTCTGCTTTTCCGGGAGGAAATTCAAATGGCTTTGCGATCCCTGCATAAAGCCCTTTCCGAACATGCCGCCAGACCCCAACGCGATCTTCGATTGCAGTATGTGGTAACCGGCTCCCAACGGGTCGCTCTCCGGATCCAGGAACGTCAGGATGCGTTTTTGCTGATAAGATCGAAGGGTGCTCCATACGATCGGGACCGCCGCGCCCGCCGCCCCGAGCACAACAACAAACTTCCAGAGTTTCACACCGGCGACAAAGAAAATTGCGCCGGCGATCATGATCAGGAACAGTGCCGTTCCAAGGTCAGGCTGCTTCAAGACCAGCGCCGTTGGCAGAGCGACCAGAATTAGCGGAACGATCAGATACGGAATTCGCCCCACATCCTCTGTCGACAATCCGTGAAAATATCGGGCAAGAGCGAGCACCAGTCCCACCTTCATCAGTTCGGATGGTTGCAACCGGATAACGCCTAGGTTTATCCACCTTTGGGCGCCCATGCCCACCGACCCGAATACTTCAACGGCAACGAGGAGGCAGAGAAGTGCACCGTAAATCAGGAAGGCATAGCGCCACCAGAACCGGATATCGACCAATGCGATAACGATCAGAACTGCTAGTCCGACGCCAAACCGGATCAGTTGACGGCCGGCCCAGGGGTTCCAGGAACCGTTCGCTGCGGAATACAACATGGCCAATCCGATGGCTGCCGTCGCGGTTACGATAAGGATTAGACCCCAATTAATCTGAAGCATTTTACGCCCGAGACTCAAGCGGGGGGTGGAAAAGAACGTGCCCATACGGTCAGGCCTCTTCGCTTTTCGACGGCAGAAATTCGTCGTTGGGCACTGCGTCGCTACCGGACGGATCGCGCATTTGAGTGGCCCTTAGCAGATCGCGGGCGATCGGCGCGGCAACCTTTGACCCGCCGCCGCCATGCTCGACGACAACGGCGGCGGCGTATCGGGGATTCTTGGTTGGGGCGTATCCGACAAACAACGCGTGATCACGTTCCTTCCAGGGACGTTCATGGTTTTTAAGAACACGTGTTTCTCGCTCCGCCTTACTGATACGGCGCACCTGTGCAGTGCCGGTTTTCCCAGCCATCTCCATACCTTTGTCGGAGATGCGGGCGCTATAGGCGGTACCACGTTGAACGTTGGTTACCCGGGTCATGCCTTCACGAATAATATCAAGCGCCCGATCGGAAATTCCTACTGGCTTAAACTTCGGATCGGCGGAGCGGCCGTCGTCAAGTTGTGGACGGACCAACCTCGGCGTAACCGCGAAGCCTCCGTTTGCCAGCCGGGACGTCATGACAGCCAATTGTAACGGAGTGGTCAGGACGAAACCCTGACCGATCCCTGTGATAAGCGTCTCGCCCAATTGCCAGGAAGAGCCTAGAGCCGCCTTTTTCCAAGCCCTTGTGGGGATAGTGCCGTTCTTTTCCCCCGGCAAAGCAATACCGGTTTTACGACCCAAGCCCAGCTTGTTAGCCATGGCGGCGATACGATCAACGCCGACCCGCGTGGCGATATCGTAGAAGTACACGTCGCAGGAATTCTGATGAGCGTCCAGCATATCCTGCCAGCCATGACCATGTTTCTCCCAACAATGGAATTTGGTGTTTCCGAGTAGCGTGTGACCGCTACAAAATACCTCGTGATCCTGATCGACAATCCCGGCTTCCAGGGCCGCAAGAGCAACCGCCATTTTAAATGTGGAACCGGGCGCATACAGACCGGATGCCGCCTTGTTTATTAGTGGCGTTCTGGGGTCGTTCAGCAACTCCCGCCAGGAGCGGGAGGAGAGACCCGTAACGAACCGGTTGGGATCAAAACCCGGCACCGACGACAGCACGAGCACATCGCCATTGTGGACATCCATCACAACCGCGGCCGCACTTTCTTCCTGTTTCAGCCGGTCAGCCGCCAGTTTTTGCAAATCCCGGTCGATGGTCAATTTGATGTCATCTCCAGGCTGGCCTTCCTGACGGGAAAGCTCCCGGATAACACGCCCCATGGCGTTCACCTCGACTTGACTGTTACCGGCCTTGCCGCGGAGGCTGAGATCGAAGACTCGCTCAACACCGTTCTTTCCGATCTTGAAACCCGGCAGTTCGAGCAACGGATCGCCTGTCACATCATTTTCGGAAACTGCGGAGACGTAACCCAACACATGGGCAAAATCGCTGGCATAGGGATACTTACGGCTCTGACCAACCTCAATCGACAGTCCCGGCAAATCTGGTGCATTAACCTCGATTCGGGACACATCGCCCCATTCCAGATTTTCGCGCACAGTAATGGGAACAAAGTCTCTACGTCGCCGCACTTCTCGGAGAATTCTCTGCCGCTCATGATCGCTTAGGGAAAGTATCCCCGACAGAGAATCCAGAAGGTCCTCGACATTGCTTACCTGCTCGGCAACCAGCGTAACCCGGTAATTTTCCTGATTGATGGCCACGGGACGGCCGAACCGGTCCAGAATTCTGCCGCGTGGCGGAGGTAAAAGCCGCAGATTGATCCGGTTTTCCTCCGCCAATGTTTTGTACTTGTCAGATTCGATGACCTGTAGTTGGTACATCCGGCCCGCAAGAAGGCTGAGAAGGACAAATTTCCCGCCCCCTAAAAGCGCGACACGCCGCGTAAATCTCTTAAACCGGGTTGCGTCTCTATACATCGGCCGATTTTAGAATTACATGCTGCGTTCGCGCGAGAATCCATGCCATGAAGGGAAAAGCGCCGACGGTAAGTACTGCCTGGAATAGCACTGGCATGGGACTAACCAGTGTGACGTTCAGTCCACAAATAATTATCCAGGACAAAATGCTGGCAGCTAACGCGACAAGCGAAAACGACCACCAGATCACGCCAAAGGATTTACCCTGAATAAACGTTCGCTGGGACACGATGGCCCAGTTGGCCAATAGAAGTATCAATGCATGAAGCCCGATCGGATCCCCGACGAGTATGTCCTGCCAAAGACCGAGAGCGAAGGCAGCAAAAGCGGGAAACAGATCAGGGCGGTAGATTGCCCAATAGAAAACCGTCATCAGGCCAACGTCCATTGCTATTTGGCCATATCCAGGCAAATGAACGGGAAGCGCCGACAACAGAACGAAAAACACACTCAGGAAAAACGGTGCTACCAGTCGGGCCGATCGATCCAGCCGCTGGAAGATCGCGTTTATCATTTCACGCGGGAAGTCGCTGCGTTAGAGGGAACGATGTGTCCTGCGACCTCACCCGGAAATTCCGTGATTACTCTGATGTACTCCAGGGTATCAAAGTCGACAAATGGCCGAATCCGGATCGCACCGCCTTCCATGCTGGAAATGGTTCCAACCGGAAGGCCAGCCGGAAAAACCCCACCGTGGCCGGAAGTAACGACACGTTCTCCGACTGACAGACGGGCGTTGGGAGGCAGGAATAAAAGCCTTGGGCTGTTGCTGTTATCCCCTGAAAGAATTGCTCGCAGGCGTTCTTTCTCGGAAACAACGGGAATACGCGAATTAAGGTCGGTAATCAGAAGAACTCGGCCGGATTGCCGGCCAGATACCGCGACCCGTCCGACTAGGCCGCTGCCGGTAACAGCTGCATCACCTTTTTCAATACCCGACACCCTGCCAGCATTAATGAGCACCGAGCGAACAAACACGCCACCGGAATCACCGATAACCCGCGCTGTAGAAAATGAGACACCTCGTTCGGGGACGAAGTTCAACATTTTTCGGAAAGTCGAATTTTCTGCCGCGAGTGCCAGCGCAGCGCTTTGCCATTCCAGCAACCTGGTATTTTGTTGGCGAAGAAGTTCGTTTTTTTCATAAACGTTGAAGAAATTTTCGAGGCGGTCGAAGCCGGCCGAAACCGTTACGATTGGTTGCGACAACGCCGCCATTACCGGTGCCATGACATCCACCACACCCGCACGCACGCGTTCCACTGCAACAGTTTCCGCTTTACCGAGCATCATAATCGCAAATGCCGCGATGATGAAAAACAGCAGAGCAAACCTGTTGAGTAAGGCACGGGCGGATCCCGTGACCTTTGCAACCGATTCAGCTCGATATTTCAAAAATTTCCTCCGATCCGACCATCTGCCTTCTGCCGGAATGCCGCCAAAAAATCAGTTGTAGGCCGTTAACGAAACGCAAATAAACTCCGGACGCTCTCAATACATATGGGTTAGAACGTTTTTGAGAGTTTTCATCTCCTCAAGACAGCGACCAGTTCCCAGAGCAACGCAGGACAACGGTTCTTCTGCAAGGGTCACGGGCAGTCCTGTCGCATGCCGAAGAACCAGATCGATATTACCCAACAGCGCGCCGCCCCCAGTCATCACAATGCCCTTGTCCACGATATCCGCAGCAAGTTCAGGCGCAGTATGTTCCAAGGCTACTTTTACAGCTTCGATAATCGCACTGACCGGTTCGGCCAGGCTTTCCGCGATCTGGCGTTCACTGATAACAAGTTCCTTAGGAACGCCATTCATCAGATCGCGGCCCTTGATTTCCATCACACCGCCGTCGCCATCTGGCGGCACACAGGCTGAACCTATTTCCTTCTTAATCCGTTCGGCACTGCCTTCACCGACCAGCAGGTTATGATTACGGCGAATATAGGCGATGATTGCCTCATCCATCTTGTCGCCGCCGACCCTGACGGACCGCGAATAAACGATGCCGCCAAGCGACAGGACAGCCACTTCGGTCGTCCCGCCACCGATGTCGACAACCATGGAGCCGGTCGGTTCAGTCACCGGCAAGCCTGCGCCGATAGCCGCTGCCATTGGCTCTTCAATCAGGAAAACGCGACGGGCGCCGGCGCTTTCCGCCGATTCCTGAATCGCGCGCCGCTCAACAGCAGTTGAACCTGAAGGCACACAGATTATAACCTGCGGCGCGGAAAATCCGCGGCGATTGTGAACCTTGCGAATGAAATGCTTGATCATTTCTTCCGCAATTTCGAAATCGGCGATCACACCGTCTCGCAGCGGTCGGATAGCTTCGATATTTCCAGGCGTACGGCCGAGCATCATCTTTGCTTCGTCACCGACCGCTAGAACTTGTTTCCGGCCTTTCACCGACGCAGTTGCGACAACGGATGGTTCGTTCAAGACAATGCCACGGCCCTTCACGTAGACGAGGGTATTGGCGGTGCCCAAATCAATCGCCATATCCGCAGAAAGCATTCCAAGAAGCTTAGAGAACATGAAACCTCTCTTCTTTCATCATTCGTTCTTACACTCCGTCGCCAGCCCCAGTTTCAAAAAGGGGGTAGGTGACGTTTTCAATTTCAAGCACTAAGCGCACTGGGCGCCGTTTTCTCACGTTTCACCAGCAACTTGTTCAGCGCATTAATATAGGCCCGGGCTGAAGCGACTAGCGTGTCAGTATCAGCACCCTGCCCGTTTACCGTTTTGCCGTCTTCTTGCAGCCGCACGGTTACCTCCGCCTGGGCATCTGTACCCTCGGTGACGGCATGCACCTGATAAAGCTGCAGACGCGCGTTGTATCCGGTCAACTCCTTGATTGCATTAAAGGTCGCATCTACGGGGCCGTCACCGGTTGCCTTGGTTTTCCTGGCATCGCCGTCCACTTCGAGGGTCAGTTCAGCCGTTTGAGGGCCCTCGGAACCGCAGACCACCTGCAGCGAAACGAACTGCATCCGATCATTGCCGCGTACGATTTCGTCATCAACCAGGGTCAAAATATCTTCGTCGAAGATTTCGCGCTTTTTATCAGCAAGTGATTTGAACCGCCGGAAAGCGTCCTGAAAGGCGTTGTCGCCCAGGTTATACCCAAGCTCGGACAGCTTTTCGCGAAATGCCGCGCGTCCGGACAATTTACCCAACACCAACTTTGATTCCGTCAGACCGACAGAGTCGGGCGTCATAATTTCGTAGGTGCTCGCGTTCTTCAGCATGCCGTCCTGATGGATGCCGGATTCATGGGCAAATGCGTTGGCACCAACAATCGCCTTGTTGGGCTGGACCGTGAAGCCTGTGATCGCCGAAACGAGGCGAGAGGCCTTGGTAATCATCTCGGTCTTGATGTTTGTGGAATAAGGCATCGCGTCAGGCCGAGTACGCAAGGCCATCACGACCTCCTCCAAAGCCGCATTGCCAGCACGTTCGCCAAGACCATTGATCGTGCATTCCACCTGTCTGGCGCCGGCTTCGACACCGGCCAGTGAATTGGCAACCGCGAGGCCCAAGTCGTTGTGGCAATGAGTGGAGAAAATCGCCTTATCGCTATTCGGCACCCGTTCGATCAACATTTTGATCAAACCGCCAAATTCTGTGGGGACGGAATACCCCACCGTGTCAGGGAGATTGATACAGCTCGCGCCCGCATTGATCGCCGCCTCAACGCAGCGGCAAAGAAAATCGTGATCGGATCGAGTTCCGTCTTCCGGAGACCAGTCGACGTCATCCGTGAAATTCCTGGCATGGGAAACGCTGTCGATTACGTGCTGGTAGACCTCATCAGGCTCCATCTGAAGCTTGTACTTCATGTGGAGAGGGCTGGTCGCAATGAAGGTATGAATCCTCGACCTAGCGGCGGGCTTCAATGCCTCGGCCGCGCGTTCGATGTCACCACGACCGGAACGAGCCAGTCCGCACACGGTAGAGTTTTTCACCAACTTGGCAATCTCGTTCACGGCTTCAAAATCGCCGTTTGATGCGATGGGAAACCCTGCTTCGATCACATCTACGCCCATTTCTTCCAACGTCTCCGCAATGCGGAGTTTTTCGTCCAGATTCATCGAAGCGCCCGGCGACTGTTCGCCATCGCGCAAAGTGGTATCGAATATTATGACGTTATTTGAGGTAGTGGTTGCTTCGGTGTTGACGCTCATTGGAGAGCTCCTCGTGTCTCTTCGTGTTTGACCTAGGTGTTAGAAACTTGTCCCCCAAACAGAGCTGCGAAATTTGCAGCCGTATTCAGGGGCACCTAAGTCGGAGAGCCCCATCACCGAAGGAGAGTTGCAGCGCAGTCGCCGTCAACGCGCAACCCAACTGCACCACAGAGTCCAATGCTGTGGAGTCAACCGAAATAGCGTTGCTGTCTCTCGTCATCATCGTTGTTTCGCTCAAAAAAGCGGGTCCGATACGGTTTTTCATGCTCGGCAGTACCGTATAGATCAGCCGGGGCATGACAACTGTTAACGATCTGAGTTAACGTTTATTACTACGCCGTTTTTATCAACGAACGCAACGGTTTTTCGCTGAAAACTCTACAAAATAGGAACCCGGGAATCAGTTCTTAGTCTTATCGACCAAGGCACCTTCTTTGATCCACGGCATCATATCACGCAGTTTGGCGCCGACCTCTTCGATCCCATGTTCCTCGCCATTTCGGCGCATCGCCTTAAAGCTCGGCTGGCCGGCCTGGTTTTCCGTTACCCACTCGCGGGCAAAGCGTCCGGTCTGAATTTCCTTCAGCACCTCTCGCATCCGTTCTTTCACGGAATCGTCTATCAGGCGCGGGCCACGGGTCAGATCACCGTACTCCGCAGTATTGGAAATCGAATACCGCATATTGGCGATCCCACCTTCGTAGATCAGATCGACAATCAGTTTCACTTCGTGAAGACATTCAAAATAGGCCATTTCAGGTGCATAGCCCGCTTCGACCAGGGTTTCATATCCAGCAGTTATGAGAGACGTCAAACCGCCGCAAAGAACCGCCTGTTCTCCGAACAGATCGGTTTCACACTCTTCGCGGAATGTCGTCTCGATGATGCCGGACCGTCCTCCACCGATTGCCGACGCGTAGGAAAGGCCTATTTCCAGGGCATTTCCGGAAGAGTCCTGAGCGACCGCAATCAGGCAGGGTACACCACCACCACCCACGTATTCGGAGCGCACGGTATGGCCAGGCCCCTTAGGCGCTACCATAAAAACATCCAGATCCGGCCGTGGTTCGATCAGACGGAAGTGGATGGCAAGACCGTGGGCAAACGCCACCGCCGAGCCTTCTTTAAGATTGTCCCGAAGTTCTCTCACATACAAATCGGACTGCAGTTCATCGGGTGCAAGGATCATCGTCACGTCTGCCCACGCCGCAGCGTCCGAAGGCGTCATAACCTTCAGACCGGCACCCTCCGCTTTGGGGATACTTGAAGATCCTTCACGAAGGCCGACAACGACTTCCTTAACGCCGGAATCATCCAGATTGTTGGCATGGGCGTGGCCCTGACTGCCATAGCCGATAATTGCGACCTTCTTATCTTTGATAAGATTTATGTTGGCATCGCGGTCGTAATAAACTCTCATCCTTCTTCCTTTCCCCGAAGAAATTTCTGTCGGACCTAACCCCGTGGCGCGCTTTCTATAGTGCCGATTTGCCGCGTGCAATAGCGACCACACCTGTACGCGACACATCCACCAGCCCAAGCGGCTCCATAAGATCGATAAATGCGTCGAGTTTCTCGGTCGAACCGGAAATTTCAAACACAAACGATTCATTCGTACTGTCAATTGCGCGAGCCCGGAATATGTCGGCGATGCGCAAGGCCTCAACGCGTTTGTTGCCTTTTCCAGCAACCTTCACCAAGGCCAGTTCGCGCTCGACGCTTGCGCCCTCGATCGTCAAATCGACCACGCGGTGTACCGGCACCAGGCGATCGAGCTGGGCCTTGATCTGTTCAATTATCATCGGGGTACCGGTGGTCACAATCGTAATGCGGCTGATTGCTGCATCCGGATCCGTCTCGGCGACCGTCAGGCTCTCGATATTGTATCCGCGCCCCGAAAACAGGCCGATGACACGGGCAAGCACGCCGGCCTCGTTATCGACCAGAACGGCGATCGTGTGCCGCTCTATTGTATTATCCAATCCCATTGTCCGCTCCGTTTACGCATAGCTTTCCGTTATTGACGCCTTACTAGACGAGTACCATCCCCTCTTCGGAGATCGGTTTTTCGGCCTCGTCCTCCGGCCCCAGAAGCATTTCGTTGTGTGCCGCGCCTGAAGGAATCATAGGGAAGCAGTTCTCTGTTTGGTCTACCCAGACATCGGCGATCACCGGTTTATCGACGGCGATCATTTCCTTGATGACGTCATCGACCTCGTCCGGTTTGGTCGCCCGAAGTCCGACCCAATGGCACGCTTCGGCGAGCTTTACGAGATCCGGCAGCGCATCGGTGTAACTCTCCGCATAGCGTCCACCATGCAGAAGTTCCTGCCACTGACGCACCATTCCCATATATTGATTGTTTGTCACGAAGACCTTCACGGGTGCTCGGTACTGAACTGCGGTTGACATTTCCTGCATGTTCATCAGGAACGACGCTTCGCCTGAAATATCGACAACGAGCGAATTGGGATGGGCGACCTGAACACCGATCGCAGCAGGAAGGCCATAGCCCATCGTGCCAAGTCCACCGGATGTCATCCAACGGTTGGGTTCTTCGAACTTGTAAAACTGCGCGGCCCACATCTGGTGTTGTCCGACCTCGGTCGTGATGTAGCAATCCAGATCTTTGGTGTGCTCATAAAGACGTTCGATGGCGAATTGCGGTTTTATGATATCGCCGGCTTGCTTGTACTTCAGACAATCTTTCTTCCGCCACTCATTGATCTCGGCCCACCATGCCTTTAGCGCCTTCTGATTGGTCTTCAGGTTTTTCGCCTTCCAGGCACGAAGCATCTGATCAAGAACCGCACCGACGTCACCCACAATTGGCAGGTCAACCGCCACGTTCTTGTTGATCGATGATGGATCGATATCGATATGTATCTTTTGGGAGTTCGGTGCAAAATCCGCGAGCCTGCCTGTGATGCGATCGTCAAAACGTGCACCAACCGCTACGATCAAATCTGCGTCGTGCATGGCAAGATTGGCTTCGTAAGTGCCGTGCATACCCAACATGCCAAGAAACTGCCTGTCGGAACCGGGGTAGGCACCCAACCCCATCAAGGTTTGGGTAATCGGTGCTCCGGTCAGCTTTACGAGACGCCTAAGCGATTTACTGGCCTTGGGACCGGCATTGATCACGCCCCCGCCGCAATAAAATACCGGTTTTTTGGAAGCGGCGATCATCGACACAGCGCGATCGATTTCGGTTTTGGCCGCTTTAAAACGAGGCTGATATGTCCTGTGTTCGACGCTACTGAAATCTTCGTAAGTGCCCTCACCCATCAGGATATCCTTGGGCAGGTCGATCACGACCGGGCCCGGCCGGCCGCTACGGGCAACATAAAATGCTTCGTGCATGACCCGAGGCAGGTCAGCCATATCCTTCACAAGGTAGTTATGCTTTGTGCAAGGGCGGGTGATGCCGGTGGTATCAGCTTCCTGGAACGCATCGTTCCCGATCAGATGCGTGGGAACCTGACCGGTCAGACAAACAATCGGAATACTATCCATCAGGGCATCGGTCAGACCCGTCACGGCGTTTGTTGCACCTGGCCCGGACGTCACCAGTACCACGCCGACATTACCGGTCGAACGCGCATAGCCCTCGGCCATGTGGACGGCGCCGCCTTCCTGCCGTACCAGAACATGCCGAAGTTGGTTCTGCTGGAATATGGCATCGTAAATCGGAAGCACTGCGCCACCCGGATAACCGAAAACGGTATCAACACCCTCGTTGATCAAGGCCTTTATGATTATTTCCGAGCCATTCATCTTTTGGTCCGACATCATCTTTTCCCCGTCCGCCTATTCGGCCCGGACTACCGCAAAAGCGATTCGCCCGCGCAGAATGAAAAACCGGCCTAGGGGCCGGTCGGCATGAAGTTCTATATATATTTCGCAATGCACAATTTGTGCGAGGGGCGCAAACTATCGCCGTAAATTTACCCGGTCAACAGAAAATTACTAATTTTTGAAAAGATTTTTGTTTCTATTTTTTTCGAATATTGCTCAGAAATGGATAAATCTGGAATAATCTGATGCCGAAACCATGTCATTTGCCGTTTGGCATATCTTCGGGTATCCTGTTTTCCCCGTTCAATCATATGGTTACGATCTATCTCACCTTTGAGGAAGGTGGAAATCGGTAAAACGCCAACCGCTTTCCATAAAGGATGATCGACTTGCGGATCAGCAGAAATAAAGCTTTCAACTTCCTCGATAGCCCCAGATTCCAACATGTTTTCGAAACGCGAATTGATCCGTTCATAAAGCTCTTCGCGATCCGGCAGACTGAGAACGGTTAGGAATCTTAGATTTTCGGGTGCCGCCTCCGTCTGTCCGGATTGCCACGCCGATAACGGTTTACCGGAAGCCGCAAAGACCTCTAGAGCCCTGACAATTCGCTGGCCGTCGCTGCGGTGAAGCCTAGAAGCGGTTACAGGATCAAAAGACACGAGTTCTGTATGGAGAACATCCGCCCCTTCCCGTTTTAATCTTTCATTCAACGCGGTCCGTATTTCGGATGCTACGGCGGGCATCCTGTGAAATCCGGTCATGAGCGCCCGTAGGTAGAGACCGGTTCCTCCAACAAGAATAGGAACCCGATTTACATCGTTGATTCTATTAATGGCGTCCAGAGCGAGGTCACGCCATTCACCGGCCGAACATCGACGATCATTGCCAAACAATCCATAGAGTTCATGGGGAACACGCGCTAAAGCGGATTTATCGGGCCGGGCTGTGACTATTCCCAATCCGTTATATATCTGCATCGAATCTGCGTTGACGATAGAACCGTTGAACGCCTCAGCAATGGCAAGTGCTACCGACGATTTACCGCTGGCAGTCGGTCCGCCAACAACGATGACAGGTTTACGGGTCAACCCTTGGCGATATTCAAAGCAACAAAACGCTGCGCGCCGCCGGCTTCGATCAGAACGAGGATCGTATCCAGGTTGTCTTTTCGCGCTTGTGCGACTTTCTGTTTTACCTGATCGGGTGTCTTCACAATTTCCTGATCCGGACCGATTTTCCGGATAATTGCTCCTGCAGGAATCCGCTTTTCAGCGGCGGGTCCGGCAGGCTTTATTTTAGTGATCACGACACCGTCTGCATTTTGATTCAGCTTGAACTGTTCCCGTAGTTCCGGCGTCAGCATGGACAAGGTCATGCCGAGCTCCTTCAGTTCTAACAGGGGCGCTTTTTCGGGCGCCGCACCAGGCATTTCCGCCGCAAGCTTTGCGCTATTTTCAGGAAATTCGCCGAGGGTAACAGGCAAACGGACCCGCATTCCCTGCCGCCAGACCTCGACCTGCACAGCCTTACCGATCATTGTTTCCGCGACGATCCTCGGCAGGCGGCGCATTTCCCCAACCGTCTTACCGTCGAATTTCAAGATCACGTCACCGACTTTGATCTTGTACTTTTCGGCTGGCCCGCCCTTCGTAAGGGACGCAACCAGTGCACCCGTGGCGGCATCAAGACCGAGGCTTTGGGCGATTTCGTCGGTTACGGTTTGAATACGAACACCCAGCCATCCACGCCGCGGTTTTCCGTATTTCTGAAGTTGTTGGATAATTGGCCGCGCAAGATTTGCCGGGATCGCAAATCCGATTCCCACACTGCCGCCAGACGGTGAAAAGATGGCCGTATTGATGCCAATAACCTCGCCCTCGAGATTGAACATCGGGCCGCCGGAATTACCCCGGTTGATGGACGCATCGGTCTGAATGAAATCGTCATATGGCCCGGAATTTATGTCGCGCTGGCGCGCCGAGACAATACCGGCAGTAACCGTGCCGCCCAGTCCGAAGGGATTCCCAATCGCGACAACCCAGTCTCCGACACGGGTTTTATCTGAATCTCCAAAGGGAACTGCGGGAAGCTTCGTCTTAGGCTTCACCTTTAAAAGGGCCAAATCGGTTTTGGGGTCGCGGCCAATCAATTTGGCTTCAAGCTTTGTATCATCGTGCAGCGTAACTGTGATCTCATCTGCCTCGGCAATCACGTGATTGTTCGTTACGATATAGCCGCTGGCATCGATGATAAAACCTGACCCAAGAGACGTTGCCCTGCGCTTATGGGTATCGCGTTGCTGGCGATCGAAGAATTCCTTGAAGAAATCCTGAAAGGGCGATCCTTCCGGGAAATGGGGAACCTGCGGGCCACTCTTCTGATCTTTTTTCTGGACCTGGGTGGTCGAAATATTGACGACGGAGGGTAACAGTCGCGCCGCCAGATCCGCGAAAGTATCGGGCGCCCCCCGGGCAAAGCCTGTGCCGGCACCAATCACACAGAAGGCGATGGCGAAAACCGACGAAGAAACAAGACGTCTCGATATCTTCACGTTAGGTCTCCTTATGGACCGGCATTGTGCCAAAAAAGCCGGCCAAATCAGCAACTGGCACCAACTTCACGCAATATAATACGTCGCAAACAATCGGTCAGTTTCTGACGAGCCAAATGATTCCAACCCCCACGATCGCGGACAGTAAGCCCGCGCTCCGAAGCGATGATACAGGAATGCGTTCAAGTTTCAGGGCCATTCTTCTCATGCCGTTCGGAAACAAAGCGTAAAGAGCGCCTTCGAGCACAAGGATCAGCGCAATCGCAATAATCAGTTCATCAGGCACGAGGGGAATAAGTGTCTATCTGGGAGCCGCTTCCCTAGCCGGCACCCTTCCGGGCAGATCATTGAAGAACCGGAAAAATTCGCTATCGGGCGACAGGACCATGGTCGTTCCGTCCCCAAGCGCTTTCTCATAAGCCTCCATCGACCGGTAGAACGCAAAGAATTCCGGATCCTGCCCAAACGCCCGGTTAAGAATAAGGGTTTGTTCACCCTCGCCTTCACCACGCAAAATTTGTGCTTTTCGCTGCGCTTCTGCGAGAATGACCGTCCGTTCGCGATCAGCCTCTGCCTGGATGCGAGCTTTAATTTCTGCACCTTCGGCGCGAAGCTTAGCCGCCTGTGCGACACGCTGTGACCTCATCCGATTGTAGACGGACTCACTAGTCGTTGGCGGAAGGTCAGTGCGCCCGATCCGTACATCGACCACAACGATCCCGAAATCCTTGGCCTGTGATTTCAGCTCTGTCGTAATCCGGCTCATCACGTCATCGCGCTTACTCGATAGCATGTCGGCAAGCAGAACACGGCCGACCTCCGCTCGAACAGCGGAATTCAGGATGCGACCAAAAATGTCAATAAAGTTCGTTTCGGTATCTGCGCGAAGTTTGAATTTCAGAGGCGATACAATGCGATACCGAACAAAGGCATCGACGTTGATACGTTTCTGATCCGACAGGATGATTTCCTGCGCAGGCGGATCGAGACTAAGGACGCGCTTGTCATAATAAGTTGCCGTTCGCCAGGGTAATTTGAAATGGAGGCCTGGGTTTGGCTCTTCATTTCGAGGCTGGCCAAATTCAAGAATAAGCGCCTGGCGGGTCTGATGCACCGTGTACATGCTGCCAAATAGCACCATGCCGGCAATTATAACAAAGACACCAATGACGATAAGTCTAAGGTTGGTCATTGCTGCGCTCCCCCGGATCTCTTTCTAAGTTCAGGCAAGGGCAGATAGGGCACGACGCCAGAACCGCCCTGACCCTTGTCTACGATGACCTTTTCGGACTTGCTAAGAACATCCTGCATCCGCTCCAGATACAGTCGCTGCCGGGTCACATCCTTGCCTGTCTTGTAGGCCTCGAAAACGGAAATGAATCTTTTAGCCTCACCATCAGCTTCCTTGATTAGTCTCTCGCGATAGGCTGCCGCCTGCTCAACTTGGCGAGAGGCCTCACCCTTGGCCTTCGGTACGATATCGTTCCGATAGGCTTCTGCTTCGTTCTGTTGGCGTTCTTTATCCTGACGTGCGCGCTGCACATCATTAAACGCATCAATCACCTTTTGCGGTGGATCGACTTGCTGCATTTTTACGTCGGCAATGAACACGCCGGCCTTGTAGTCATCCATGATGCGCTGCAGGACATCCCGCGTCCGGGCTTCCACTTCTGTTCTTTTTGTCGCCAAAACCTCTTCCAGAGGCGTCTGGCCGACAATTTCACGAATGGAGCTCTCCGCTGCCAGTTTAATCGTGGTCTGCGGATCGCGAATATTGAAAAGAAAATTCGGTGCGCTCTTGATGCGCCACTGCACAACGAAATCGATATCGATGATGTTCTGGTCGCCGGTCAACATCAGGCTTTCTTGAGGAATGTCGCGAACACTATCTGAGCGACCGGCTGATCCCAATCCGCGGAAACCGATGTTTATCTGGTTCGTTTTCTCGACGTTGGGCCGTTGGACCGTTCCGACTGGCCATGGCGCCCAGTAATTCAAACCGGCATCGGTCGTGTTAACGAACTTGCCAAACAGCAGTTCGACGCCTCGCTCGCCCGGTTGCACCCTGTACAATCCGCTCAGAAGCCAAGCAAACACGATCAGCAATACAATGATCAGAATGCCTCTGGAACCACCGAACCCGCCAGGAATGAAGCTTTTGAAACGATCCTGACCTTTGCGGAAAATGTCTTCGATATCGGGTGGCCCACCGGCACTGCCGCCGCCGCCGCCAGATGGCCGTCCGCCCCAAGGGCCCTGCCCGCCTCCGCCCCCGGCTTGCTGTTTCCATGGCATGACGCTAATTCCTATCTTGAGTAATAACCGCGGACCATAACCGCGCAGGGCGATCACGTATACCCGTGCGATCTTTGAGCCCGACCGCGCGCCTTATATGATAGGTTGTACTTTTGTGCAACGCAGCGGGACTGGTCTCGTAGAGCAAAATTGTCACCCAGACGGAGAAGTCAAGCATGGCGCCGCCATCAGAAGCAGATATTACCGAGGCCCTTAAGTCTATCCCGCTGCCAGGATCGGATCAGAATATCGTGGATGCGGGCCTGGTGTCGGGCCTGGTGCTGAAAGACGGACATGTACAGTTTACGCTGGAAATAGATCCGAACGAAGCAGAGCAGATGGAACCGGTCAGAAAGGCAGCAGAAGCAGTTGTCACCGGGAGGGATGGTGTCCTTTCCGTTACCGCGGTTCTAACGGCCCACGTAGGGGCTCAGCCCCAGCAAGCAGCGCCCCAACCGGAGAAACCGAGAGAATTGTTGCCCCAGGTCGGCACTATTATTGCGGTGGCATCGGGAAAAGGCGGCGTCGGTAAATCCACTACCGCAGCCAATTTGGCCGTTGCGTTTCTCCAGATGGGTCTGAAAACCGCCATGCTGGACGCCGATATATATGGACCCTCGTTGCCGATGATGATGGGCATAACCGATCGGCCTTCGTCACCCGACGGCAAAACCATTATTCCGTTGGAGGCGCACGGAATCACCTGCATGTCCATCGGCCTCCTAGTTCCGCAGGAAACGGCGATGATCTGGCGGGGACCGATGGTCATGGGTGCTCTTGAACAGATGATGGGGGACGTTCAATGGGGACCGCAGGACATTTTGGTCGTGGACATGCCACCCGGAACGGGCGACGCGCAATTGACGATGGCGCAGCGCGTGCCCATCGCAGGGTCCGTGATTGTTTCAACTCCCCAGGATTTGTCGCTGATAGATGCGCGCAAAGGGCTGGATATGTTCCGCAAGGTGGATGTACCAGTCCTCGGCTTCGTGGAGAACATGAGCTATTTCGTATGCCCAAGTTGCGGCGAACGCTCCGACATTTTCGCTCATGGAGGCGCGGAAGAAACGGCGGCGCAAATGGGGGTCGATTTCCTGGGTGAAATCCCGCTGGACATGGCCATTCGCGAGGGCGGGGACGGGGGCACCCCCATTGTTGCCTCACATCCGGATGGCCCGCATGCCATTGCTTATCGCGCGATCGCCGAAAAAATATGGGCGAAGGTCGGCTCAAACCAAGTCGAGACACCGAACATCGTCTTTGAATGACGGAGCAAGCAGATGGGTTCAGCAGAAATTCCGTTCCGTAAGGAAATGCCGTTCGAATACGGAGTGGCACAGGAAGTTGCCCCGGGGGTCCGTAGGATCGTTGCTGAAAATCCCAGCGCATTCACACATTTAGGAACCAACACCTATGTGGTCGGAAAGGGTGAAGTAGCCGTTATCGACCCTGGCCCGATGATTGAAGAGCACGTCGACAAAATAAGGAACGCATTAGCTGGAGAGGCGGTAACTCACATCGTCGTCACCCACACACATATGGACCATTCGCCGGCGTCCGATTGGCTGAAAGAGCTGACGGGTGCCCCAATCGTTGGTGCATATCCACGCCCGCTGGACGGAGGACAAACCGTCGAAGCGCATCAAGAAGATTTCGCCCCGGACGAAGAAATCGACGATGGCGACGCGATTGAAGGACCAGGCTGGACCCTGGAAGCGGTTCATACGCCAGGGCACATGTCCAACCACCACTGTTACACCTTTAAAGAACAAAACCTCCTTTTTTCCGGCGATCACGTGATGGGCTGGAATACTACAATCGTCTCGCCACCCGATGGCAATATGCGGGAATATCTCGATTCTCTTCGGGTGTGCCTTGAACGTGACGAAGATCTTTATCTCCCGGGTCACGGTCCAGAAATCACTGACACCAAGCCTTTTGTAAGGGCCTACCTGAACCATCGACTGATGCGGGAAGGCGAAATTGCCAAATGCCTTGCGGAAGGCCTGGCCACGATTCCGGAGATGGTGCGAAGAATGTATACGCACCTGCCGGAAAAAATGCACGGTGCCGCCTCCCGTTCCGTACTCGCTCATATGGAGCATATGGTGGAAACTGGCCGGGCCGAATGCAATGGTTCGGTCTCTGCTAATTCGAGCTTTTCACCGGGAAGCGGCTGAGCAAAAAGATTCGCTATTCCAACTGATCCTTATCGAAAAAACAGACGTAATGCCGTAATTGATATTGTCGCGGGTGTTCCGGCGATAGTTTGCAAATCGGGAATCCGCCAGAATGGCCGCGAGCAATACGAACTCAGAAATCATTCCTCGAAAAATAGCGGTCGTTGGCACAGGTATTGCCGGCCTATCCGCCGCCTGGCTCTTAAGCAATAAACACGAAGTTACAATTTACGAAAAAGAAAACCGTTTGGGCGGTCACAGCAATACAGTGGACGTCACCTCGGAAGGCGCCCGTATTCCGATAGATACTGGCTTCATCGTTTACAATGAGCCGAACTACCCAAATCTGACCGCATTATTCGATTATTTGAATGTCACGACGTCGCCAAGCCATATGTCATTTTCTGTCTCCATAAACAGGGGAAAATTCGAATATGCCGGAAATTTTGGAGGCTTGTTTGCAAGGCCACTGAACGCTATTTCACCTCGATTTTGGAATATGGTTTCGGACATAAGACGGTTTTATTCGGAGGCTCCGGACCTGTTGGGACAATCCGAGATTCCACATCTTTCTCTAGGAGAATACCTGGACCTAAACAATTATTCGGAACCGTTTGTCAGAGACCATCTTTTGCCTATGGGGGCCGCAATCTGGTCTTCACCCTCGGATGAAATGCGTAATTATCCGCTGGAGGCATTTCTCCGCTTTTATGTGAATCATTCCCTATTGAAATTCCGAAAACGGCCCGACTGGCGAACAGTCGTCGGAGGCAGCCGTTCCTACGTCGAGCGACTAAGGTCGAATATGTCTTCTACAGTTCAATCCGGATGCTGCATCACAAGTGTCAGGCGCACACCCGTTGGGGCTGTTATAACAGACCAATTCGGTCGGGAAGAGAATTTCGATGCCGTGGTGTTGGCAACACACGCGGATCAGGCGTTCTCTATACTTTCAGACACTGACCATGCAGAACGGTCTCTCCTTCAACAATTTAAATACTCCAAAAACCGCGCCGTGCTGCACACGGATTCCACCCTGATGCCGAAACGGCGAAGAGCGTGGTCAAGCTGGAACTATGTTAGGAACAGCGACGTCGAAGATAATTCGGTTTGTGTCACATATTGGATGAACAAGCTCCAACGGTTGGACACCGACAAGAACTATTTCGTCACCTTAAACCCGTCACGGGAACCCCACCCGGGATCAATCGAAGCAGAGTTTGAATACGATCATCCAATGTTTAATTTAAGCGCTCTGAGTGCCCAAAAAAAAATCTCGCAGATTCAGGGCGTCCGAAATACCTGGTTTTGCGGCAGCTATTTTGGATACGGTTTCCACGAAGACGCGCTGCAGGCCGGGTTGGCTGTTGCGGAGGACATTGGCGGTGTTCGGCGTCCCTGGAACGTCGCAAATGAATCCGGACGCATAAATCTGAGACAGCCGGGAGAACAGTCGCTGGAGAGAGCTGCGTGACCATGAAAGGCGCCCTTTATTTCGGTGAGGTCGTTCATACGAGAAGCCGACCGCGACGCCACCGTCTCCGATATAGTGTATTCTCGCTTCTAATCGATCTCGACAAACTCGAAGACACCGCAGCCAGTTGCCGTCTTTTCTCTTTGAACCGTTTCAACCTGTTCTCTTTTCACGAAAACGATCATGGGACAGCGGGCTACACGGTAAGGCAATGGGTCAAAAAAGAACTATCCGATGCCGGCATAGATACCCAAAACGGTCCAATCCGGCTTTTGTGCTATCCCCGTGTCCTTGGGTACGTATTCAATCCCCTCAGCGTCTACTTCTGCTACCGGCCCAATGAAGAGCTGGTAGCCATCCTTTACGAAGTTCACAATACCTTTGGCGAGCGACATGCCTACCTGATCCGGGCGAACGGAACTGGGACTGGGCCTATCCGGCAATCTTGCGATAAACAGCTCCATGTGTCTCCCTTTATCGGAATGGATGCCCGTTACAATTTCCGTATCAGCCCTCCAAGCCAAGAAATCATTCTCACTATCGCTGAAAGCGATGACCAGGGAGTCCTTTTGCAGGCGGCATTTACGGGCACCCGGCGTCCACTTACCGATCGAACCCTGTTGCAAGCCTTTTTCCGTTATCCTCTAATGACGTTGAAAATAATTGTCGGAATTCATTGGGAGGCGTTGAGGCTTTGGCGAAAGGGCGCAGCGGTTTACAAAAAACCAGAAAGCCCAAGGAATGTGGTCACGGTTGTGCCATCGCCTGGCGAATAAATTGGAAATGAGCAACGACACTCAAAACAGTTCAATCGCAAATCCCGTGCCGCCAACCATCTCTCCCGAAGGATCGCTGCCTAAAATTGTCGTTTTTTCTCTTAATACGACCCTTCTCCGTCTTACGCCGGACAATATTGCGCTGACGATGCCTAACGGCACTACCATTCCACCCAAAGAAGGCAATCTCCCGGACGCGAAAGTCCGATTGCATACTTTGCGCGTTGCCAGACGTATATTTTTGGGTGGCCATCTGGGAATGGTGAAAGCGTATATTGAAGGTGAATGGGATGCAGACGATTTGGTCGCAACAATTTCAGCCGGAATAGGAAACGAGGCAAAGATTCAACAAACCCTGGAAGGAATATGGCCGGTTCGAGCCTTGAACCGGACCCGCCATCTTCTTCGCTCCAATTCCCGGTTGGGCAGCCGGAAAAACATCGCCTCACACTACGATCTAGGAAACGAATTTTACCGGCGATGGCTAGATGACAGTATGACATATTCATCAGCTCTGTTCCGTCACCCTGCTGAAAAACTGGAAGACGCTCAGCAAAGAAAATACCGTCGTCTTGCCGACCAACTAGGACTTAAACCCGGTATGAAGCTTCTTGAGATCGGCTGTGGTTGGGGCGGTTTTTCCGAGATCGCTGCTTCTGCTTACGGGTGCGATGTAACAGCTGTGACTGTTTCGCGTGAACAGGAAAAATACGCGCGAAATCGAATGCGGCGAGCCGGCCTGCAGGATAAGGTAACGATAAAATTCCAAGATTACCGTGACATCGCCGGGAAATTCGACAGGATCGTGTCTATCGAAATGATAGAAGCGGTAGGTGAAAAATTCTGGCCCGCGTATTTTGGAACCTTGAAGGAAAGACTGGCGCGAGAGGGTCGTATCGGACTGCAGGCGATCACGATCGCCAATGAACGCTTTGACCGGTATCGAAAAGCGGCCGATTTCATACAGGCATATATTTTCCCTGGCGGCATGTTACCGTCGCCGAGATCGATCGAAACCCAAGCGACCGCACATAAGCTTCAAATCGACAACATATATTCTTTTGGAAATTCGTATGCGAACACTTTGGCGCGGTGGCGCGAGCGATTCGAGTTAGCCTGGCCTGAAATTCAGAAGCTCGGCATGGACGAGCGTTTTCGGCGGCTTTGGCGATACTACCTAGCCTACAGTGAAGCAGGATTTCGGCGCGGTACAATTGATGTTTCCCAATACATCCTATCGACGCAGAAAAACTGAAGACCTTCGCGTTTCTCTACTTTCCTGCCGCCGCCAGCCGACGGGTCAGAGCGAAGTACGCCCAATAGGGCAATATGCGGCCCAACTTGAGCCAGAAAACAAAACGCCAGGGAAACGTAATTTCGAATTTGTTGCGCTGGATACCATCAGCGATACGACGCGCCGCATCTTCCGGTTCCATCAAAAACGGCATGTGGAAGCTGTTCCTATCAGTTAAGGGGGTCCTGACGAAACCTGGACAGACAAGATGTAGTTTGACACCAGAGTGTTCCAGTTCCGGCTTCAACGCCTCACACATGTTTATGAGCGCCGCCTTGGTCGCTCCGTATGAGGGGGCCGAAGGCAAACCTCGGTAACCCGCAACGGAGGAAACGACAGCAATTCTTCCCGAACTTCTGGCCGTCATCCTAGGTAAAACAGGGGCTATCCCGTTAACCACGCCCATGATGTTAATGTCGAGGAGTTGGTTGAAAGCCTCCGCATCGAAGTTTTCAGCGGTGACAGGGCTGTGTGTGCCCGCGTTGCAGACTAGCAAATCGATTGAACCTAACTCGGCTTCGATAGCAGAAGCCGTTTTCGACATTTCTTCCCGCTCCGTAACATCGACAGGCCAGGAGGATATCGATCCGGCTAGCTCAGTGGATTGCGAAACCAACGATTGAAGATCTGATCGAGTTCGCGCGCTTGCCGCGATCTTCATTCCGCGCTTGGCGAGTTCAACAGACAAGGCACGGCCAATGCCTTTTCCTGCCCCCGTAATCCAGACAACGGAGCCCGCCTCAAGTTTACTTCGGGCCATTTGGCTGCCTCTTAGGCTTTCCGCAACGTTTGCACATGTATTCTACGATCGAGCCATCTTTTACACCGAAACGCAATTTTACCCAGCGACCCATTTGGTCGTACCAGACATCTACGTCGAGATCCCCGGTATAACGGTAGTGGGTTGCATATCTGGGACCGGCATTCGTGGTCACGGTGGCCTCCCCTACACGCTCAATCCTGACCCGGTTCACCTTACCGGTAATTGTATTGATGACATGGTCTGATCGGAGAACCGAAACATTCCAGTGATTAGTGGGGAGCGTGTTCGGAGAAGCAAACTTGAGCCCGGCCGGGCCAGTAATATGCAATCTGCCTTTGAAATGCTCCACAGCTACATTGTGCCTTTTCCCATCATCATCGACGGCCGCATTCAAATATAACAGCCGTCCTCCCCCCCAGATCGAACGGGATACATATCGATATTTATAGACCGTCAATCCAAGAAATCTGATGTCAATACGAAGGCGCGAATCGACCGAAAGCCCTTCTTCAGTTGGTACGAACGTTACTTTGTGCTCGCCCACGGTTTTTCCATTGCGAATTACGTCGAACACGATCTCGTCCCCATAAATACCAATAGGGTTTTGGGATGCACCGACAAAGTTGGTGGTAAGCACCAACCCAAATATCAGAACCGATATGTGGATCGAGGGACGAGAAAGCATTCGCCAAGGGTTCCGTTTACGACCTTCTCTTCTGTTACGTCGGAGATCAGGAACCGGATTAAATCGTGACGGTCCTTCGGTGGTGTTTTAAAACCACACAAACTGCAATTGCGGATTGGGAAACCACAGCAAGCGTATGGCCCAACCAATCGGACTTGAATGTATTCGGTGCGGCAGACCCTATCCGTTAACCGCAATAGACCGTTGTTGTGAGACATGCGCGTTGGAAGGGGTTTCCAGCAACCTCACCTGCCAGGCACCCAATCAAGATATGCCGGACCGGGGAAATATTCCTGCAACCCCCTCATCACTATGGAAGTATGCTGACTTCTTACCTGTAGGTATAGATAACGCGGTGTCCCTGGGTGAAGGATGCACTCCAATAGTTAACGTCGAAGGGTTCGGTCACAAGCCCATCCGCGTAAAGGATGAATCCCGGAATCCCACCTGGTCGTTCAAGGATCGGCTCGCGACAGTGGCAGTTTCCTGGGCAAGGATGATTGGCGCTCCAGCCATTGCAACAAGTTCCACCGGAAATGCCGGGGCCGCTGCTGCTGCCTATGCTGCCCGGGCAGGCATACCCTGCATCGTCCTTACTTATAAAGGAGCGGCTGGCGCCATTGTCGCCCAGATGCGGTCATACGGCGCCATGGTGTTGACTGTCCCAGAGATGCAGGACAGATGGACGATCCTATCGCAAGCCATTGAGGAATTCGGCTGGTTTCCGACTTCTCCCTTTTTCGGGCCCGCTGTGGGCAGCAACCCCATTGGAATCGAAGGCTACAAAACGCTCGCATACGAAATCGCGGAACAGTCGAACTGGAATGTGCCAGACTGGTGCGTGCTTCCCGTTTGCTACGGAGACGCCCTGTTCGGTATGTGGAAAGGTTTCGATGAAATGATCCGGTGGGGTTGGATTGACGCCTGCCCACGACTGGTGGCTGCCGAAGTATCCGGCTCACTCTCCGCCGCGGCAGATCAAAACCTAGATATGCCGCCTGCCGTGTCGCGAAACAGCAAAAGTATTGCTAACTCCATCGATGTAACACGGGGAACCTTTCAGGCACATGAAGCACTGAAACGATCCCACGGCTGCGCCATCGCCCTTGATGACACTGCACTTGTTGACGCAAAAAACAAGCTGGCCCGCACAAGCGGGCTCTCAGTTGAGACGTCGTCTGCAGCGGCCTTCGCGGCAATTGACGTGCTTGCTTCCAGAAACATTATTGGCCCAGAGGACAATGTGCTTGCAGTGTTAACCGCATCCGGGCTGAAGGATTACGGAACTTCCGGTACTGACCGGTTAGAAGCTCTGGAAGTCGATCCCAGCCTCAGCTCGGTGTTGGGCGCTCTTTCTAACGCTTATGGCTTCCATGTCTGAACTCGGTCTTGCCATCGATGGGTTTACTCCCGCCACCGACATCGCGGGGCAGGCGAAGGCAGCAGAGGAAGGTGGAGCACAAACGCTCTGGATAGCGACCCACTTGTTCCAGCGCGATCCCGTCGCCCTTGCGTCAGCTGCACTGGCTGCCACGAAGACTTTGAAGGTCGCCTTAATGGCTGTCAGCCCTTTTTCCGTCCACCCTGTCTACGCCGCGATGTCGGCCGCCACTCTTGACGAATTGTTCCCCGGACGCGTGGTCCTCAGTCTTGGTGTGGGTGCGCCAAATGATCTGAAAGGTGCCGGCATCGAGAGCGACCGGCCTCTACTGACAATTCGAGAAGCAACGGAAATATGCCGGGAAATGTTCGCTGGCGACGCCGTCCATTTCGAGGGGGAGAAGTTCCGAATTTCCGGCCGAAGGCTGGTAAACGGTGCGAGAGAAATCCCAATTTTCCTCGCAGCATCGGGGCCCAGAATGTTGGCCCTGGGAGGCACTCATGCCGATGGGGCAATTGTCTCAGGTGCCACGGCCGCACCGTTTGTGAAGACCTGTCTCAAACGCGTCACAGCGGGAGCGGGAGGACGATCCATTCGGAATTATGGAATTGTTTACACCTGTATCGACCCCGATCAGGACAAAGCAATCGCTCCCGTACGGCGCACATTGGCATTCATTCTGCGTGGCGAACACCACGCAACCAATATCGAGATGGGAGGGTCAGCCCTCGACCAGGACCAATTGCGACAAGCTTTTTCCGCACAAGACTGGGACGAGTTGGAAAAGATTATAGGACCGGAGGTCGCTGGTGCCCATGCTGCATGCGGTGATGCCGCCTATGTTCGAAACCGTCTTTCAGAGTATTTCTCGGCTGGGCTTGATCAAGTGATCATCAGCGGTATTGCGGATCCGGACGAAATCCGATCGACATTACGCGCCCTGTTATAACCGGTTCAGCATAGCCGGGGGACGACATCTTCTGCGAAGATCTGCATCTGGTCGAGAAGCTCTTCGATATTGTTCGCAGCGAAATACAGACCAAGTAGGTGTGTTACACCTGCCTCTCCGAGCAGATTGGCCCGTTCAACCACATCTTCGACGGTACCGATCAAATTGATATCTTCGTGATTAAGCTCTCCCTGGCCTTTCAGGGTGGATTTCCGTAAGGAAGTCAGATGGGCGCACATCTGGGTCTGGTTAAAGCTCTCCAGAGCCGCCTCCCTCGTTTTTCCGATATGGACGATGTATTGCGGCGCCACCTCGATGTCAGCGAAATCCCGGCCTTCTGCTTCGGTCAATTCCCGTAATGTCTTGATGTCATCGCGGATCCGATCCAAATGCACCGCGGCCGGCAGCCAACCATCGCCCCATTTCGCTGCTCGGCGGAGATTGTTTTCGTTATTCCCACCGATATAGATCGGCACGTGATCCTGCAGAGGCTTGGGATAAAGCTCCACGTCTTCATAGGCAAAAAATTCACCCTTAAAACTCGCAACCCGGTCGGTGAGCAATTGCTTCAGCGCCGGAATACCCTCATCGACGATTTTACCTCGCGGCAGAGTTTCGCCTGGCTGGAGGGCAAGAAACTCTTCCCGGTATGCACCGATGCCCACGCCGATTTCCAATCGACCGCCTGAAAAATGATCCAGCGTGGCAAGCTGCTTCGCCGCGACGACGATATCTCGCCGCATTGGCAGCACCAGAATACCGGTACCAAACCGAAGGGTCGTCGTCTCCGCCGCAACGAAGGAATAGGTGATGAGCGGCTCCCAAAATCGCGGCGGAGTTTCGAATTCGGCCCGCACATAGTGCTGGGTGGTCATGTGGTCGTTTCCCCAGACCGAGTGATAATCGAGTTTTTCCGCATGCTTGGCGATTCGGATAACTGCGTCGGGATCGGAAAACGGGATCGGATAGGTCAGCCCTTCCATCCCCGTCGGCAAACCTGCACTGACACGCATCGGGCTCTCCCTATTTCCTAATTGGCGCGCAATTTTTGCGTCACGTTCTCATCTACGTCGCCGTTGTCATCAATTGCAACACGATAAGTGCTTCTGGCGACATCCGCAGACACCAGACCTCCTCGAACGTCATCCACCACCCTTCTTGGATCGCGCATTCTTGCCTCACCCAGACCGCCACCTCCAGGCATATCAACCACCACTCTCTCGCCCCGCGGAATGGTCTGGGTGCCTTTACCGTTCAATCGAGATCCAGACGCCAGATAAATCGCCCCCTCGCCACCGTTATCTCCGCCATCGCGTCCCCTTGGCGGATAATCAATCCGGTCGAACAACGCGCTGAATGCAAAGGGTGCATCCTGTAACAGACCGAGTTCCATGGTTTGCCCCAACCCACCCCGGTATTCACCTGCTCCGCCGGAATCCAACCGATATTCTTTGCGCCAGACAATTAGCGGCGAAATGGCCTCCGTTACCTCGACCGGTACATTCCGGACACCACTGGGAAACGCCGTAGCCGATAATCCGTCCTTACCAGGCCGTGCACCCGCACCGCCGGAATGAAAACTGAGCACCGTGAAAGTATCCGCATCGGCAAGCTGCTTCGGATCAGCCTCTACCCGGCCGGGACCGCCATAGGCATAGAGATTCCAGAGGCAGGAGGTGCCCTCCGCCGGGACCGCGTCATCGACGGCCTGCGCCAAACAGCCAAAAACGACATCCGGCAGCATCTGGCCAGTGACGTGCCGTACCGAAACCGGCGCCGGATGTTCTGCGTTCAAAATGGTGCCTTCAGGTGCCGTAATCCGGATCGTGGAAAGCGAGCCCGAATTGTTTGGAACCTCTGGTGCGACAATGCATTTCACGCCGAACGATGCGTAAGCCTCCGTGTAACAGAACGGAACATTTATCCCGTAGGAGGAGATGCCGGAAGAACCCGAAAAATCGACATGAATGCCGTCTTCGCCAACCGTCATCTCGGCTACCAGATCAACCGGTTCCTCCAGCCCATCTATCCGCATGCTGTTCCGGTAGGTGCCAGACGGCACCTTTGCAATTGCTTCCAGCGATGCCGATTTGGACTTTTCCAAAATATGGCTACCCAGCCGGTTAAGATCTGTAAGAGCGAATTCGTCCAGCATTTCCCGAAGCCGCCGACACGCAACATCGTTGCACGTTGCCAGAGAATGCAGATCACCGACCACCTGCACCGGTTCACGGACATTCGCCGTCACAATGTCGATCAGTGTCTGGTCAATTTTCCCGGCATGGGCGAACCGCATAAGCGGGATGTAGAGGCCTTCTTCATAGATGGTGCGTCCATCTGACGTCATTCCACGGCCACCGATGTCAACGACATGACATGTACTGGCAAACAGCGCGGTCAGGTCTTGATCTTTAAAGCAGGGGGTCAAAAACGTGAAATCATGCAGATGACCCGTTCCCTTCCAGGGGTCGTTGGTCAGAAACACATCCCCATCGGCCATCTCCGATACCGGGAAGCGGTCGAGAAAGTGCTTTACCGACCGGGCCATAGAATTCACATGTCCCGGCGTGCCGGTAACCGCCTGCGCCAGCATATACCCAGATACATCGAAGACACCCGCGGATAAATCGCCGGCTTCGCGCGTAGATGTGGAGAACCCCGTGCGGATCAGTGCCTGGGCCTGTTCTTCCACCACGGCGATCAGCCGATCCCACATGATTTGGAGCCGAATGGGGGAAAAAGGATCTTTCGGACTCGCCATTATGGGGCTCTTCTTAGAACGATATGGCTCCGTGCGTTCACAGTGGCCTCGTAACCGGACAAGACAATTGTTGTTGTCTCGTCTTCAGTAATAATTGCAGGCCCCACGATCAGATTGCCAGGCTTCAGACTATCGCGATCATAGACAGAAACCTCCATAGGCGCGGCAGTTTCCGGATCGAATAACATCCTGGTTCCGTTTGGTTCCGGTTCGGTTGCAGGTGGGTCCGGCGGACACAATTCCGAATCTGGCACAGCGGCGGAAAGACGAAGCGACCAGTTCAACACTTCGACATCCAGATTTGGAATTCGGCGGGAGAAAGTCGCTTCGTATGACGTTTCAAACCGGTCGATCATGTCTATACCGATCTGGTAATTATAGGGCCCGTCCGGCAAAACAATGGTAATTTCATGCCCCTGCCCGCGATAGCGCATATCGGCGGTTCGGTTTTCGACCAACGCGTTATCAGACGCAGCAGCGCGTACGATACCGCTAGCCTCGTCACGCATTTCACTGAACAGCGCGTTCAGGGCGCTGACGTCAAAGCTGTTATCCAGAATTTCATATCTGCTACGGACGACTTCGTAAGCCGCCGGTGCCTGCAGAAAACCGACTGCGGACCCCACCCCCGCGGCAACCGGCACCACAACCTCATCGATTTCAAGTTTCCGGGCCAGGCTTGCGGCATGCAGCGGAGCGCCGCCGCCAAAGGCAATCATTGACCGACCGCGCACTTCTGCGCCACTTTCAACTGCGTGAACACGGGCTGCATTCGCCATATTTTCCTCGACCACTTCACTGATACCGAAGGCCGCACCTTCATCAGAAAGTGATAGCGGCACCCCGACATCGACCTCCAGTGTCTTCGCGGCAGCGTTGGCATCCAACTTCATCGTACCCCCCGCAAACGCCTCTCCATCTATCCTCCCGAGGGTCAAATTTGCATCTGTTACGGTCGCGGCTGCTCCACCTTTGGAATAGCAAGCAGGACCAGGAACGGCACCGGCACTGTCTGGCCCAACCTGAATCCTCGAGAGAGAATCGACCCGCGCAATGGAACCGCCGCCGGCTCCAATTTCAACCATCTCGATTACTGGTATGCGAAGCGGCAAACCGCTGCCTTTCAGGAAACGATACTGCCGGGCCACCTCAAACCTTCGAGAATGTAGTGGTTCGCCGTTGTCGATGAGGCAAATTTTGGCAGTGGTGCCCCCCATATCGAAGGAGACGACTTTATCCAGCCCGCATTCCTGTGCCAGGCGTGCTGCCAGGATCGCCCCACCTGCCGGTCCCGATTCCACCAGACGGATTGGGAATTGCCGGGCTGTTTCAAGTGAGCACAGCCCACCGCCCGACGTCATCAGGCAAAGCGAACAACCGAAGCCAAGATCGGAGAGGCTATCGGACAGCCTGCCAAGATAACTGGACATCAGCGGCTGTACATAGGCATTCGCCACCGTTGTCGACCAGCGTTCGTATTCCCGAATTTCAGGCGATACCTCGCTGGAAAGCGATACCATCACGCCAGGTAGTTCGCTTTTGAGAATTGCAGCAATCCGACGCTCGTGGTCAGGCGCAACATACGAATGCATCAACCCGATAGCGACGGCGTCGATCCTCTCAGATCTCAATATGGGAATGATTGAAGCGAGAGCGTCGTCCGGGAGCGGGATAAGTACGTTCCCGCGCGAATCGACACGTTCCACGACACCGAACCGCAATTCTCGGGGTACCAATGGCGGCGGCTTGTCCATGTAGATATCGTATTGCTCGAACCGGTTCTCGTAGGCCATTTCGACGGCATCGCGAAATCCCTCGGTAACAAGCATCGCAGTCTTCGCACCCTTTCGTTCGATCAGGGCATTGGTTGCCAATGTCGTGCCGTGAACGATCAGAGAAAAATCAGCCGGCCCGAGGCCTGTTTCGTCCAATGTACGAACGACACCGTCGAGGACCCCCTGCTCCGGCGCGTCAGGCGTCGTCGGCACTTTACAGGTATGCAAATTGTCATCGAATTCGACTGCGATGTCGGTGAATGTACCGCCGATATCGGCAGCAAGGCGCGCACCCGCCATGAGTTCTTGCCGTCCCCTGTGTTGGACGGGAAGTTTAGCCGTTAGCGCGCGATACGATAAGTGGCGACGACGAATTCTTTAGGGGTAGATTTCGATGGTAGTCCCGTCGGAGACCATCTTCCAAACTTCATCCATTTCCCGGTTGGTGAGGGCAATACAGCCCTGCGTCCAATCGAGTTTTGGGTGCCCAACGTCTTTGGCACTCCACTTTGTCGGCAGGCCGTGGATCATGATTTGACCGCCGGGATCGACGCCGAGCCTAGCGGCCCGCGCGCGGTCCTGAGAATTTGGGTAGGAGATATGAAGCGCGCGATGGAACTTGGATCTATCAGTATCCAGCCGGTAGTCGATGGTGTAGTTACCTTCGGGTGTTTTGGCATCACCTTTTCTAGTTTTGCGCCCCTCGGCATAGCGCCCCAGAGCAACCCGATACACTTTCAACACCCGGTCCCCGCGCATCAGGACCAACTGCCGTTCCCCTTTCAAGACAACGACCCTGTCCGCCTTCAACGGCGTAAACAGGGCCACATCGCCTGACCGTGAAAACGCGGGGGCGGCGGCCGACAGGACAATGATCAATAAAATCGCTGAAAGACAACGCACGTAAAATCCCCGATAAATAAACCACCGCGGCTAGAAAAAGATATTTAGGCCAAAAGGTTAACCGATTGCAAACAGGACCGGGAGAAGAAATCCGATTTCAATCGGTTTTGATCCGGTCCAGGACAATGAACGAATGTTCATGGTCGTCGTTTTCCCCGGCTGTTTTACGTTCGCGGGACGTCCGCGTCCATTCTGTCGGATCGAAAGCCGGAAAAGTGACATCGCCGGGCACGTCTGCATGCACCTGCGTGAGGTAAATCCTGTCCGCAACGGACAAGCCTTCCTCATAAATTCGGGCGCCGCCGATTATCAAGACCTCTTCGCAGCCTGACTCCTTGGCCTGGCCGGTTGCAGCGCCCAAAGACGAAAAAACAGTGATGCCGTCTGCATTAAATTCCGGATTCCGGCTGACAACAAAATTGGGCCGGCCGGGCAATGGCCTTCCTATGGACTGGAACGTTTTCCGCCCCATGATGATCGGCTTCCCCATCGTAACGGCTTTGAAATAGCGAAGATCGCTTGAAAGCCGCCATGGCAAATCTCCGTCCCTGCCGATGACGCCGTTCTCGGCGACGGCAACAATCAATGAAACGCGCAAAGATTTCAGACCGCCACCGCGGCCGGAATATGCGGGTGGAAACGATAGCCGTCGAGGGAGAAATCGTCGTAGACGAAACCGAAAATATCAGAAACGTCGGTATTCAGGGTCATCGTCGGCAAAGCATAGGGTTCGCGTTGAAGCTGCTCATCGGCCTGCTCAACATGGTTTGCGTAAAGATGTGCATCTCCCAGCGTGTGGACGAATTCCCCCGGTTTCAGGTCCGTCACCTGCGCCATCATCTGTGTCAGCAAGGCATAGGAGGCGATGTTGAACGGCACACCCAGAAAAATGTCGGCGCTGCGCTGATACAACTGGCAGGAAAGCCGGCCGTCGGCGACATAGAATTGGAATAGGCAGTGACAGGGGGGCAATGCCATGCGTTCGATTTGCGGCACATTCCACGCACTGACGATCAGTCGCCGCGAGTCCGGATTGTTTTCGATATGACTTACGACCCGTGAAATCTGATCGACGGTGGTGCCGTCGCCGACATCCCAGGAGCGCCACTGCGCTCCGTAGACAGGTCCGAGATCGCCGTCTTCGTCGGCCCACTCGTCCCAGATGGAAACGCCGTTTTCCTTCAAATAGCCGATATTGGTATCGCCGGCGAGGAACCACAACAATTCATGAATGACCGACTTGGTATGGATTTTTTTGGTGGTGACCAACGGAAACCCCTCCAAAAGGTCGAACCGCATCTGATGACCGAACACGCTGTAGGTGCCTGTTCCTGTGCGATCGCCTTTCCAGACGCCGGCTTCTCGGACGCGCCGCAAAAGTTCGAGATATTGCTGCATTGGCGGTTTTCCGCTGTTTTTCTCATTTCAGGGTATATCAGATTCACTTTAATTTAAGTCCGAATCACCCTATAATCACAGTGCCGGTTAGCCGGCTATGGTGATAAACGGATTGTGTAATAAGCGCAGTGGACCCGGGGGCAGTACCCGGCGCCTCCACCAAATTTGGTTCCGCCGGACGCGAAACGTATTCCGGCGCACGGTATCGGGGGCGAAACAGGATCGACACGCGTCTAAAGACAAGCTTTTTGCCCGGTATGGTACCGCCGTTAGCGGGCCGTTTTTACAAGTGCCAATGATAACGATTTGGCCCTCGCTGCTTAATTAATTAGGTAAGCGCGGTCCGGGGGGCGCCGGGCAACAGAAGTCCTCCCACTCTTTCTCTGAATAGAGCAGTTCTGAGGTGCAATGTTCGGCTTGCGGTTTCGCCCGGCATGCCATATGAGTCCCGCCGCCATGTCGGAAGATCTGATGGATTACCAGTCC
>CAJWUK010000007.1 GCA_913047365.1 uncultured Alphaproteobacteria bacterium | reverse complement strand
TTCCAACCGGGCTGGTGGAACGATACGGCGTGTTGGGACCTTCCGGGCGACCGGCAGGAATCCACGTTCCGGGAATGGTGCCGATTACGCCCCTGGATGCGTGAATTTTCAAAAGGTAAACGGATTTGGCGTCGGGTTTTTTGACACTTTTTGGCTAGACAGAAACGATCTTTAAACTAATGCGTTGTTTTAAAATATTTTTTATTTCTGGCATTTATATTGATCTATAGAAGCAGGCCATTTTTCCGTGACGGCAGTGATTAGGCAAAAACCCTTAGGCCAATATCGCGGAACCGGCACTCGCGCCGCCTAGAATTCTGGGACTGCTGTTATTTGGCGCAAACGCAGTCGCCCAGAGCAGACGACGCTGACAACGTTACAAATTCGCGAAAAAGCGGGACCCGAGCCCGATTTTTTAAATCGGCGGATCGTGCGGCAGCGCAGTAATCCGGATTCCTGCCCCCGGCGATTTGTATTTCCGGTTTATCCAGATCAGCAGTGACGTCAGAGCCTCAGCCGCAACGGCGTTGTCCAGAGGGCCTGCTTCGATTGCCACCAGGCCGGCGGCTTTGGCCAGCCGCACCACCTCTTCACGGGCGGTAGGATCGTCCCCGGTTATCAGAACGTCGCAATCTATTACGTGATCCGGATCTTTCAGGTGTCCGGCAGAAACATTCTGAAACGCCGACACCACACGCACGCTGTCGCCTAGGACCGTTTGAGCGATCTGGGCGGCGCTGCCTTCTTCCGGTAATTGCACCCGCATCACCTTCGGCGGCACCAGCGGTACTGTGACGTCGACCAGAATTTTTCCCTGCAGGGCGTCCTTCAGATCGGAGAGCGTCGGGCGCTGCGCGGAATAAGGCACGGTCAGGACGGCGATGTCGCATCCAGCGGCGGCTTCGGCATTACCCATGCCTTCTGCACCTATTTCCGCGGCGAACTCTGCTGCTTTCTCCGCCGACCGGGACCCTATCAGCACACGGTATCCAGCTTGCGCCCAGCGCATGGCTAGACCGGATCCTTCCGCCCCTGTTCCACCAAGTACCGCAATAGTGGGCAGATATTCGGTCATTCAGCAGCTTCCCCATGGGCATATTTGTTCGCGGGTGTTTGGATCATGGGCTGCAGTTTGGGCGCAGCCATGCCCGCCGCCCGGCGTTCATCGACAACATTGTTGTAAAGGGTGGACCTCTGACGCGGCGAACGCCCCAACCCTCGGATAAAATCTCCTATGCCGACTGGGTCGAATTCCTGTCCGTGGGATGCGCCTGCTGCCCGGGAGATGGATTCGTTCATCAGTGTGCCGCCCAGATCACTGGCGCCGGCACGAAGGCAGGCCGCCGCACCGTCCCGGCCCAGCTTGACCCAGCTTGTTTGGATATTGGCAATGACGGGGTACAGCGCCAGCCGCGCCACCGCGTGCATCAGGATCGCTTCACGAAAGGTGGGGCCGCGCCGCGCCAAGCCCTTCAGATAAATTGGTGCTTCCATGTGGACAAAGGGCAACGGCACGAATTCCGTAAATCCTCCAGTCCGTTCCTGAAGACAACGCACCCGCAGGAGGTGCCGAGCCAGATGAACCGGACGTTCCAGATGACCGAACATTATCGTCGCGGTCGACCGCAACCCAATCCCGTGGGCGGTTTCCATCACCGCCAGCCATTCATCGGTGGACAGTTTGTCAGCGCACAGGATCGCGCGGACATCGTCATCCAGAATTTCAGCCGCAGTACCGGGCAGCGATCCTAGCCCCGCGTCTTTCAGGCGCCCCAGATAGGCCTCTACCGTCAGACCCAGGGTCGTGGCCCCCTGTGAAATCTCCAAAGGCGAAAACGCATGGATATGCATTTCAGGAGCAGCGTCTTTCACTACTCGGACGATCGACAGATAGGTATCGCCGGTATAGTCGGGGTGAATGCCGCCCTGGAGGCAGACTTCCGTCGCACCCCGTTCCCAAGCCTCTGTGGCCCGCCGGGAAATTTCTTCCAGGGCGAGATCGTAGGGCGACCCGCGCAGATTTGCGCTCAGCCGCCCCTTTGAGAAGGCACAGAACCCGCAGCGATATCCGCACACATTTGTGTAATTTATATTTCGGTTTACCGCGTAGGTGATAGTATCGCCGCACATTTTTTTTCGCAGCTCGTCGGCGGCGGCTGTAACCTCGCCAAATGCCTCTCCACGTGCACTAAACAGTAATGCCAGGTCCGTTTCTTCCAGATGCGTCCCCGCCGCGGCTCGCGACAATACACCCATAAGTGCCCGCGCCTTGCCGCCACTTACAGCGGGAAATACCGGATCAACATCCGGCACACCCGGCGCCCAGAAATCGTCCCGGGCGAGACCGTCCTGATCCATGACGCGCAGTACCGCCGGACGCACCGCATGGTCCAACCAGCCATCTTCGAAGATATAACGTGAATAGACCGGTAGGCGGGCCGCCAGCACTTTGCCGCCGCTTTCCGTGCCAACACGCAGACGTTCCCGTTCCGGCCACGCGGCCTCCGGATTTATGTGATCCGGCGTCACCGGCGACACGCCGCCCCAGTCGTTGATTCCGGCATCCAGAAGGGCGGGGAAATCATCACCACTGAGGTTTGGCGGTGCCTGAATGGACATTTCCGCCCCGAACACAGACCGCGCATCGGCAATCGTTTGACAGAGATCGTCAAGACCGGGTTCCGGCGCGCCGCCCATGCGAGTGCCGGTCTTGGCGCGAAAGTTCTGAATAATGATTTCCTGGATGTGGCCATAGCGCGCTTGTAGTTCCGCGATATTTTCTAGCGCAGCGCGGCGCTCGTCCGGCGTCTCCCCGATGCCAATCAAAATCCCGGTGGTAAATGGCACCTTCGCCTCTCCGGCGAGGCGAATAGTTTCCAAACGCGCCACCGGGTCCTTGTCAGGCGATCCATAATGCGGCCCGCCGCGCTTCATAAGCACAGGCGACACCCCTTCCAGCATCAGACCCATCGAGGCCGACACTGGCCTCAATAGCGCAATGTCCTCCGCCGTCATGACGCCTGGATTCAGATGTGGTAGTAGCCCGGTTTCATTCAGAACCAGTCCCGCCATCTCCGCCAAGTAAGCAATCGTGGTCTCATGCCCGAGCGCGGCAAGTTCCTCCCGCACCATGCGGTAGCGAAGCTCCGGCTTGTCGCCCAGGGTGAACAACGCTTCCGTGCAGCCGGCCTTCGCCCCTTCCCGCGCGATGTCCAGAATTTCTTCCACCGTCATGAATGCCCGTTCTCCGCGTCGTGGCGGATGAGCAAAGGTGCAATAGTGACAGACATCGCGGCACAGTTTGGTCAGCGGGATGAATACCTTGGGGCTGTAGGTAACAAGATCACCGAAACCCTCGTCACGCAGCAGGCGTGCAGATGTCATGGCTTCTCTCAAACTGTCGGTCGAAGTCATCCGGGTCGATAGTATCAACGGTTAAAATTACAGGGTTGCCGCCGACCGCATTGGCGTTGCAATACGCGACCTTGATGCTGTTACAGCAAACGGTGAATCCCGGCGGGGGTCAAGAGCAGCACAGATTATTTAATTCATCATTCCCGCGAAGACAGGGGACTCTGGGCGTCGCGTTCATTTCGAAAAGGCCTCCGCCTTCGCGAGAAAGACGACATACAGTATACCGCCTGGATCAGTACCCCACGATCACCTCGCCGCTATTGGGGCTGATGACCTGGCCGGAAATCAGGTCAGTCTCTGCGCTTGCCAACCAAGCGACGGCATAGGAGATATCCATTGGCTCACAGAATTTTCCAAGCGGCATCAGTTTCGCGCGTTCTTCTATTTTGTCAGGCGGATTGGACCCCTGGGTCATTTCGGTAACTATGAAGCCGGGAGCGACTGCGTTCACCTTGATGTGCCAGGGCGCTAACTCCCGGGCCCAGCTTTTGGTGAAGCCGGAGATCGCCGATTTCGCCGCAGAATAGTGACTGGCAAGCTGGCTGCCCCCCATCGCATAGATGGACGAGATATTGATAATCTTGCCGTCATTCTTTTCCTTCATGGACGGCAACACGGTCTGGGTGGCGAAGAACGTGCCGCGGACATGCACCTCGAACATCTGGTTGAACACGGGTTCGTTGATGTCCTCGATGGTACGGCGCGCGCCCCCGACACCGGCATTGTTAACAAGGATATCTACCGGTCCGGCACCTGCGATCGCGGCGGCAAAGGTCGGAATATCTCGGATATCAGCCACCACGACGGTTGCCTTGCTACCTTTTTCACGCACCATTTCCGCTGTTTCTTCCGCGCCATCATCCTTGATGTCGTGGATGACAATATCAGCGCCGCGTTCGGCCATCAGCACCGCATGGCTGCGCCCCATGCCCCCGCCCGCGCCAGTGATAAGCGCCCGTTTACCTTCCAGTGTTGCTGCCATTTTTCTCCCCCAGGTCTTTGTTCGGTTATTTGTTCGCTGGCTAGCGGTTTCCTATACTTCGTCCCAACAACAAAAGCCATAAAGGGGAGGTTCCGCGACATGAGTGGTCCGAATTACGACCCGAGAACCCATGAACTGATCACCTACCACGATGCCGTCGCCAAATTCAGTGACGGGTCGGACACGCCGCGGGATTACCTAGAACGGTGTCTCGAAAGGATCGACGCCATCGAAAACGAAGTCATGGCCTGGGAGATCTTGAACAGAGACGCTGCCAGGGAGGCGGCCGAGGAGGCAGGTGCCCGGTACAAAGCCGGTGCACCGCTTTCACTGGTGGATGGCATGCCGATCGGCATCAAGGATCTGATCGAAACCGTCGACATGCCGACCGAATACGGTAGTGAGCTATTCAAGGGCCACCAGCCCATCCGTGACGCGGCGTCGGTCAACGCCCTGCGCAAAGGCGGCGCGGTCATCATTGGCAAGACCGTCACCGTTACTTTCGGCGGTGGCGACCCGGCACGAACCCGCAATCCGCACGATACCTCGCGTACTCCCGGCGGCTCGTCTTCCGGCACGGCGGCAGCTGTCGGCGGGGGTACCATCCCGGGAGCGCTGGGCACCCATGCGCGGGGATCAACCATTCGCCCGGCCAGTTTCTGCGGCTCTTATGCGCTGAAAGCGACGTTTGGTGCACTGAACCGCCAAGGTGTGTTCTCCGCCGCCCAAAGCATGGACCATCTGGGAATATTCGGCGGCGATCTCTCAGATGTCTGGATTATGTCGCGGCATATTTCGAAGCATGGAGGCGGCGATCCCGGCTATCCCGGCCTGCACGGCGCCGACAGGCCTCCTGCGCCGCGGAGACCGGCTCGGCTGATCCGGCTGGAAACCGCCGGCTGGGACCAAACGGACGACGCCACCAAAGCCACCTTCGAGGATTTCATCGGCTCACTGACCGATAAAGGAGTAGAAATATTCGGACGGGCGGACGATCCGTCCATTGAGGCCTATGAACAGGTCTTCGCCGACATGCCGGAACTTTGGCGCAGCCTATACCGTTTCGAATTTCAGTGGCCGATGCTTCAATACAAGGAACGTTATCCTGACCAGATTCCGCCGCGCCTACTGATGGGCCTGAAAGAAGCGGAGGGACTGAGCCAGGCGGAATACCGGGAAGCCCTAAACCGACGCGTCCGTATCCGCGACCTGCACCGCCAGCTTGCCCTGCGTGCCGACGCGTTCATTACCTTGTCGTCTCCCGGCCCCGGACCTGTCGGCATGGATCAGGGCAGTGCAGTGTTCAATGAAGGATCCTCCGTAGTCGGCATGCCGTCGCTATCGCTGCCGCTGTTATCGGTCGATAACGTGCCAGTCGGCATTCAGATACTGGGCCAGTTCGACGAGGACGAACGCCTCACCGCCGTCGGCCGTTGGTTGGCGGAAGAACACTTCGGTAGATAGGGAGCGTATCGATGAGACAATTGGATGATAGGGTGGCGATCGTCACCGGCGGATCGCAGGGCATTGGCGCAGCCTATGTGCGGGGCTTTACGGCAGAAGGTGCTAAAGTCGTCATTGCCGACGTCGCTCCCGCCGACAGCCTGATTGCGGAGGTCGAAGACGCCGGCGGCACCGCAATGTTCATCGAAACCGACATCACCAATGAAACGGCCTGCACCAAAATGGCGGCGACAACGGTAGAGGCATTCGGGCGAATAGATGTGCTGGTGAACAATGCCGCACTTTGGGTGAACATTCCCGCCAAACCGATCCTCGACATCCCGAAAGAAGAATGGGACCGGGTACTCGATGTGAATCTCAACGGCGTGTTCCTATGCACCAAAGCCGTGGTGCCCCAAATGCGGATGCAGGAATACGGTAAGATCATCAATATCTCGTCCGGCCGTGCGCTGAAGGGTCAGACCAACCTGTTGCATTACGATGCGTCCAAAGGCGCGGTGATATCGTTTACCCGCTCCATTGCGCGGGAGCTGGGCGATGACGGTATCCGCGCCAACACGATCGCGCCCGGGGGGATCATGACCGAGAACGTGCTGTCTCAGGACATTGTTCGTACCCACATCGCAAAAGGCACTGTCACAAGGGCCATCAAGCGAGAACAGGTACCGGAAGACGTGGTCGGCGCTTGCATCTTCCTTGCTAGCTCCGAAAGCGATTTTATTACTGGACAGGTCCTGGCAGTCGATGGCGGGTCAGCGATGAACTGATGAAGAACGAAAAATTTTTGTTCTTTGATCGGTCATGGACAGTGAATCTTGTGGATTCTGTGAACATTCTTCATAATATCAATTGATACGGAGTAAGGTATAACCCCATGGCAGAACAAGTCGATAAATCCCGTCCAATAGCAAACACCAAGGTCTTCACAGACGAAGAAACCCGCCGCGGGTACCGGCTGAACAAATTCGCGATGTCGCTCTGCAAACCGCAAAACCGGGATGCCTTTAAGGAAAACGAAGAAGCATTCCTGGCTGCGTCGGACCTAACCGAGGTCGAGAAGCAGCTTATCCGCGATCGCGACTGGCGAGCGATCATGGATGAGTATGGCGGCAACATATACATGATCATGAAAATAGGCGCGGTCATAGGCCAAGGCCTTTATCAGATCGGCGCGCACCAGCGCGGACAGACATACGAGCAATTTCTCGACACCCGGAACGCCTCGGGCGCGCGGTAGGAGGAAAGCAAATATGGCAAAAATTGTTGCCGGTATCGGCACCTCCCACGTTCCGTCCATCGGGGTCGCCTACGACCAGGGCCGTCAGGAAGAACCGGATTGGAAACCCCTGTTCGACGGGTACGGTCCGGTTAAGGAATGGCTGAAAGAGATCCAGCCTGACATCGCCATCGTGGTCTATAACGATCATGGATGTGATTTCTTTTTCGACAAATATCCGACCTTCGCCGTGGGCGCGGCCGAGACCTATCCGGTCGGCGACGAAGGTTGGGGACGCCGCCCCCTACCCGATTTTCCGGGAGATGCAGACTTCTCCTGGCACCTCTGCAACTCTTTGGTTTACGACGAATTCGACATCACCGTGTGCCAGGAAATGGAAGTAGAGCACGGATTTATGGTCCCCATGCATCTGTGCTGGGACCACGATGACGGCTGGCCTGTCCAAGTGGTGCCGGTAGCGGTCAACGTTATCCAGCATCCGCTGCCGACGGCCGCGCGTTGCTGGAAGCTGGGCCAGGCAATTCGCCGGGCTGCTGAAAGCTACGGCAAAGATAGGAAAGTCGTTATCTTGGGCACCGGCGGTATGTCCCACCAGTTGAACGGCGCGCGGTTCGGCTACCTGAATTCCCAATTCGATAACGATTTTCTCGACAAGATCGAGTCCGATCCGGCGGCTCTCACGGCAATGACCCATCAACAGATCATGGAAGAAGCGGGCGCCGAGGCGGTCGAGCTGATCATGTGGCTAACCATGCGTGGCGCCATCGAAGGCCCGGTCAGACAGGTACACCGTCACTATTACGCCCCCATGACCACGGGCATGGGTCTGATAGCGCTGGAAGCCGCAAGCTAGGCAACTCCCCCGAAATATCTGGTCGAAAACATTAACAAGACAGAGGTTGCCATCATCGGCGGCAGGCCGTCAGGGCTGATCAATATTTGGAAACAGAACCGTCGGTAAATGACCGCCAGTAGTCAGACGGCGATCACAGAAGATCTTCACGAGGCCCGTGACGCCGGCGGCAGCCAGATCATCGACGAGGCGGAAAACGTGATAGGGGCTGCGTCAGAACAATACTCGGGCCTGCCATTCGAGTATTGATCATCGGCAAACGGGGTTGTCACCTCGGACCTTATCCGAGAATTCACGACAATTTTTTGTGTTGACCAATGCCCATGGACTCCCGCTTTCGCCGGCCTGACGATTGGTGGCGGCCTATACGACTCTCCGACTCATTCCACCGCCGTGTAGGTATCGCGCTTTACGCCGGTGAGATTTTGTCCTTCAACTCGGATCAAGCGGGTTGTTGAGGCACGGGATGGGGAATGCAGGTCGCCCTCGTTATAGAGATACGCGTCGCCGCGGTTCATGTCGTAATCCTTGACCTTACGCACCTTGCCGGGCTCCCCAGCCGTGGGCGGCTCTAATTTTTCCCAGTCGGTCATAGTTGTGACGCCGTCAGCCTGGGCATAAATCGCCCAACTTGTTCCGTGATCGTGGGGATTGGATCCCTTCGCGCCTTCATAGACATGCGCAAGAATGCAGAATCCGTGCTTGTCATCCTCGTAGATCACCTGCCGGGGCGTAGTGTTGTCGGGGCCAAGATGGGTCGCGACGAAATCGTCGTCCTTGCAGGCCTTCGACACGAAATCGCGGACTTGCTCGCGGCCGGCGGGCCCCGCATCGACATCCATGGCGGCGCGGCAGTCGGCAGAAAGTTGTTCAAGCGTATAGGCCATTTACTTTCCTTTCCGTATATCTTTATGCGGATTTTAAACCTGTGCCGCGTTCAGTCAAAGACCGTGTCGGAATAGTGCCCGGCATCGACCACCGCCTCGATCACCGTCGGCCCGGAAGCCCCCAATGCATCGGTCAATGCGGCCCGTAGGGCATCTCCGTCGCGGGCGCCGATAGCTGTCACCCCGAAATAATGTTCCGGCGGATCACGGTATTCCTCTTCCTGTAGCGCCGTACCGTAAATCGGAAACTGGCGGCGTTCCTGCTTGACCCGGATCAGGCCGAGCCAGCGGTCGTCCAGCACGACGACGGGCAGGCAGATTCCCAGGCGTTTGGCCGTGGCCAGTTCGCCGCAGGTCATCTGAAAACACCCGTCACCCAGGATACACACAACGGGCAAATCCGGCCGCGCTAGCTTGGCGGCGATGGCGGATGGCAGACCGAACCCCATCGACGACCAGCCATTGGTGATATGAAACTGTTTCGGAGCATGTGCCGTCCACTGGCCCGCGATCTGATGCGTGTGGGCGCCGACATCGAAGGTCAGAATGCCGTCCGCCGGCAACACGTCACGCACAATATCGATAGCATGATGGGGCGCGAACGTCTCGACGTCGGGCCGCAGCGCCGCCTGATAGGCCGTCCGGTGAGCAGCAATATCCAAGTCCGTCCAGTCGTTGGAGATAGGGCCGGCATTAACGAAAGCGCCGAGGGATGCATCTAGGTCGCCGGTCACCTCCGCCCGCACATCCACCGATGCCGCCGCATCGACCTTTTCGATATCAATCTGTAGCAGGGGCGTGGCGCGGATCCAGGCCTCGTATTCGACCTCGATGGTATCGTAGCCGATCCCGACGATCAGATCGGCGCTGCGCAGGAAATCCCGCTGCATCTGCCGTTTGCCGCGTTCAATGCAGCCGACGGAAAACGGATGATCTTCGTCGATCAAGCCCTTGGCCATGGTCGTGGTGGCGAATGGCAGGGCGTGGCGGTCAATCAAAGCGCGGACAAGATCTGGATCAATTACTCGCATGGCGTTGGAGCCCAGAACCGCGACGGGTTTTTTGGCCGCAGCGAGGATCTCAAGCCCTGCCGCGATTTCTGCCCCATCCGGCCGCGCAAACCGGGAGGGCGCCGCCAGGTCAGGAATTTCCTCGGTCGCGGGCGCAACCGCCACGTTTTCAGGAAGATCCAGATGCACGGGCCCCATGGGTTCGGACAACGAAAGACGGATTGCTTCGGCGACCGTTTCAGCCACCGTTCCTTCGCGCAAAGGCAGCGTTGCCTTAGTAATGGGCGCAAAAAGCTGGTGATGGTCGATATACATCTGGATTCGGCGCCCGAGCTGATCCGTATTCAGGTTGCAGGTGACAGCGATCATCGGCGACCTGTCGAGCCAGGCATCGCCCACGCCGGTGGCTAGGTTTGTCGCCCCCGGCCCCAGTGTCGCGAGGGCAAATCCGGGCGCGCCGGTCATCCGGCCCATCACATCGGCCGCAAACCCGGCAGACCCTTCATGCGCGGTCAGTACAAAGGGCAGATCGTGTTTTCGCATGGCGTCCATCAGCGGCAACACATTGCCGCTGGGAATGCCAAAACCATGCGTGGTGCCGGCCCGTTTCAGAATCTGGACGATCAATTCGGCGTTGTTCATTTCTCCTGCCCCTTCACGTCGTTGGGCATAGCGCGCACACCGCAACAGCGCAATGTCGGCAAATCCCGATGGCGATCCGCCTCATTGACAGGCCACCGGGGTCTGCGCAGTTTCGTGAAATGAAATCCCCCTTCTCCCTATTATCTCATGCCGTGGCCGTCGGTGGGCTGCTGCTGGGTATATGGCTTTGGTTTCAGCCGCCGCCCACGGGGGCCATGCCGGAAATGATGCGGATCGCCTCTGTGGTGGTGATTGCCGTGTCACTTTGGGCAAGTGGGGTGTTCCCGGAATATTTCACCGCGATCATTTTTTTCTTCCTCGCCATGGCGTTCACGGGCACGGGTGCGCCGGTCGTCTTTTCCGGATTTCATTCGGCCGCCGTCTGGATAATATTCGGCGGATTAATAATCGGCACGGCGGTGCAGGAAACCGGGTTCGGGAAAACGCTGGCCCGCGCGCTGCTGAGAATTTTTCCCCGCAGCTATTTTGGTATCCTCAGCGGCATCACCGTGGTCGGCGCCGTCCTCTGCTTTATCATTCCCTCCAACACAGGCCGCATCGTTATCATGATGCCCATATTCATGGCCATGGCCGACCGCGTCGGATTCGAAATCGGAAGCCCCGGCCGCGCCGGTCTCGCCCTCGCCGTTTGCGGGGGGTCGGTATATCCCAGCCTGGCGGTGCTGCCGGCGGCAGTACCCAATGTGGCCTGGGTCGGCTCAGTGGAGAGCATCCACGGAATCCGGATCACCTTTGCCGAATATCTGGTCGCCAACTTTCCCGTTATCGGGCTTATTTCCATTCTGGGCATCCCGGTCATGTGCCGAGTACTTTTCCCCGCAAAGGTCAGCGACGCCCCCTCCGATATTGAGGCATCGGAAGCTTCCATCCAACAAACGCGGCTGATCATTGTACTGGTGGCTGCACTGGGCCTCTGGATGACGGACTTCATTCACGGCATATCGCCGGCCTGGGTCGCGCTCGGCGCTGCGGCTGTCTGCATGCTGCCGCGCGTCGGCACTGTGCCGTCCTCCATTATGGTCGGCAGGGTTTCATATGCCCCCTGGTTTTTCGTTGCTGGCGTGATCGGCATGGGCGCCGTGGTCGCCAAGGCCGGTCTCGGCGATCACATAAGTGCCTTTCTGTTCGATGCTGTACCCCTGACTAAAGGGGAGGATTTCCGGAATTTCGCAACCGTCAGCGGCGTCAGCATGGTGATCAGCCTGTTCACCACCGTTCCAGGGCAGCCCGCGATTATGACGACCTTGGCAACCGACATCTCCGCAGCAACCGGCTGGCCGCTGGGAACGGTTCTGATGATGCAACCGCTAAGCTGGGCGATGTCGATGTTTGCCTACCAGTTCCCGCCGTTCATACTCGCAGCCCACCTGGGCGGCATTTCGAGCGGCAACATGGCGAAGATGATCCTCGCTATGTGGGCGCTGGCGTGGGTCTTGATGCTGCCGCTGCTATTTCTTTGGTGGCAGACGATCGGCTATCTGGGCTGATCGCGGTTTTTTTCATTAACTCGCCTGAACAGTTTTGGGCGGCGGCGCCCTTCGGGCCGGCGCATGGAACACGCGGTCGTTTTCCAGCCGGTTCGTGCCGAACAGCATTTAATGCGGACAAATGATTTTCGCCACGCCCCTCGATAGTCTGTGATGAGTCAGATTTTGCCGTCGGCGCTGAGAAGGATGGCTATCGGCCTTGTTTGCTGAAATTCGGCTAGAACTATCATCATGATCACCGTGATGGGGACCGACAGAAACATGCCGGTGACACCCCAGATTGAACCCCAGACAGCAAGCGAAATAATCACAACAAGCGAGGAAAGGTTTAGCGATTTTCCCATCATCCGCGGTTCAAGGACGTTTCCAATGACAAACTGGGCCGCTCCGAGACCGACAGCGATGATGATAAAGGGGCCCATCGTCCCGAATTGCAGGATTGCCATAAGCGCGGGGAAAACGACACCCAGCAGTGATCCGATTGTTGGAATAAAAGCCAACAGAAAGATGACGAAGGCCCAGAAACCGGCCAAATCCAGCCCCACCGCGACCAGAACAATATAGCTCATAATTGCGGTGACGAGGCTGAGAAATGTTTTCACTGAAACATAGGTCTGGATGCGCTGCTGAATGTCGGACAGGATCGAGTAAACTTCTCCCCTCCGGTCCTCATCGGAAAACAGCGCCTCGATCTTGCGCTTGAACGTCCGCTGTTCGGCCAACAGAAAGATGACATAAATCAAAATCAGGCCTGCATTGCCGGCGACGTTGGCAACTGCGGACGCCACACTTCCGATAAGGGCGCGAACGTTCACCTGGTCGATCACCTGTGCGATGGTCGGTATCTCCTGCATACCAGCATGTTTCGCAAGGCTCTCGATCAAGCGCCCAAGGTTCGCCTGATAGTCGGGCGCGGCTTCGCGGACGGCGGCAATGTTGCCGCTAATCAGTTCCACGATCAGACCAAGCATTATCAGAAAACTGCAGATAGAGAGGGTGAGAGACAGCCAGCCGGGGGATTTGACATATTTTTCGAACATCCGGGCCAGAGCATTGATGACGTACCAGATCATCACCGAAACCGCGAATGGGATCAGCAGATCGCGGCCCGTAACCAGAACATAGGTCATCAGGGCAGCTATAGCGAAGGTAATCCCGAAGGCTGCCAGTCTGTTGGGCATAATACCGTTCCCGGCAATCGTAATGTCGGGACCCTTTTAGCAGTTTTCCTGCGAATCCTTCATCCAGACGCCCGTCAAATTTATAATTTCGTCCTGCATGATTTCACGCAGCCATACAAGCAATTGATATTATTGGAAGAATTATTTAGACACAATTCTCGCCCAACTTTTCGGCAATAAGTCAAATCTACGCGTTTTGGTGGGTCGAATCAGGAATAAAGTCCTCAAGTTCCTCTCAACCGTTTCTGCGGCCACCGTTCTTTCCGCGTCGGCGAGCACTGCGCCGTTCGATCTCATCCGGATTGGCGATGTAGACGGTTTCGGTTGGGCGTCCTAAACCGGTGGTCCCGGAACAGGCTGGCTGGTTTGTTCCGGCGGAGACGCAATCGCGCCGGCCACCAACGGCAACGGAATTATTGAGCAGACTGAATTCCTACCCGACATGGCAGCACCTTCGCATTAATTCATCCTATACCTGGAACAATCAGAATTACGGCGAACATCCCGCAAAGTGCGGGCATTTGTCACCTACATCGTTGAACGCTTGCACGCTGATCTGACGATCAACTGACCGTCGTACGGTAGCCCTCCGATGCCAGACGCGGCAACACCTCTTCCACCAGGATGGGCAGATCGTTCAAGTAATTCGGCAAACCCACCGCAACGGCGTCGCACCCGGCGTCGGACATCTGCATCAACTGCTCGGCCACGCTGTCGGGGTCGCCAACCACGGGGGTTGCACCGTTGGCCGTCGCGGCACGAAGATGGAACCCGCGGCGGTCTTCCTCTGAAATCTGATCCGTATCTATGCCGCGTTCGACCATCATGATGCGGCACGCTTCCGTATCCGCGTGTTCGACCGCGTAATAGTGATGGTATTCCTCCGCTTCCTTACGCGTCGGGCGGCAGACAATTCCGATATTCGTGAAGAGGCCCACATCACGGCCGATATCCCGCCCTGCCTGGCGCAGGCTGGAGCAATCTTCACGAAACTTGTCGAAATCGTAGAAGGTGTGGAAAAGCATATCGGCGTTTTTTACGGCGAATTCACGACCACGGCCGGACGTACCCGCACAGGCCAGCATGGGCCGTTCGCGGTTTACTGGCTTCGGACCCAGAACCGTTCCTCTCGTCTGGAAAAATTCGCCGTTAAAATCGAATGGTTCGTCTTCAGACCAGATACGCGTCACCAGATCTATCCATTCCTGACCTAGGTCGTAGCGGCGTTCATGCTCGTCCAGGTCCACGCCTAGCATGTCGAATTCCTTCTGGTACCAGCCGCACACGATGTTGAGTCCGAACCTGCCGCCGCCGATGTGATCCGCCGTCACCATCTGCTTCGCCGCCACTGCGGGTGAATGCGCGGTCACATGCACGGTGCCGAACGCCATTATGTTGCGCGTCGCCGCGAGGATGCCGCAGGCCCAGGCAATCGTCTCAAAATTGGATCCGTTGTGGTTGGTGTCGCCGCCATAGCCGATCCAACGCCCCAGCGGCAGCATGAAGTCGAGGCCGGCACCGTCTGCCCGGACTGCCAGGTCGCGGCAGTTTTCCCAGCTTGCTTCCCAACGCTCCGGAAAGGTGGAACAGGCGAGACCTCCATCGCAGTTCGACCCGAACAGCCCGATGGCCAGCTTATTGCGAGTGAATTTTCTTACCGATGCCATATAGGGAATGTCGCGCGGCGTGATGCGTGGATCAAGTGGGAGGATATGCCAGCGCAATCCAGTCGAAATTTGTAAAATTCTCCGACGCCTATCCCCGCCGGATCAGATACAGATTGCTGCCGACGATCAGTGCCGCGCCGGCGACGCTCCACCAACTTGGAATTTCCGCGAACAGTAGGATCCCGAAAATTGCCGAATAGACGATCCGCATATAATCAAACGGCACGGTGATCGTTGCCTCACCTAAGGTGAAACCGTGGGTAATACAGGACTGCCCGACAATGCCGAGAAACCCGATTAAGACAAGCACCCAAACCTCACCCCAGGTGGGGTCGGTCCAGAAGAAAGCCGCCGGAATGGCCGAAAACAGCATCATGTAGAGGGCGTAGTAGAAAATGATCCGCCGGGTGGGTTCTGTAGTGCCCAGCTTCTTGATGCAGATTACCACCATGCCGCCGAACACCGCGCCAGCAACCGCAACGATACCGTCCGGATCGAACCCGCCGCCGAACGGTCGCAGCATGATCAGGATGCCAACGAAACCTATAATTGTAACGGCGATGCGTCCCCTGCCCGCGACCTCCCCCAGAAACAGGAATGCCAGCAGAATCATGAATAGGGGACGTGAAAACTGCAGCGACATCGCATCAGCCAGCACCAGGTGGGTGATGGCATAAAAAAAACAAAAATTTCCACAAGCCCCCCAGAAACCCCGCTGCAAATGCATCAACGGGCGTTGGGTCCGGATCACATCAAACCCGCCGGTCGCCAGCAGCCATGGCGCGAAGATCAGAAATCCAGCCAGCGCGCGGCAGAACATCAGTTGCGCCGCGGACATGCGCTCGCCCAGGATTTTGACGAACACCGCCATCACGGTCAGGAGGATGGCGCCCGCGGACACGAACAGAATGGAGCGCAGGTTCGCCGGCAGCCGCGCCCATCTGTCCTTAGCCGCGCCAATAAATTCGGTCTGAGTCAATCGCCGATCCGGTAGCGGCGCATTTTATGGTTGAGGCGCCCCATGCAGGCCAGCGCGAACGTACGTAAATCACCCATCAGCGACCATATCGGATAGCGGAGTGTCGCTTGCCGGTTCTTTTCGACGAAGAAATGGGCGGCCCACGCAAATCCATAACCCGCAATCACAACAGCCTTGAGAGACCGGAGGTCGCCGTGCGCATCACCATCACGATATATACCAGTGACAGCGTCTTTTGGGTGTCGATGGTCATGAAAATCTCCCGTCGAGATCAATGTCCGGTAGAGTGACAGAACGGAGCTGCAAATGCCAAAGCCGTTTACGCCTGGGAGGAACGGTGCTTTATTCGGCATATGACAGAACCATTCGAAATGTTGGCGCCCGAAGGCCGCGTTCACCGAAGAGTCTACACAGACCCGGACATTTTTGCGGCCGAAATGGAACGAATCTACGGCCACGCCTGGCTATACGTCGCCCACGAAAGCCAACTGGAGGGAGCTGGTGCGTTCGTTACCGCCCATATGGGCGACCGGCCGGTCATTGTCGCCCGCCATACCGATGACGAGATTCACGTTTTTGCAAACCGGTGCACCCATCGCGGCATGAAAGTCTGTTCTGCGCGGCGCGGATCAAAAAAACGGTTCGTCTGCCCGTATCACGGCTGGGCATTCTCAACCGACGGATCCCTGATCGGTATTCCGCACGGCAAGGGCTACAATGGCAAGCTGGATCCGAAGGACCCGGCGCTTGGCCTGGATCGGGTTCCGCATGTAGAGAGCTATCGCGGCTTTGTCTTCGCCAGCCGAGCCACGGACGGGCCTTCCCTTGCCGACTATCTCGGCCCCATGACGCGGGCAATTGACAATATGGTCGACCGAGCGCCGTCCGGAGAAATTGAGATGACCGGCGGCGGGTTTCGCCAGCGCTATCGCGGCAACTGGAAACTCCATATGGAGAATGCCAACGACCTTATGCATGCCTCCATCGTCCATGCGTCGTCGGTCGATAGCGCCCAGGCCGTCGCGGATGATCTGGCGGATGGCGCAGAAGATCACGCGTTGCAGATGTTCAAGGGCAACGGCCTGCCGCTCGAGATGATGGATAAGGTGGAAATTCACGGTTTCCCCGGCGGTCATTCCTATATGGGTGGCTTTTACAAGGAAGGGCCGATAACCCAAACAACCGACGAAGACCCCATCAACTCCAGCTATCGATCAGCGATGATCGGCGCCTATGGGGAGAACCGCGCCGAAAACATCATGGGGTGGGATACTTTCAACCATCTGGTCTACCCCAACCTGATCCTGAACCCAAAGCATCAACAGATGCGTCTTTTGCAGCCGGTCGCCGTGGACTGCACCATCGTGCATTCCATGTGTTTCCGCCTCCGAGGCGCGCCGGAAGAGATGTATCAGCGCAGTGTCCGGTTTCTCAGCGCCCTTAATTCGCCGGCATCCCAGATCACGACCGATGACATCGCCATGTTCAACGGTATTCAGCAGGCGTTGGACGAGGCGGACTCGGAATGGATTTATCTTTCGCGGGGACTGGATCACGACATCGCCCATGACGATGGAGGCGAAATCGGTGAGGTCGGTACCAGCGAATTGCCGCTACGTGCGCAGTATGCCGCGTGGCGCGACCTGATGAGCGCATAGAGGAGGAACCAGAATGCCCGCAACAGACCTTCATCACCTGGCGATCAAGACCCACGACGTTGACGCGACGGTGGAGTTTTACAACGAGATTATCGGATCGCATTCGGTTAAGCGGCCTAATTTCAACTTCCCCGGCGCCTGGCTTCAGTTCGGCGAAACCATGATCCATCTTTATGGCGGCGACGCGGCGAAAAATAAGGCAGGCGGACACGACCAGGGATCGGCGGCTATCGATCATATCGCGCTGTCGGCCCGCGGTTTCGACGAAATGCGCAAGACCATCGAAGAACGCAATCTGAATTGGCGCCAATTCGATATTCCGTCCTTCAATTTGTGGCAGTTGTTTGTTCACGACCCCAACGGGGTGCTAGTGGAATTGAATTTCGACACAACTCAGGAACCGGATGGCAGCAAAGGGCCGGATGATTCCAATCGCTACGATCCGGGGAACTTCTAACCGCCGGATTTCAAATTTCGGATTCTTCTCAATAAAAACAGAATGATAGGTTCTGCGCTGGCGAACCGGGGCAAAAGTTCCGCTCAGGCGGGGGTTATGCCGATGTCTCTTCGGTCTTCGTTCTATAGTGTCTATCGCGGTTGGGCCGAACCAACTCATAAGTCCGCCCGGGGAACCGAGACCTAGAGCGTCTGCAGCACTTTCCAGAGTTTCGGATGTGACTCGAACCCGACACCAGGGGTCTGAGACAGCGTGGCGTGGCCGTCAGCGACCCTCACGTCTTCCTGCAACCCGCCCAGGATGAAATCGGGACGGGCGGCAATTTCGTGCGCGCCAAGGCTTAGGCCCGCCACCGCGTGATACGCCAGCAGGTGCCCGGCATGGGGAACCATCTGCGACCGCGGCCATTCGCCGGCCTCGGACAGTTTAACAATGTTGGCATACTCGACCATGCCATAGGATAGCGCTGGGTCGACCTGGATCAGATCACGGTCGCCGCGCAGCCCCCCATAAATAAGCAGATTGTAGGTCTCCGACATAGAAAACAGGTTTTCGCCCGTGGCGATAGCGCCTTCGTAATAGTCCGTCAGTGCTTTCAAAAGCTCGAAATCATGAGGGTGCCCCGGCTCTTCAATCCAACTTAGCCCGTAGGGCGAATAAGCATCTGCCATTTCCTGGGTATCACCTGAGGTGGAGCACATGCAGTTCACGTCCACCGCCAGCCGCGACCCGTCGCCGTCCAGCACCGAAAGTGCAGCTTCTATCCGCGAGCAGTCGTCGGCGAGATCACCCTGTCCGCACTTGATTTTTATGCGTTCGTATCCCTGATCCGTATATCCTCGAATCTCTTCCCTCAGGGCTTCCAAATCCCCATCGGGATAGTAGTGCCCGCCGGTGGCGTAGACCGGCACCAGATCATGATGACGGTCTTCGTTGTAGCGCTCGGACAATATCCGCCACAGCGGAGTGCCCTCGATTTTCGCCGCTACATCCCACAGCGCCATGTCCAACACACCGACCGCGCCTGCACGGTCACCGTCGCCGCCGGGCTTTTCATTCGCCATCATCGCCGCCCATCCCCGCACGGGGTCCAGCCCGCCATCGGCGCCTTCCACTTCCTCCAGCGCCTTCAGGCGTGGCGCGAAACGTTCAGCAATCAGGCCGCTTTGCGCATAGCGGCCGACCGAGGAAAATCCGTATCCAGTGAAAGTACCCTTGTGCCCGGCATCCACCACGATCGCGACCGCTGACGCCGTCATCTCCTGAAAATTGATCGCGGCGTTGGACATTGGATCGGACAGCGAGACGGGCTTCTCGCGGATTTCGATTATACGCATGTGGACAGCTTAGGTGGATCGCCGCACAATGCCACTAGCTAAGGATTCGAAAAGGGAATTGGGCGATGGCCAAGCTGCGACATATCGCCATGCAGGTGCCCGACCTGCAGAGGTCGGCGGAATATTACGAGAAACTGTTTGAACTGGACCGCGTCTGCGACGTGGAAAGCGAATACGGCAACGCGGTCATGCTGTCGGACGGCACCATGAACCTGACACTTTTGCATTTCCCGGAAGGCACTAAGGGCGGTAAGAACGGCCCCGACTGGGCGGGACTGCACCACATCGGCTTTGTCGTCGACGACAAGGAGGCTGCCGGCAGGCGGGCCGAAGAACTGGGCGGCGAGTTTTTCATGGAATTACCGGACAATATCCCGGGCGTCGATGCGGAGACCAAGTACAAGGATCCCAACGGTCTGGTGTTCGACATCGCCGATCATGACTGGACCCAGAGCGACCGGAAGCAATAGCCATGGCAGGTACGCTCACCGAGGAATTCGTGATCCCCGCCCGACACGCGACTGCGTTCGAGGTGAAACAGGGACAGACATTCCGTATTCACCAAATCGACGGCTATCAAGTCGGTGACTGCGTGTTTTACAACGCCCACGATTACAAGGAGATGTTTCACGTCGGCCAATCATGGGCAATCAACGTGATCTGCGGCACCGGGACCTCAAAAAGTTTCAAGCATTTCTATTCGAAACCGCCGCGGGAAAACGTGATGATGACAGTGGTGGACGACACCTGCCGCAATCACTGGGGCAATATGGGCGGGCGGTGCTCGACCCGGCTGTACCAGTTGCGCGACAACATCGAGGCCGGCCACCGTTCATGCCAGGAAAATCTTACCGAAGCACTGGCGCCCTATGGCATATCCGGTGATGAGGTGTTCGACATTTTTAACGTTTTCATGAATGTCGATCTGCACGAAGACGGTGGGTTTACAATCTTGCCGACAGAGGTCAGCGCGGACGATTACATCGACATCCGCGCCGATATGGACATCCTTGCCGCTATCAGCGCCTGCCCGGCGGATACGTCCCCCACCAATGGCGGCAACTCCGCGCCGCTGGGAATCAAGATTTTCGACTAGCGTTGCCGTCGTCGGTTCAACGCAAAACGTAGACCGAATAACCCTGCCCCGAGTAACGCCAGCGTACGGGTTCAACAATTTGTTGTCCGTTGACGTTGTTGAACCGACTACAGTTCCGTGATTTCCAGTTCGGCCAGGAATGGTCAGGCAATTCCCGTGCCAAATACCATTCTTGTAGGTAAAAAGTGTCTTAAGGCAATTCAGGAATCCCCGGGGACTGGTCAGATGTACTATTTGCTTATGGAGTTCCCCGCCGGGTTTGCGCGGTGTTGTACCAGCGCCAGTTGAGGAGAGGATATGCACTCAATAGCCAAAGACATTCTGACCTTCTGGTTCGGCAGCGCTGACCTGACCGCCCAGACCGAACGCCGCGACGTATGGTTCAAATCGACACCGGAATTCGATTCCGAACTGATAGAGCGATTTGAAGCCGTTCATAAGTGTGCGGCGGCCGGTGAATTCGAGGGGTTCCGTGAGACGCCGGAAGAATGCCTGGCGCTGGTAATTTCGCTGGACCAATTTCCCCGCAATATTTACCGCGGGTCCGGCAAGGCATTTCATACCGACGACAAGGCCTGTGCGATTTCGCACGAAGCGCTCGCGAGGGAATACGACGCGGCGATTACGGTGGAAGCACGTAAGTTCTTTTACCTGCCGCTAGTCCACAGTGAACGCCTGGCCGACCAGAATCTGGCAGTGGAGAAATACCGGGCCTTTGACGACGAAAAATCCATGCAGTCCGCCATCGGCCACCGAGACGCCATCCTTCGCTTCGGCCGCTTTCCCCACCGCAACAAGGCGATGGGCCGCACCAACACACCGGAAGAAGACGAATATTTGAAAATCCCGCCGACCTGGGGGCTGACCAAGGCGCAAGCCGAAGAACGCGAGCGCATGATCGCCGAGATGGAAAAGACGGGGAGTACCGACCAGTAAAATCCGGTTTTCGACGGGATGACGCCGCTCGTTTAACTTGTCATTCCGGAAAAAGACGAAACCTCATTGTGAGCCTATACCCGAAATCCCGGGTCGATCGCCTCGACCTTGCGCACCATTGCCTGAAAATCCCGTTCGCCGACCATCTCGTTTGCCGGGGGGGCGCGGTTTTCTGCCCAGCCCTGTGCCATTTTCAGGCATTCCTCCATTGGCGGTTCCTTCAGCACGGCGCCGGACGACATGGCAGCGACCTGAATTTCGCAGGACCGCTCCAGGTAATGATGCAGCAGGAAACATTCCGGAATCGACCGGCCGGTGATCAACGTCCCGTGATTTTCGAGGAACATCACATGTTTGTCGCCCAGATCGTTTACGAGACGCGGACCCTCCTCGTCCTTGTGCACCAGGCCTTCGTAGCGGTGGTACGCCACCTGGCCAGCAAAGCGCATGGATGACTGGGAAATGAATTTCAACCCGCAATCCATGGCGGAGACCGCGGCGCCCGCCGTGGTATGCAGATGAATCGTCGCCATCACGTCCGGACGCGCGTCCAACACCGACCCATGAATTCGGGGCCCCGCCGGGCTGGAGGTATGTTCGGTTTTGTACACCAGTTCCCTGTTTTCGTCGTAGCAGCACAGGTTGGAAGCGGTTACTTCGGAAAACAGCAGCGCAGTTGGCTTGATCAGAAAATGGCGCGGCGCATCGGGTACGCGCGCGGCAAAATGGTTCGCTGTCAGATCTTCCAGCCCCATATAGGCGGCGATCCGGTAAAGAGCCGCCAGTTGCACCCGCGTCTCCCATTCGGCTTCTGGCACCCGGTCTTTCATGGACGGGACGGCGACGGACGGCATAGCGACGACATTCATGACTCATTCTCCGGGATGGAGCCGATGAAATAACTGGTTCCCGGCCCGGTAGTAGTGTTGGCCTGCAATTTTACCTGACGGGGACCCCGGTTCCAGTCAAAAACCATTTCTGGGCTTTTACTCCGGTTGCGCAACGTGTGGCAACGCTATCAGAACGCACACTACTGTCTGCGTTCTAAAAACCCTACCCGACATGACTCTCTCCCTCACAAACGTCACTGGTAAACCGCAGCATTATAGAGCTTGAGAAGGAAATCCATACAGAAGACCTGTCTTTCGGACCAAGGGAAAATTTACGCTTCCTCAGTCGGTTTGGGCCGTCGCCTCTATCTCCACCATAATGTCAGGATGGGCCAGCCGGGAAACTTCCACCAACGAGAGGGCGGGCGCGGCTTCCATTGCGGCGTCGAGGCCGGTATCCGCTCCCCGCCGTGCCGCCATGAAGGCTTCTATGTCGGTGACAAAGACGGTGAACTTCACCACCGAACCGAAATCCGTTTCCGCGGCCTGCAGCACATCACGCAAGTTTGACAGCGTTTGCCGTATCTGGGCCGCCATATCGCCCGGGCGAACCAGTTGACCGTCTTCATCTCGTGGCGTGATGCCGGAGGTAAAGACGAAGTTTCCCGACGCGGCAACGGCAGCGCTGTGGGTGTTGCGCGCTTCCGAAGGTTTGTCGGTTCGGATATTCCGCCGCGTCATTCTTTTTCCGGTTTCCACCGGTTCCGGCGAAGCATCAACCGGGCGAGCGGCCGCCGAAAAGCAAGCAGATACAACGCATGCAGGATGACCAGCATTATCACCAAGTTGGAAAAGGTTTCGTGCAATTCTTCCCAGGACACATGACCTCTCTCGGCGCCGGCCGGCAGCAGAACGCCGGTAATCGGCGCCCCTATCAGGGTGATGTGGTAGGCGCGGATCCGTTGCGGCAGGCTCATAGGTGTGTTCCTGAACCGGTCAGACCAGAACCCGTTCGGTGTGTACCCCGCGCACATCCATTTCGTATTCAAGCCCCACAACAGGCGGGCGCGCATAAACCCAGGTGAGGCCCGCTGCAGCGGCCCCGCGCGCGACCAACTGGTCTGGCAGCAAGGGGTGGATGTTGTGGATGGAATAGGTGTGGGTCACGGTGGCCTGCGCCCAGCTGACGTCCAACGCTGCCATCCGCTTTTCCATGGTTCCGATAACGTAGTCCGCTTTTTCTCCCATCGCCTCGTCAGAAGTGTCGCCCAAGCGGATGATGCGTTCCTGATATGTAGCACCGCCTTCCGGCGCTTCGGCCGATCCGGCAATGACGAAGCTCTGCGGCGAGGCCGCCGCAGGGACGGTATAGCTAAACGCATGGAAGCTGGGCTCAGATGGCCCACCGATTTCGGGGCATACGTTGGAGCGCGCCACCGGGTTTTCGTCGTTTTCGAATATTCCCCAGCTTTCCAGCGTGCCGACATAGATGCGGTTGAAATCGATAAAACCCTGCTCGGAAAACGGCTCGGGCGAGCGAAGCTCGCAGGCGGCAAACGCCACGTAAGGGCGCCCGATGGAATCCAGATGCGCCTCGATCCGCCTGAACCCTTCTTCCAGAGGCACAGGAGTCTGAAAGCGGACACGCTCAATCGCATACCCCTCCTCCGCTGCAACCCCGCCGGAATACTGGAATGGTCCCCGCACATAGCGATAGCCGCCCGGTTCGAAAATAGCCGTTTCTGTCATCTTTTAGATTTCCTTTCAGGTGTCGAAACACATCGCATGATCCGTGGAGTACGCGAATAATCTCCAAGGCATCCGTGACCGCATTGTAAAACAAAGGATGTCGCCGGACATCAACGCATTTCAATTACGGTCGGATGTCGTCGCGATCAAGGCCAGGTTCAGGATTTAGCCCAATGCGGTCAAGACTATCAGCCAGATTCGATAGGTAGAAATTTTGCCGAATGGAACCCCAGACAAAGTTCTCATACTCACCGTTTTCACGAAAATACGCGCCGGCCGGCGGAGTGACCCGATAGTCAGTCAAACGGCTTCTGATTTTCGTGGGGCTCCAGTGGAATGGTTTCGTCGAGTTCCCGGTTCAGGGTATCTATATATAGGTCGACGATAGATGCATGACGGCTTATCCCGATTTCCGGACCTCAGGATAACCGTAATACAAACATTGCTAGTGTTTGTATTTATTCCTTGCCGCGCGCCTCCGCCCGGGCAATATAGACTGTGCTGGCGACAATGATCAGTGCGCCGGCGAAGGTCCAGATGGTCGGTATTTCGCTGAACAGAAAGTACCCGAACAGCGCGGCATAGATCAGGCGGACGTTTTCCGCCGGGCCAACGGCATTGGCCTCTCCTACTGCGAAGGCACGCATGAAGCCGAAAATACCCAGGGTGGTCAGTCCGCCAATGCCGATCAGTTTCACCCATTCGATGCCGACCGGCATGGTCCAGACCCAGGCCGCGGGTCCTATAAACAGCAGCACACCGCCAATGTGATAGTAGAACAGGATGCGAGGCGTCGGCTCCGTCGTTGACATTTTGCGGATAAGCACGTTTGCGATGGCGAAGGTCAGGGCGGAAAAGATAGCGACGAAGGCGTAGGGATCGATCGTCCCTGCCCCCGGCCGAACCAGCACCAGCACGCCGACGAATCCGACGATCGTCGCCGCCCAGCGTCGGCCACTGACAACCTCGTGCAGGATGAACACGGCCACTAGGGTAGTGAACAGCGGCTTGGAGAACATGAAGGCGGTGGCATCCGCCAGCGGCATGTGAATAACGGTGATGAAGATGCCAAGCTGCGCGGCAAAGGCCAGGCACATGCGCAGGATGTGCAGCGGCAGGCGCTCGGTCTTCATGTTAGACGCGCCGAAGCGGATGAACACGGGGATCAGGAAGATCAGCCCACAGCCGTAGCGAAAAAAGGAAATCTGCAGCGGATCGAAGCGCCCGCCGAGGGATTTGACGAATACATCCACTACCGCGAACAGAAACGCGCCCAGGCTGAGCCATAGTATGCCGCGCAGGTTCGGCGGTAGCCGAAGCCAAAGCACGGCGATCGGCGACAGCGGTTTGTCTTCGACAGTGCTCTCACTGGCGGGCATCCCTCTCAATGACCCATCGGGGGCAAGGGCGCAAGGGCCCGTAATTTCGCGTCTTGCATCAATAGCGACAGGCGGCTGTCAGGATGGGTCTGATATTTCTGTCTGCATTTCAACGACAATCTCAAAAGAAAGAGAGCTTGCATATAGCCCTCCTCTGCTTTGCAATTTCCTAGCACTGCCGCCGAGGCCTAGCGTTGATCCTGGAAGGGAATATTCCCTGCGACATCGAACCGGTCGTAATGGAGCAGGGCACGCCAGTGTCAACACATGTGGTGGGGAGGGGGTTTGAAGATCGCTCCCTAGACCAGCCCGAACTCGCCCGCTTCCTCGGCAGTCATATCCTTGGCTTCCGGCCCGAAGGGGATGTCATCGGCCCGTGAGGGGCGCGGCGGGGGTGGCGGTTTTGCGATAACGGTTTCAATGGTCAGAAACAGTCCCGCCACGGACATGGCGGCTTCCAGCGCCGATATCGCCACCCGGGCTGGATCAATTACGCCGGCCTTAATCAAATCGGTGAAGTCTCCGGTCAGCGCGTTGAAGCCGCGATTGACTTTCCCCTCTTCCGACAATCGCGCCGTGACCATGCGTCCGTCATACCCAGCGTTGGCGGCGATCTGCGCCGCAGGTGCGTTCAGCGCCGTTCGAAGAATACGCATTGCCGCCCGTGTCTCCGTCGTGTTCCCTTCTGAAATCTCGCGGGCTGCATGGATATAGGACGACCCGCCACCAGGCAAAATACCGTCTATTGCCGCAGCCCGCACCGCGCCGGCGGCATCCTCCGCGCGGTCCCGGCGTTCGGTGATCTCCATCTTGCTACCGCCACCGGCGCGGACGACAACTACCCCGCCGGTCAGCCGTGCCAGGCGTTCGCGCAAGTTCTTTTCCTGAAACGGCGTATTGCTCTCAAGTCCTTGTTCAGCCCGGATGCCCTCGACACGCCTGTCGATATTCACTTGTTTTCCGGCACCACCTATGATGGTAGTCCGGTCTTTGGTCAGTACAATGCGCTCCGCGCCGCCGAGCGCCGCCGGGTCGATAATTTCCAGATTGTCACCCCGATGTTCGGATATCAGCGCCCCGCCGATCACAGTCGCGGTGTCTTCCAGCATAGCGCGGCGGCGTTCACCAAACAGCGGTCCTTTCCCCGCCACCACTCGCAGTCCTTTGCGCACCTTATTCACGGTCAAGGTCTGCAGTGCCTCGCCCTTTACCGCCTCGGCGACGATAAACAGTGGCCGACGCGCCTGCACCGCGGTTTCCATCACTTTTAGCAGCGACGTATGATCTTCCAATATGTGTTCGGTCAGCAGGATCAGCGGATTGTCGTAACGGCATTCAGTGGTGATCGGATCGGTCATGAAATAGGGGGAAACGTACCCGCCATCCCATTGCAGGCCAGTCACGCACTCCCACGTGGTCGCCAGCGCTTCGCCACCTTCGACGGAAACAACGCCGTCCGCGCCGACCGTATCAAACGCGTCGGCAATCATTCTGCCGAGGAATTCTTCGCCGTTGGCGGAAATGGTCGCGACCCGCTCGAAATCCGAACGACCCTGCACCGGTTTCGCCATCCTCCGCAATTCCGACGTAACGTCAGCGACACCTGCATCGAGTTCGCGACGCAACGACATTGGATCGATCCCGGTAGCGATCGCTTTCAACCCCTCTGCCGCCAGCGCCCGGGCCAGTACGATGGTGGTGGTGGTGCCGTCGCCGATATCTTCGCCTATGCGCTGAGCGGCTCGCCGCATCAGCCGCAGACCCATCTTCTCCAACCGCCCGTCGACCTCCAGCGCGTCGGCCACGGTGACACCGTCCTTGGTGATCCGCGGCGCCCGTAGCCCGCCGCCCTGGGCCTCAATCAACACGCAACGTCCTGCGGGCCCCAGTGTTAGCGCGACGGAATCCGCCAGAAGGTCGGCACCCCGCATCATTGCCTGCTTCGCATCCAGCCCGAGTTTTATGAAAACAGGTGCCATTGGCGCGGTTTACCGCAATCCCCCTCCGCTGTGAATGGATACCCCGGGCCTCCGTCGCATTAATGCTGTGTAGTCAGATACCAAGAAGTTGCAGGGACGGGGAGCAACGCCCCGCTGAGTCTTATCCCCCCTCCGGGTCGGGGAGGCGGTTGCGGCCAAAGTAGTATTCGTTCGGCTGCATGCCCAGGCCGTGGGTCATGCGGTTGGTATAGTTGAAATAGGCGATCACGTCGTTGACGTCGAAAATTTCCTCCGGGCTGAGCCCGGCATCCGCGAGAGCCTGGCGGTCAGCCTCGCCGGTTTCGCCCGGGGCGGTCGTTATTTTCCAGGCGTGGTCGAGCATGGCGCGCTGACGCGGCGTCAAATTCGCTTCACGGTAATTCACCATCAGGATATCGCCGAGCACTGGATCGCCCGAAAATTCGCGCACTGCCTGGCTGTGGGATGTGATGCAGTAGACGCACCGATTTGCGCAAGACACGACCACCGCGATCATCTCGCGTTCCAGCCGCGAAAGATCGGTTTCATCCGACAGCATCATCTCGTTGTATTTGGCGATGAACGTGCGCAGCTTTGCAGGCCGCAGCGAAAACACCTTCACGACGTTCGGAATGTGGCCCAGCTTGTCTTCGCAGATTTGCATGTATTTCTGCAGATCCTCGTCCAGTGTACCCGGATCGGGGATCGGTAGCGCGCCGATCTCAGTCAGTTGTTTGGGAGTTTCTCCGGTGCGGTCGGGGGATGCCATGGCTGGGTCTCTTTTTTTAGCGAAAGTAAGGCGAAACTATAGAACCAGAGCCAGATATCGGCCAGACCAACATGAGGACGCCAGGACTGCAACGGACCGCGACCGAACACGGCGCAAAAACGTTTTTCAGCAAGTACAAACTGATCAGCGTTGACCCCGCCTCGATAATCGGAAAACTCGTTCCTGGCCTTCGAAGCCGCCCGAGAGAACCTAGCCGCCGATCTCCACCGGCGCGGCGCGGCGACGGATTTCCGCAACCACCGAATGTGCGGCAAGAGTTGACGTCTTGGGATTATCCGGCAGCGGCTTGCCCCGGATTTCGATATCGACAGCGCCAAACATCCCTTCTGCATGGACCTGGTGGATATTTCCGCCGGCTTCAGGATCAGCCACGAGCCGGACCTTGGTGTCGCCGAACCCTGCCCCCGCCAGGGCAATGGTAGCGGCTACATTAGCATTCTGCGGATAGCGCGTCGCTGCTTCGTCCGCGCCGCCTTCATACAACGCCGTTTCGGTTTCCAACGCATCGAGATCGCATACCTCTTCCGCCGGCGTTCCCTTCCAGGCGCCGGGAGGCTTCCGGGATGTATAGGTGACCTTCGACAGTCCGCCGACACGGGCGGCGGCCAACGCATCAGCGCCGGCAACGGCCCCGGCGGCGAGCACCAGTTTTGCCCCGCCCTCTTTCGCAGCCGCCAGAAGTTCTTCATAGAGAGCAGTGTCTGCTAGCACGCCAATGGAAATCACCAGAAAATCCATGCCGCGGCGTAACGCGTCGGCGCCGTATTCCCGCACCCCATTATGTCCAGCGCATTCAGCAACCAGTTTAGGCGATACCGTGAGATCGTCGAAAGACGACACCACCTCTATTCCCCTGTCCGAAACCGCGGCTCTTACCTCTTCCACCCGGCCCGTCCGCACTAGGATCGCCGTGATCCTTGCGTCGCCGTCTGGCCCAATATGTTTCAGGACCTCCTGGGCGATGGCGCCATAGCCGATCAGCAAAACATTCATCAGTCGTCGTCTCCGGTTTTGGCCGGCGGTCCGGCAAAGGCTTGGGCGAAATCCCCAATTGACGTCATATCCACCTCTACAAGCGCCGGTCCTTCCGCATCGAATGCCCGTCCCAGTATCTCAGCTAGGCCCTTCACGTCCGCCACTCCCCAATGCGGTATATTCAGGGAATCGCAAAGCATGCCCCAGTCGGGGCCCAGAATGTCGGTGTAATCGCGATTGCCGTTATAGTGGGCATCGGCAATGTTCTTTATGACCCCGTAACCGCCGTCATTCATCAACAGAATAGCGATATCGGCATTTTCCTGTTTGGCGGTAGCAAGTTCCCCCAAGGTAACAGCGAACCCACCATCACCCGCCAGAACCAGCGTCTTGCGATCGTCACGCTGAGCGGCCAATGCCGCACCGATACCCATGGGTAGCCCCTGTCCGATCCCGCCGCCCAGGGCATGAACCCCGTCTCGGGGACCACCCAGCGGTGGCAAGCGGTTACCCCAGATCGTGTTGGAGAGCGTGATATCCCGTACCCAGACGAAATCGCGCGGCACTGTTTCGAGCACGGCATCCAGAACGTCGTTATAGGGCCCCAGCGCCTTTCGCATGCCACCCTCAGCCGCGGCACGCGCTTCCCGGATATCGCTTTTAAATCCGGCATCCGGCGTAAAATTCGCCTTCAACTTATCGGCCAGCATTTCCAGCGTCAGCGCCGAGTCCCCGCAGACGAACATGTCGACGGGATAGGACCGGCCTTCCGCTTTCGGATCGGCATCGATCTGATACAAGGGCTGCGGCAGAGACAGTGCATAGGAAAGCGTCTCATTCGAACGCAGATGTGACCCGACTACCAGCATCGCATCGCAGGTCTTGTAAAGCTCTTCCACTGCGGGCTGAAGATTGAACGCCCCAAGCGACATCTGATCGTCGCCGGGCAACACACCACGGCCCTGAACGCTGGTCACAACACCAAAGCCCAGATTTGCAAGACGCGCCACCGGGTCGGCCGCATGGCGGGCGCCGCCGCCCAGCCACATCATCACTCGCTTCTTGCCGGCCAGGGCGCCAGCCAGGGCATCGACAGCATCTTCTCCCGGGGGCAACTCCGGAACCGGCAACGGATCTATACTGGCCGGCATGACGGTATTGGATTTCTGTACGTCGATGGCTATCTCGACACTGACCGGTCCCATCGGCGGCGTGAAAGCGAGCTTCACAGCCTCCCGCAGGGTGCCCAGCATAGCGTCCGCGGACCAGACTCGGAACGCGCCCTTGCCCGCAGCGCCGAGCATGCCGAGTTGGTCCGGCGCTTCATGGATAAATCCCTTCTGCCGATCCAGATGTAGAGAATCGATCTGCCCGGTCAGGTGTAGCAGCGGCGTCCCCGCCGTCATCGCTTCGACAATCGCGCCACAGGCGTTTCCTGCAGCCGTTCCCGTGCTCGATACCGCAACGCCAAGTCCGCCACGCACGCGCGCGTTGGCATCGGCCATGTTTACGGCGCCGCCCTCGGACCGGGCCGGGATAAAAGTAACCTTGTTGCGCCTTGAAATAGCGTCCAGGATCGGCATGTTGTGGATGCTGATAACACCGAAGGCATGTTCGACCCCACAGCGTTCCAGAAATGCGGCAGCAACATCGCCGGCCGTCACCAGTTCAGACATTGCGTGCCTGCCCCCCTGCTACCTCGATAGTCTCTCCCGTAATGTAGGAAGACATGGGAGATGCGAAAAACAAAATTGCGTTCGCCGCCTCCTCCGGTTCTCCCAATCGCCCAAGCGGGATATGACGCGTTTTCGCCAGATCCGCGAACCACTCCTCTTTAGACATGCCGTCGGGAATTTCTCGGCCGTCTGGGCCTTCACCGGCTTCGTAGCGGCGGCTCCACTGTCCGGAGTCGACCAATCCTATTAATACCGCATTGACCCGAATGTTTCGCGGTGCGAATTCGATCGACAAAGATTTCAGAAGGTTTAATTGCCCGGCCCGCGTTGCGCCGGTCGCGATCAGAAACGGTTCCGGCCGACGCGCGAGACCGGCGCTGGTGCAGACAATCGCTCCGGCGCCCGATACTTCAAGCGCATCAGCAAAAGCCCGAACCGGTCGGATCACGGAGAAGAATTTCAGTTCAAATTCGTCCCGCCAGTCCTGGTCGCTGGTGGTGTGAAAATAGCTCGCTCGCGCCTGTCCGGCATTGCAGACAAGGGCATCGCAGCGGCCGAACCGCTCGGTGACCGCCGCCTGAAACCCTCCCACGGCAGATTCGTCCAACACGTCGCAGGAGTAAGCAAGGACGTTTTCTTTTCCCGATATGCTTGCCAAGCCTTCTGCTGCTTCATCTAGGCGTTCCTGGCTGCGACCACAAATAGCAACCTTGGCCCCCGTCCGCAGAAAAACCTGCGCCGTTGCCAGCCCAATACCGGAAGAACCACCGGTAATAGCAGCAACCTTGTTTTCCATGTTTGTTGTCATTGTTGGTCCGCTCCACATTAAACCCACCCCCTTAAACAGGACGGGATCTACGACTCAGAATTCCCCTTATCGTCCCTATCCTTGCACCGGCAGGCAATTTCCGCCCGTTACGCTTCGTGCTCGCGTTCCAATCAGCGTTGTTCCCGCTTTTATTGTCGGTCCGCTTTTTCAAGCTGGTCACGGGTCTGATATTTGGGATACCCCTGTTCGTCTTCCGCATTATAGCGGGGCTCCGCCAGCGCCGTGTTGGGCAGCGCAAGTTCGATTCCCACGGTCCGGCGGCTATCCGGATCGTGTCCCAAAGCTTCTGAAATCTGGCGTGCCGTCCGCAAGACATCTTCGCGCACCGGCCCTTCCAGTGCCTCATCAGACAGTCGGTCAGATGCCGCCGTTATGTTTATGGCAGCGACGACGCGGTCCCGCCCATCCCGTATCGGTGCGGCGATGCTGACCACGCCTTTTTCGTAGTAGCCCCGGCTGACGATGACACCATTATTCGCTGCATCGCGAACCAAAAGATCGCGCAACTGGGGCACTGTGGGCGGCGTTTCCTTCGAAAACGGCGCGAGTTCCCGGGTACCACGGTAAAGACCGAAAAGCTCATCTTCTTCCAGGTCCTGCAGCATGGCGCGCCCCATGGAAGACGCATGCGCGGGCAATCTGGATCCCACGCGAATATTGCTGGTCAGTGCTGCGTTGGCAGGAAGACGGCTGACATAAACGATTTCGCGCCCGTCCCGAACCGCCATATGAACCGATGCGTTTGTCCGGTTTCGAAGGTAAGTCAGAAAAGGATGCGCGATTTCCGGAAGCTCCAGACCGGATAAATAAGTCCAGCCCAGTTTCAATGCCGCGGGACCGATCCGATATTCGCCGCTGTCGGGATCGCGGACCAGAAACCCCAAATGCTCTAGTGTATTAGCCAGTCGAAATGCCGTGGCACGCGGCAGGTCGAGTTCTTTTGCCAGAACGCCCAACGACTGTACCGGTTTGTCGCCGGAAAATGCTTGGAGCAACAGCAAACCCCGTTCCAACGCTGGAACGATATAACCGGGTCCCTTCGATTTACGTGGTCGGGCACTCATTACTGACGGCCAAGATGGTCGGACAGAACGTCGTTAAAGGCGTCAGGCCCCTCTACGTAGCAGGCGTGGCCCAGCCCCGGCAGCACATGGAATTTGGAACTTGAAAAGCTCTCCGCCACAGACCGGCACCCATCGGGAGGTGTCACTGTATCGGCGCCGCCAACGACGACCGTTGCTGCAAGTTTTATCTGGGCGGCATCGGATTTGATGTCGCCGAGAACCAACAGTTCGACCGCCTGCCGGTATCCTTCAGGACAGATGAGGGACATCACGTCGCGTACTCGGTCCCGCGCCCATTGCGGCGCATCTTCGGAGAGCAGATTGCCGTGGCGTTCGCGCGCAAGCCCTTCCGGTCCCAGTGATTCCAGCAGGTTGATGCGTCCTGCCCGACGCTGTGCCTGAACTTCTTCACCATCCGGACCATAACCAGAAGCGGGCGATGCGATTAACAGGCTACCTACCCGGTCTGGCGTTGTTCGCGTGAAGCCGCAGGCCATGATCGCGCCAAGCGAGTGCCCGACAAGATGGCAAACATCGACTTCCAGGGCATCCA